>JAFOMZ010000062.1 GCA_017421125.1 Solobacterium sp.
CTTCGGATTATGTAAAAAACCGGCTTGTTTTCGTGTCAAGTCTTTTTTTGAGTTCCTCAAGAAAAAAAGGCCTCATTGGTCTATTCCAATGAAACCTTTTCTCTCGGGTTTTATCAATGTCTTAACTTAATGACATTGGCACCGCATCCCTTTTTCTTTCAGAACATATATCGGATAAACAAGTATCATGGAAAAGATCCAGGCAGATTGCGCCCGGATCTTTGAATGTTTCTGATCTGCTTATTTCAGAAGGATCTCGCCGTTGGATTCGATGATCTCCTTATATCTGTCATAGGAGTTCTTCTTGACGCGCTCGAGTGTACCGTGTCCGTCATTGAATCTGTCAACATACACGAAACCGTAGCGTTTCTTCATCTCACCTGTGCCGGCAGAGACAACATCGATCGGACCCCACCACAGATAACCGATGCAGGGAACACCGTCCTTGATCGCTTCATGTACCTGGAGCAGGTGCTGCTCGAGATATCTGACACGGAACGGATCATCAATGTGTCCGGTTTCATCAAGGTTTTCATCAAGACCGATGCCGTTCTCAACGATGAACTGCGGCAGATGATAACGGTCGTTCAGAACATTCATGGTGTAGCGCAGACCCTTCGGATCTACCGGCCATGCCCACGGCTGCGGGCTGCATTCCTTCAGGTAAGGATTGCCTTTGCCCTTAATGCCGCCGGTGTTGCTGGTCATCTGAGCGTCAACAGCGAAGACCGCGGAACGGTAGTAACTGTAAGAGATGAAGTCGATCGTGTTCTCTTTGATGAGCTTCAGACCTTCTTCGTCCATCTTCGGTTCGAGATCAGGGTTCTCATTCCAGATACGCTTTACATAACCCGGGATCTCACCCAGAGCCATCGGATCGCACATGAAGAAGACCGCCATGCGCTGTGTCTGCAGTGCACCCCAGACATTGTCAGGGTTGCAGTCATCCGGATATGTAGCAGTTCCGGAAGCTGTCATCATATTGCCGATCTGTGATTCAGGATCCAGTTCATGGCAGAGTTTGACTGTCCATGCATTTGCAACAAGGATATTGTAATATGCCTGCCAGATCTCTTTCTGTGTGATGGAACCGATCGGATCATTCTTATCCTTTGGGTCATCGATATTCAGAATACCTGCCGCAACAAACGGGTTCCTGAGCATTGCGTTGACTTCGTTGAATGTCAGCCAATACTTTACCTTGCCCTTATAGCGTGTAAACAGTGTTGTTACATATCTCTTCCAGAATTCGATCAGTTTCGGGTTGGACCATCCGCCGTATTCTGTGAGCAGGTGGAGGGGAGTTTCGTAATGGGAGAGCGTGATGCAGGGTACCATGCCAAGCTTGTTCATCTCGTCAAACAGGTTGTCATAGAACTCCAGACCTTTTTCGTTCGGTACTTCTTCGTCACCGTTCGGGAAGATACGGCCCCATGCAACAGATGTACGGAAGCAGTTGAATCCCATTCCGGCCATCAGCGCAAGGTCTTCCTTGTAACGATGATAGAAGTCGATACCGTCATGGCTCAGGTATACTTTGTTGGGATCCAGGCACATTTCCCATTTGCCTGTTTCTTCATTCCATTTCAGACCGGGATCTCTGGAGCCGATACCGACCATGATGTCCGTGACGTTCGGAGCCTTGCCGTCTTCAAGCCAGGCACCTTCAAGCTGGTTTGCCGCTACTGCGCCGCCCCATAAAAATCCTTTAGGGAAACTCATAAATTATATCCTCTACTTTCCTATGAATTTATTGTAGCATATCTAAAATCATGACATGAATATGTGCGATGCCAGTTTATTGCCTATTTTCCAATGAAATGCCTGATACGGAAAGAATCATGTGCCTTTGTGCACGGCAGATGCCAAAACAGTCCCTGTTTGAAGTATAATAGACTGTATCAATCGCTTCCGGTACGGGTGCTTCGTTTTTTTGATGCATGCATCTGCGGGATACGGCATTCAGCAGCCGGTACAGGAGGCATAAGTATTGCATAGTCAGATCCTGCCAGTTCTGCCGCACAGATCTGACGAAGGAGGAAAACTGATGCGGATCGGATTGTTTACAGACACATATATACCGGACGTCAATGGTGTCGCCAACAGTACGGAGATCCTGCGTAAAGAACTTGAAGCACACGGCCACGATGTTTATGTGGTAGCGACAAGGGCAGGGATCGGTTTTTCAGAATGGGATGAAAGACACCGTGTCCTGAGGCTTGCAGGAGTAGAAGTCAAAAAACTGTACGGCTATGCTGTTACTACACCGCTGCATCTCAACGCAATGCATGAGATCAGAAAGCTGAACCTTGATCTGATCCATACTCAGACAGAATTTGGCGTCGGTATATTCGGACGTATCTGTGCCAGACAGATAGGCATACCGATCGTATGTACATATCACACGACTTATGAGGATTACACACATTACATCAACCTGATCAATTCCAAAACAGTTGATGAGCTGGCAAAAAAAGCAGTTGTGAAATTCTCGAAGATGTTCGGGGACTCTGCGCTGGAAGTCATCGTTCCAAGCAAAAAGACAAAAGAACTTCTTGAAAAATACAACGTCAAGACAGACCTCCATATCGTACCGACAGGACTGGAGCTCAGAAGGTTTTCACCGGAACTGCATGATCCGGAACGTACCGCGCAGATCTGCACTGCAGCCGGATTCTCATCCGATCAGCGAATGATCATATTTGTCGGAAGGATCGCCGAAGAAAAGGCGATCGACCTGATCATCAGAGGATTGGCACTCGCGCATGAACAGGGCTGCAGGAGCACGCTGCTGATCGTCGGCGGCGGCCCTGATGAAGAAAAACTGCAGCAGATGGTCAAGGACCTGGGCCTGACGCACATCGTTTCTTTTGCCGGGAAACAGCCGCAGTCTGAAGTACCGGACTATTACAGAGCTGCAGACGCCTTTATTTCGGCCTCTACAAGTGAGACACAGGGAATGACCTTCGCGGAAGCGATGGCCTCCGGGCTGCCTCTTTTCGCGCGCCATGATGAGGTCCTGGATGAACTCCTGATCCCCGGAAAGACAGGCTGGTATTTTGAAAACGAACAGGACTTCGCAGAACGCCTGAAAGAATTCGAACAGCTCAATGACGAACAGCTTTCCCGGATGAGCAGTGCCTGCTGCGAGCAGGTCAAGCCCCTGAGCAGCGAGATCTTCTACGAACGCGCAATGAAAGTCTATGAAGCTGCGATCGAACTTTACAGTCATATGAATGTCATCGAAGAGATCGAAGTCAAAGACAATTTCGTGCAGATCTATATATCTTCCGAGAGCGGAGAGGAGACAAGGCTGCTCCTGATGCTGGATGAATACATGAATGAAGGTCTGCGCACAGGCCTGCGTATTTCCGATACCAAGATCGAAGAACTGAAGCAGAAGGAAAAAGAAGCCCGTGCATATCAGAAATGCATCCGGAAACTGGCTGCCAGGGACCGCTCCAAAAAGGAGCTGTCCGACTGGATGAAAAAGGAAACAGATTATTCCGATGAATTGATCAGCCATGTGATCGGACTTCTGGAAGAGCGCGGTCTGGTCAACGATGAGCGTTATGCAGAAGACAGGATCACCTCCATGAAAAGGACACTGCACGGGGAGGAAAGCATCCTGCGCGAACTCCGGGAGAAGGGCATTTCCGAGGAACTGGTCCGTCAGAAACTTGCGGAAAGGAGTTCCGATGAATCAGTGAATGCGTCTGAATATGCCGGGAAGATCAAGCGGAGCCTGAGCGGGGAATCCGTGAATATGATGAAGCGGAAACTGCATACAAAGATGCTTCAGCGCGGGTTCAGGAATGATATCATAGAAGACACGATCGCCGGAATGGATTTCAGCGATGAAGCCGGTGATGAAACAGAGAATCTCCGCAAATGCGCCAGAAAGGCAAAGAAACGGTATGAGCGTAAATACAGCGCTTCGCAGCTGAGAAATGCAGTATTCCGTTACTGCAGCACGCAGGGATACCGGGCAGAAGAGATATACGCAATACTTGATGAAATGGAGTGGGATGATGACTAAGATTAAAGATCTGAAAGAGAAAGACCGCCTGAAAATCAATTTAATGATCAAAAGCTGTACCAAAGGAACAACATCAAAAGGTGCTCCGTACCTGAATCTGATCCTGCAGGACAACAGCGGTACGATCGACGGCAAAATGTGGGATGCGAAACCGCAGGATGAAGCGAATGCCGTCCAGGGGCATGTATGTGAAGTATCCTTTGAGGTACTTGAATACAATCACAGTCTGCAGCTGAGAGTCAACAGGATCCAGGATCTGGATCAGAGCGGGATCGATCTGAGTGAATATATTCAAAGCTCCTCGATCTCACGCGCGCAGAGCGAAGAACGGGTAAAGGAACTGATCGCTTCCATGAAGAATGAGAATTACAGGATCCTCGTTCAGGCGATGCTCGATAAAGTAGGGGATATATTCTACAAATATCCGGCAGCTTCCCGTATCCATCACAGCTATATGGGCGGACTCGCCGAACATTCACTGGGAATGGCTGCCCTTGCCGAGCAGATCGCTGAGCTGTATCCTCTTCTGAACAGGGATCTTCTGATCGCCGGTACGATCGTCCATGACATGGGCAAGACAGCAGAGCTCGGCGGAATGATCTCTTCCGAATATACAAGTGAAGGCAGGCTCCTCGGACACATTTCCATCGGTCATGCATGGCTGGCAGAAGCCGCCGATGAAGTCGGACTCGGTGACAGTGAAGAAGCTGTTCTGCTGAGACATATGGTCCTCAGCCACCATGGCAAATATGAATTCGGATCACCTGTACTCCCGGAGATCCCGGAAGCTGAAGTGCTTTCGATGATCGATAATCTGGACGCAAGGATGAACACGCTTGCGACAGCGCTGGACGGAGTCAGACCCGGTCAGTGGACACCGCGTATCTTCTCAATGGAAAACCGTCAGTTCTACAAAGCAAAGGGTAATGAATAATATGAGTCTGACACTTAGTCTTGTCAAAACGATGCATTCAGTACTGGCCAAAGCCGGAAGAGGCGGTTCTCTGCCCGGAAGTCTGGCACTTGCACTGGACAAAAAATTTATCAGCCGCTTTCACATGCCCGGGATCGTCGTGATCGTCACAGGGACAAACGGAAAGACGACGACGAGCAATCTGATCGCAGAGTCCCTGCGTGCCTGCGGACTGAAGGTCGTCAACAACCATAGAGGGGATAACCTGAATGTCGGCATTGCAACGCTGCTCGCTGTCAACAGTGACAGCCATTACAATGTCCAGGCAGATGCAGCCGTGATCGAGGTCGATGAGCTGACTGTATACAGACAGTTTGAAAACCTGCATCCCACAGCCCTGGTCGTAACGAATTTCTTCCGTGACCAGCTCGACCGTGCAGGAGAGATGGAAACGATCATCCGCAAGATCATGGAAGTGACGGAAAACTTCTCCGGGCACCTGATCCTGAACGGAGATGATCCCAACGTCATCCGCATCGGTGAAAACGCAAAGCAGGCAGAGGTACACTACTTCTCTGTTTCCCGCACGGGAAACAGTTCAGCTTCCACTAATGAAGCAAGTGAAGGCAAATTCTGCCCCGTATGCGGCAGACCGCTGAAATATGAGTACTATCAGTACTCCCATATCGGCAGATTTGCATGTCCGTATGATCATTTCGGAGAAATAACACCGTTCTTGAATGTTGATTCCGTTGATTACCGGAACGGTACATTCACAGCCGGCAGTCATACATTCCATTCCTTCCTGAATACGATCTATGCCGTCTATAACTGTGCAAGCGTTCTCTGCACGATGAAGGCACTGGGGCTGGATCAAACAAAAGCAGACACCGTATTCAGCAGCTATGAACTGAAAGAAGGCAGGAACGAAACATTTGAACTTTCAAAGCCCTGCGTGATCAACCTTGTCAAAAACCCGACAGGCACCAATGAAGTGCTGAAGTTCATCCTGGGCAGGGAAGGCGAGAAAAATGTATGTATCTTCCTGAATGACAATGACCAGGACGGACATGATGTATCGTGGATCTGGGACGCGCACTTTGAGCGCCTGAACGATCCGTCTGTCAGACATATCATCTGCAGCGGTCTGCGTGCCTATGACATGGCGCTGAGACTGAAATACGAAGGCCTGGAAGACAGGATCACGGTCATTGAAAACAGCACAAAAGCAGTACAGTGGCTGGATGAACAGAATCTGGAAAGCTATATTATCGCGACCTATACAGCACTGCACCCGACACGTGCAATACTGAGAAAAGAGGCAAAATCATGAAGATCAGAATTCTCTGGATGTACCATGATCTGATGGATCTTTATGGTGACAAAGGCAATATCCAGGTGCTTAAGACAAGATGCGCTAAACGCGGGATCGAATGTGAAGTCGACACCTGTACGATCGGTGAAGACAGGGATCCCGATGATTATGATCTGTTTTTCATGGGCGGCGGTGCCGACCGTGAACAGAATCTGATCTATGAAGACCTGCTGAAGCGCAGGGACGCGATCCAAAACGCAATGGATCACAACACCGCATTCCTGCTGATCTGCGGCGGATACCAGCTCTTCGGCCAGTATTACAAGGATCAGGATGGTCAGAAGATCGACGGTCTGGGATTCTTTGATTACTATACGATCGCCGCTGACCGTGATCACAGATGCATCGGGAATATCGCTGTTGAAGCTGAGATGGACGGCATGAAATTCAAAGCGGTCGGATTTGAAAACCACGGCGGCCAGACACAGAATGTCGCATCACCGTTTGCGAAAGTACTGAGCGGACACGGAAACACGTACAAGTCCGGACATGAAGGGTTTATGAACAGCCAGGTACTGGCGACCTATATGCACGGACCGCTGCTCCCCAAGAATCCAGTCATTGCGGATATCCTGATCAGAAGGGCACTGAAAAAACGGAACGGCGACGTCGTCCTGCAGGAACTGGATGATACCCTGGAAAACAAAGCACGGGATGTCATGCTCGAACGTCTGAAAATACATGGATAAACTGTAAAGTCTGTCAAACGGCAGGCTTTTTTCATTGAAAAAGGACCGCCCGGCGGTCCTTGATGAATTATTTGGTGATCTCTGCAAGCACTTCGTTGAGGTCCTGTTTTTCGGACTCATGGAATGCAAAGGTAAGAGCGTCTTTTTCGGAATACCTCGGAATGATGTGGAAGTGCAGGTGATCAACGCTCTGACCGGCCAATGCTCCGCAGTTGTTCAGGACGTTAAGACCGACAGCTCCTGTATTTTTAACGATCTGTCTGGACAGCCTGGAAATAACTCTCATACATGCGGCAGCCGTTTCTTCATCTGCCTCCAGAATGTTTGCGTAATGTTTTTTAGGCATAACAAGTGTATGGCCTCTTGTCACCTGGGACAGGTCGAGAATTGCCAGTACTTCATCATCTTCATAGACTTTGCTGGAAGGAATATTTCCGGCGATGATTTCGCAGAATACACACATAACAGTAATCCTCCTTAACTGTGATATGTGAATATTATAATCCCGCGCATAAGAAAAAGGTACCCGCAGGTACCTTCAGAATGCTTATTCAGCGGAGACGGGAACTTCCTGGCTCAGCAGGGTAGGGTTGCTGTCGCGGAGTGCCTTGTAAAGATCGATGTCATAGACATGGAACCCGTACTTTTCAAAATAGTGCGCAGTCGCCTGATCATTGATATCAGAGATCTCTGCAAAGGATTCTACGATCTCATCCTTGATGCTGTCGGTATTGTTCTCATCCAGATGCATGACATAGACGTCTGTTCCGTAGGAAGCGGATACGATCATCCAGCCGTCATCCGGAGAAGCTGCTCTCAGGGCAGCCAATGCGACAGAGTCATAATCAGTCGTGTCGATCGTGATGATCTCGGGATCACCTGTAGACTCGGTTTCGAATTCATTTGCTGCTTCTTCAGCAGTCATCGTACCGTCCTTCAGTGCGGACAGGGCGGAATTCGCATTCTCTGTATCAGAGAATTTCAGAACAGTTGCCTTGATCGGCTTGTAACGGTCCAGCAGTGTGTCATAGCACTCATCGATGTAGAGGTCTGTCAGTTTTTCAGCCTGCAGGGAAGGGATCAGATAATCGTTGATGTAATCTTCTTCCGTCAGTCCTGAATCTTCCAGATAATCGTTGAATGAATCACTGTAGATCGCTTTGTACATGTCCAGAGTATTCTGGGCAGATTCTTTCATCTCATCAGTCACTTCAACTTCCTGGGAAGTGATGACCTTTGTTGCATCGCTGACTACCTGTGTGGAACCTGCGTAGTTATACATGATGTTGTATACCTGCTGCTTTGTGATCGCTGTTTTGCCGGCTTTCATCAATGTTTCCGAGCCGTTTTTCAGAGAGGCTGTCGCATCGGAGCAGCCGCTCAGCAGGCTGAGCATCATAGCCGCAGAACAGATTGCTGTAATCTTTTTCATCTTAAGCCTCCTTACTCACCTGTGTAATACTTTTTCAGAGCTGCTTCGAGTTCTGCATTGCCGCTGAAGTCAAGGCCGATCTCATTGGCTTTTTCCCACATAGCGATCTCATCAAGTGATGTGTCATAGGAACCGATGAGTTCTTCGTAAGGGGACTGGCCGTTTCCGACAGTGACTTCTGTTTCACCGGCTTCATTTGTTTCGGACGTTGTCTCAGTTCCTGCTTCCAGTGTTTCTTTCGTGGAAGCATCATTTCTGATCCTGAAATAACCGAATGATTCGGAATATACCCAGTCGCTGACTTCTCCCTCATCCAGGGCAAGCGCTGCGTTCAGGAATGCTTCATCAAGTGTTGTTGTGTTGACATCGACGACACCCAGGTAACCGCCGTTGGGAGCGGTGGATGAGTCTTCGGAATGATCACGTGCCGCATCAGCGAATTCGCCGCCGGCAAGCGCGTCATCAACAGCCTTCATTCTCGCTGCCTCATCTTCATTGGGCTCCTCAGTCTTCTCGGAATCCTCGGAGAACTTGACGAGGATGTATGAGATCTTGCGGATCTTCAGTTCGTCAAAGTGATCACTTGCATACTGTTTGACGATCTCATTCCGCTTTGCATTATCGATCAGATACTGCTGCAGATCATCATATCCGGTATATCCCATCTGGATCAGGACCTTTTCGAGCTGAGCCTTGTAATCCGTCGGATAGTTGGACTGATAGCTGGCTATGATGGAAGCAGCCTGCGCAGCTGCGTTTGTCTTCATCTCATCTGTTGTCGCAACTGCTTCGGAAGCGATCGCTTTGTCGATCAGTGAAGCAACTGCTGAAGTGCCGTAGGTTTTGTAAAGTGAATCATACAGACCGGCAGCTGTCACATCCTGTGCGTTGATCTCGTAGAGAACGTCTTCGCCGTTGACAGTCTTGCCTTTCAGTTTTCCATGATTTGTATCATAGATGTAAAATACGCTGACTCCTGCAAAAATCAATGCCAGGAGACAAACGAACCAGTTCTTTTTTAAGAATCCGTTCATAACTTCCTCCTCAAAAGCGCTTAATCATTATAATGTAGTCATTTTTACTTTGCAACGAAACAAAACGAAACATCATCTGAATATTATGTGAACAAGGCATATAATAATCGTTTTTCAACACTGTTTTAACGAATAATGCTATAATGCCTGTCGGAAGTGAAGGGTGGCTATACTTATGAAAAGTTTAATGATTAAGGATCTTCATGTTGAGATCGAAGGCCGCGAGATATTAAAGGGTGTTAATCTGACTGTCAATGAGAATGAAGTGCATGCACTGATGGGTCCGAACGGAAACGGAAAATCCACATTGCTGGCTGCTATCATGGGACATCCGAAATATGTCGTGACACAGGGTGAAATTGAATATGACGGAAAGAACATCCTGGAAATGCCGGTAGAAGAACGCAGCAAAGCAGGACTGTTTTTGGCTATGCAGTATCCGCAGGAGATCCCGGGTGTTACAAACAGTGATTTCCTGAGAGCGGCGATGAATGTGCGCAGGGAGCGTCCGATCCCGCTGTTCTCGTTCATCCGTGAAATGGAAAGGACGATCAAGGAACTGGACATGAAGGAAGATCTGGCTCACAGATTCGTCAACGAAGGCTTCTCCGGCGGTGAGAAGAAGAGAAATGAGATCGTCCAGATGAAGCTTCTGAAGCCGTCTTTATCAATGCTTGACGAGATCGACAGCGGTCTTGACGTAGACGCGCTGAAGATCGTAGCCGGAGCGATCAATAAACAGAGACAGGAAACAGGCATGAGCCTGATCATCGTATCCCATTATGAACGTTTCTATGAGCTGATCGAACCGGAATTCACACATGTGCTCGTAGACGGAAAGATCCTTCTGGAAGGCGACGCCGAACTGGCAAGAAAGATCGATACGGAAGGCTATGACTGGATCTACAAAGAGTACGGGATCACGCCCGAACGCAAAGAGGAAAAACCCGTACCTGTCAGTATCGGCACATGCGCGGTACGTGAAACTGTCGAGAAGGCGGTGGGAAAATGATCGAGGTGCATGTTAACCAGGACATTGCACTTCCCCATGGGTTCAGCGAATACGTGATCGAGTCTGAACGCGATCTGGATCTGACGTTCAGCGGAAGCGGAAAATGCCAGGCATTTATCCGCATCAGAAAATGCCCGAACCTCAGGATACGCACATTTACCGATGCCGGAGCGGATATTTCCTATCTGTTCTGGAATGATTCAGATACGCCGATCACGGCGGATGAATCACATGAGGTGATGGCAGACGCTTCACTGAAGATCGCGTACGGGGAATGCAATCACGCAGAAACAAAGCGCAATGTCTGGGTCGCACTGCGTCAGAACGGTGCCTATGCACTGGTCAGCAGCGCAACACTGGCAGAAGATAAAAAGAACACCAGGATGGAAGTCGTCAACTACGCACCGCATACAGTCGGTGAAATGAAGAATTTTGCTGTAGTCCTGAAGGGCGGCAATTTCTTCATCGACGCGATCGGAAAGATCGTAAAGGGTGCGTATGCATCCCAGTCACATCAGACTTCCAGAGCACTGTGCTTTGAAGAAGGACAGAACTCCGAGATCATTCCGGAGCTTCTGATCGATGAAAACGATGTCCAGGCATCCCATGCCATGAGCATCGGACGCATGGATGATGAGCAGCTGTATTATCTGCAGAGCAGAGGTTTAAGCATGCGTCAGAGCATCATGCTGATGAGCACAGGCTACCTGATGCCGATCACCGAATTCATTGATGATGAAGGTCTGAAAGAAAGACTGAAGAGCGAGATGGAGGAAAAGATAGCAAGATTATGATCGACGTGGAAAAGATCAGGCAGGATTTCCCGATGTTCTCCAGTCATCCGGGACTTGTCTATTTCGATAACGGAGCTACAACATTCAAACCCCGCTGCGTCATCGACGCAGTGACGGAGTTCTATGTATCCGGCACATCAAATGTTCACCGCGGTGATTATCCGATCGCCATCGAGGCTGACCGTCATTACGATGAATCCAGAAAGACCATCGCAAAGTTCCTGAACTGTGAACCGAAGGAAGTCGTATTCACAGCCGGAGCGACTGCTTCCATGAACCAGATCGCGTACGGCTTCGCGCATAACTTCCTGAAAGCAGGGGATGTGATCCTCACAACGGAAGCCGAACATGCCAGCAATCTGCTGCCCTGGTACCGCCTGGAACATGAGTTCGGCATCAAAGTGGAATACATACCCGTTGACAGACAGGGTGTTTGCCATATTGAAGATGTTGAAAAGGCGATCCATCCGTCCGTCAAGGCGATCGCGATCGCGCATGTTACAAATGTCCTGGGCTCTGTTCAGCCTGTCAAAGAGATCGCGGAACTGGCGCACCGGAACGGTATTTATGTAATCGTAGACGGAGCGCAGAGCGTTCCGCACAGACCGACCGATGTCAGGGACCTGGATGTTGATTTCCTTGCGTTCTCTTCACATAAGATGTGCGGTCCCGGCGGAGTCGGTATTCTGTACGGAAAATACGACCTGCTGCAGAAGATGGATCCCATGATGCTGGGCGGCGGCATGAATGCCAGATTCCAGTCATGCGGGGACATGCAGCTGAAACAGGCTCCCGAAAAGTTTGAAGCAGGTACTCCGAATATTGAAGGCGTGATCGGTGTCGGTGCCGCAGCAGGCTACCTGATGTCCATCGGCATGGAAGAGATCCACGCATATGAAAAAGAACTGCGGAAGTACTTTGCCGATAAAATGAAGCAGCTGGAGAATATCGAGTTCTATAACCCGGACAACGAGACCGGACCCGTCACATTCAACGCCAAAGGCGTGTTTGCCCAGGATGGCGCCGGATATCTTGCGACAAAGGATATCGCTGTGCGCTCCGGCAACCACTGTGCGAAGATCCTGCATGAGGTCATCGGCACAGATCAGACGATCCGCGCATCACTCTACTTCTACAATACAAAAGAAGAAGTGGACCGTTTTGTCGAGGCAGCCAAAGAGATCTCTGTGGAAAATGCCATCAGTTTCCTGTTTTAATGGAGGATCGGAAACATGAGTGAAATAGAAAAAATGTTAAGTGATCCGATGGTCTTAAGGGAACTCGTCATGGATCATTACCAGTATCCGCATAACCATAAACTGACCAGATCAGATCTGTACAGATCCGTCCATATGGCTTCGGAAAGCTGTATTGATGACATTACCGTGGAATCAAGGATTGAAAACGGTGTGATCGAAGACATTCAGTTTGAAGGAGAAGCCTGTACGATCAGTACAAGCTCCACCAGCATCATGACTGATCTTCTGATCGGAAAGACCGTAGAAGAAGCCAAAGAGATCATCCGCAATTATTTCGACATGGTCGACGGCAAAGAATATGATCCGGAACTGCTGCAGGAAGCGCTTGTGATGAGAAATGTCCACAAGCAGGCCAACCGCATCAAATGCGCGACCATCGGCTGGAATGCCATGAAGCAGATGATAGAAGAAAGCGAGGCGTCCCATGAGTGAGAATGATCAGGCTGTACTGACTTCCCAGGATGATTATCAATATGGTTTTCATGACAAGGACATCTCTGTCTTTGATACAGGCAAAGGACTGAATGAAGAGATCGTCAGACAGATCTCAAAAATCAAGGGCGAACCGGAATGGATGACAGAGTTCCGCGTAAACGCGTTCCATGTATTTGAGAAAATGCCGATGCCGAAGTGGGGACCGGATCTGTCCGAGATCGATTTCCAGGATTTCACATACTATAAGAAAGCTACGGCAGATACGGAGAAAAGCTGGGATGATGTTCCGGAAGAGATCAAGAACACATTCGAACGTCTCGGTATTCCGGAAGCGGAACGCAAATATCTTGCCGGCGTAACGACGCAGTATGAGTCGGAAGCCGTCTACCACAATATGCTGGAAGAGGTACAGTCCAAAGGGGTCATCTTCCTGGATATCGACAGCGCGCTGAGAGAGTATCCCGATCTGTTCAGAAAATACTTCGCAACGATCGTACCGCCAAGCGACAACAAACTGGCAGCCCTGAACTCTGCCGTATGGTCCGGCGGAAGCTTCATCTACGTCCCTCCGGGCGTAAAGCTGGACAAACCGCTCCAGTCTTATTTCCGAATCAACAGCGAGGCCATGGGACAGTTCGAACGTTCCATCATCATCGTAGACAAGGGTGCTGAAGTGCAGTACGTAGAAGGCTGTACAGCTCCCCAGTATTCCAAGGATTCCATGCACGCAGCTGTCGTTGAAGTGTTCGTCGGAGAAGGCGCCAAAGCAAGGTACTCCAGCGTCCAGAACTGGTCCGGAAATATCCTGAACCTCGTTACAAAACGTGCCAGGGTCGAAGCAAGAGGAACCATGGAATGGATCGACGGAAACATCGGATCCAGGATCTCCATGAAGTATCCTGCATGCATTCTGGCAGGTGAATACGCAAGAGGCATGTGCATCTCTGTCGGCGTCGGCTCAAAAGGACAGTTCCAGGATACC
>JAFOMZ010000063.1 GCA_017421125.1 Solobacterium sp.
CGTCGGAATTGCGGCAGGAAAATGTATCACGCAGATGCATGGTGATCTCTTCCATGGAGGCACAGAGTTCATATCTGTCATAATCACGCACCAGGCACTGCATGAAAGACACCAGTTCTTCGCCGCTGCCGTCAACACGCAGCTCTGTATATCCTTCATGGATCATTTGTCTGACCGAAGGTTCATTGTTTCCGGTAAAACGGATCACATTCCTGCTTTCCGTGCATACTCCGCCGCCGCATTCCTGTTCCAGCCTGCTTTCCAGCAGTACCCGTGCTTTTCGGCAGTACGGATCATCCGGGACTTCAATGTGATACGCACGGGTATCGGGGATCGTATCATGATCCCGGTCGATCAGAAAAACACCTGTACGGAACAGGCTTTCCAATCCCATGTCCCGGTAAAAATAACCATCTGCTTCAGGCCATCCACGGTCTGTTTTCCCTGTACTGAGCTTTTTCATATATGCGCATACTATAACATAAATGCGCACTTGCCATAAATGTGCCTCATATCCGGACAAACGCGGCAATCTGGTCTGACCATTCAAAACTGTATGGTATTTTTCCACTGATCAGCCGCATTTATACATGACGCTTTATTTGGTCTGACCAAGGCTGTGAAATTGATAAATGAGTATGAAGAATCCTTCACCGGCATGATAGAATGATTTCAGGAGTAGATAACATATCATGAAAGAACAGAAGAACAGAATGATAAATGCCTTTGATCGTGAGAACATGAAGATCGATCCGAACTATGTACCTGCGGATCCCGAAAAGGCAAAACTGGTTTTAAAACTCGGAAATATGATCACCGACCGTTATCTCGTGAAATATACGGGAACGATGGGGTATGACGATCCGGAGTACTGGATGCTGGATGAACTGCTGACCAAGGAAGAGGTCAAATTGATGCTGTCATTCAAAAAGTGCAGGACCAACAAGGATATCGAAGAGCTTGCAAAGCTGAACGATATGACTGTTGAGCATGCACAGGAAGTCGTGCAGCACCTGATGTGGATCGGTGTTGTGGAATGCAACAGGGAAAACGCAGACCATCACCTGCAGTACAATGTCCCGATCTTCGTACCGGGCAGTGCCGAGTTCGCAATGATCAACACGGAACTCGTCCAGCAGCATCCCCGCCTCGCTACATTCTTCAACCTGATGACACAGATGCCTCTGGAAAACATCACACAGATGGTACCTGCCGGCGGTGCAGGCATCGGCATGCATGTCATTCCGGTCGAGAAAGCGATCGAACATGAAAGCACAGCTGTCAGCGTGGAAAAACTCTCCCACTGGCTGAGCAAGTATGATAAATACTCCATCGGCGTCTGCACCTGCAGAAGACAGCAGACGATGCGCGGTGAGAACTGCGGTGATATTGAAGGCCGTTATTGTATCGGTGTCGGCGACCTTGCGGAATTCATGGTGCTCCGCGGCGTCGGGCATGACCGTACATACGATGAAGTCATTGAAACACTGAAGCGTGCAGAGCGTCACGGACATGTCCACCAGGTTACCAATATCGACGGTGAAGACAAGATCGTCGGTATCTGCAACTGCTCGCCGGGATCATGCAATGCCCTGCGTATTGCAGAACTCTACAACACACCGAACATGGTGCGTTCCGCTTACCGTGCGCACGTCGACACACAGAAGTGTGTTGCCTGCGGCAAGTGCGTAGAAGCCTGCCCTGTCGGCGCGGCAAGACTCGGTCAGAAACTCTGCAGAAAAGACGGCAGCAATGTCCGTTATCCGCTGACGCTGCTTCCCGATGAAACGCCGTGGTCCGCAGACAACTGGAATCCCAACTACCGTGAAGACATCAAGCGCAACTGCTATGATTCCGGTACAGCGCCCTGCAAGACAGCATGTCCTGCACACCTCGCTGTACAGGGTTATGTCAAGATGGCCAAGGACGGCAGATACCTGGATGCCCTGAAGCTCATCAAGCAGGACAACCCCTTCCCCGCGGTATGCGGCGCTATCTGCAACCGCAGATGTGAAGAAGCATGTACCAGAGGCATGGTCGATGAACCGATCGCGATCGATGAGATCAAGAAGTTCATCGCAGCCCAGGAACTCAAGGAAGAAAACAGATATGTACCGCTGTGTGAAAAAGACTCCGGCGGTATGTGGGACGATGAATTCAAAGTGGCAGTCATCGGCGGCGGTCCTGCCGGCCTGAGTGCTGCGTATTACCTCCGCAAGCACGGTTATCCTGTCACGGTATTCGAAAAAAAAGAACAGTTGGGCGGTATGCTGACATACGGTATTCCGAGCTTCCGTCTGGAAAAGGATGTCATCAACGCAGAGATCGATGTACTCAGACAGATGGGTGTTGAATTCAAATGCGGTGTTGAAGTCGGCAAAGACATGTCCATCCAGGACCTGAGATACGACGGATACAAAGCATTCTATGTAGCAATCGGTGCCCAGGGCGGCAGACTTGCCGGTGTTCCGGGTGAAGACGCTGAAGGCGTTGAAACAGGCGTAGACTTCCTGCGCAGAGTCAACAGAGACCACAGCCAGCAGCTGCACGGTGATGTAGTAGTTGTCGGCGGCGGCAATGTTGCGATCGACGTCGCAAGAACTGCGGTCCGTGTCACGGACGGCAAGGTTACGATGCTGTGTCTGGAATCCGAAGAAGAAATGCCTGCAGCAACTGATGAAGTCGCTGAGGCAAAAGCAGAGAATATTGAGATCTGCAATGGCTGGGGCCCGAAGGAAGTTCTTACAAAGGACGGTAAGGTCACAGGTATCGTATTCAAGAAGTGCACATCCGTATATGACGCGGATCACAGATTCGCGCCGCAGTATGATGAAGAAGAAACGATCGAGATCAGCTGCGAACACGTACTGATGTCCATCGGACAGTCCATCATCTGGGGAGACCTGCTCAAGGATACCAAGGTCGAACTCAACCGCAACGGAACAGCAGTCGCAGACCCTGTCACACTGCAGACAGGTGAAGCAGACATCTTCGTCGGCGGTGATGTATTCACCGGACCGAGATTCGCGATCGATGCGATCGCTGCCGGCAGACAGGCGGAAGATTCCATCAACCGTTTCGTACATCCGGGCAACTCACTGACCATTGCCAGAGACCTGAGGCACTTTGTTGAACTGGATAAGGATGATATCCATCTTCCTTCCTATGACACGAGCAGGCGCCAGGTTCCTGGTCATACACTCGCAACACCGGACAACAAATTCAGTGATACACGTCTTCCATTCACGGAGGAACAGGTACGCACAGAAGCAGGCAGATGCTTAAGCTGCGGTGCCTCCCACGTCGATCTGAACAGATGCATCGGCTGCGGTATGTGTACGGTACGCTGTGAGTTTGACGCGATCCACCTCACAAGAGACATTCCGGAAGCCACAAGAATGATCAAGGCGGAAGACAAGTTCAAGGTGATCGGACCTTACGCCGCCAAGCGTGAGATCAAGATCCTCAAGAACAAGATCAAGGGCTGAGCATCATAAACGATACAGCGGGCCGGGTCGATCCGGTCCGCTTTCCTGTTGATCAGTGCAGGCAGATGATCCGGTCATGGGATACGCAGTATTTCCGGCCTTATTTCATACAAAATGACTTATACTGAAGGCAGATCACAACGGAGCACTTATGAAACTCAATATAGCAATATGCGATGATAACAGCACACATTTGAAGCTGGCAGAAGATCTTGTCACATCCTGTCTGGATCAGAAACATCAAAGTTACCTGATACAGCTGTTTTCAAATGCGGAAGAGCTGCTGTCTGAGATCGATAAAGATCATTACTCTCCGGACATTGCTGTCCTTGACATTGAGCTGGACGGGGAAGATGGAATTTCACTGGCCAAGAGGATGAATCAGCTTGTTCCGATGTGCCGCATCATATTTCTGACCGCGTATATCGATTATGCACCGGATGCCTATGAGGCTGAGCATATCTGGTTTGTGGTCAAAAAGACCTCTGACCGGTTTTTCCCTCTGGCAATGAAAAAAGCACTGCAGTCACTGGACAGCAGCCAGGGTGCAGTACCGGGCATCGTGATAAG
>JAFOMZ010000064.1 GCA_017421125.1 Solobacterium sp.
GGTATAGTTGCCTTTGCCGGTAACTGTCATAATGGTATTTTCCGTATATTTCGTGGATGCCGCAGGACTGACGGTAAAGTCTTTCGTGGAAAGCTTGGTTGTCCCGTAGTACAGGACAGGGGATGCCTTACTGCCGGAAACGACTGTCAAATCTGCTGCTGTGACAGAAACTGTTCCGTCTGCCGTATCACCGGGGTTGATGCTCTTGCGGCTGATCTCGAAGTACAGTGTCGTACTGCCTGAGAAGTTGCCTTTGCCGGTCACAATGATCTGCGGCGCGCTCTTGCGTGTCTTTGCGGGCAGTTCCAGGAAGCCTTCCTGGTCTCTTTCAGTGCCTTCGGGCAGGGTCCATGCCTTGGTGTTGTTCTTGTATTTTACGGTATAGTCTGATCCTTCATACAGGGTCGAACCATTGCATGAAACGTAAACACCCGGTTTCACGGCACTTCCTGTGTAGATGAAGTTCCTGTCAGGTTCAAGCAGTGTTACCTTCATGACATGGTTGACCGGCAGTGCGCGGATGGACCTGTATGCCGACAGTGAGGAGACAGGATAAGAAGTTTCCGTCAGGACTTTGGGCGTACCATAGAATCCGGTCTGTTCATAACATGTCATATCGGGATCTGTGCCGCGTCTGTTCAGAGTCACGCCTGCAGGTGCACCGATCGCACCGGTGTTTCCGCTGATCTCCAGATAACCGTCCCAGCCCGAGGTACGCAGTGTGGTATTGCCGTCCAGATACAGACCGTAGGAAGCTGAAGGGGAAGAACCTCCGGTCAGGGAGACACTCGCCTTTCCAGATACTTTCAGACTGCCGCCGGCCATGCGGAGCGCGTAACTGTGTCATTCTGAAGAACTGCTTCCGCGGACGGTCATTGTACCGCTTCCGCTGACTGTCAGATCGCCTCCGACATATGCAGAACACTTATCTGCTGTGCCGCTGCCGGTACTGGGAAGATTCAGCTGCGGAGTTCCGTAGGAATTTGGTTGCGGGCTGAATACGACCTTCAGCGGTCCGGCTGTGTAAAGGTCACAGACATCCGGCATGGTCACGTAGCTGGAGCTCCTGAATTCTGCATATGATTTGACGATAATGGTCAGTTCTCTGGTTCCGGCATAGTACAGACCACAGTAGCGTTCAGGACCTGCACCTTCCAGATTCTCATTATAGTTGTAAATATAGAAACTGCTGTTCAGTGTCAGGGTGTTCGTATCCGGATCATAAGTGGAAGGTGTAGACGAGTATCCGTTGTTTGAGATATCGTTTTTGTTTTTGCTGTGGATCAGATTTCCGCCGATCCAGAGGTCATAGCTCTTTGCCCACTGGGCATACAGGCTGAGGACACCGGATGAAGGCACATCGATCGTGATCTCTGCCTGATCGTCATAGTGCGTTCCGCTTCCGTCTTCCTTTGTGTTCCAGCCGAGGAATGTCAGGTCCCCGTTTGTAAATGCATTGGGTGTGAAATGATCTGCAGGTGTTTCCGGAGTGTAGTCGGTGTAGTCGATGATCTGATCTTCCATCACGCCCTCTGCTCCGTTGGGCAGATAATGAACAGTGAATCCGACAGGATGGAAGGTATAGTTTCTGGCGGAAGCGTTGCTCTCCAGAGCACCGCCCGGGATGCCGTACACCTGTACGAGTCCTTCGGGAATTCCCTTGAATGCATCGGGATAGATCATGCCTTCCTTCTGCTTGAATGTCAGGGACAGCTCTGTCAGAGATGTACAGTTTTCAAATGCACTGTAGCCGACCGCATAGCTCTCGTAGTAAATGTAATTTCTCAGTGTGCCGTTGTAATGTACCTTTTCCAGACTTGTGCAGTTCCGGAAGGCATAATTACCGATCGCTCTGACAAAGTCAGGAATCGTGATCTCTTTTAATGAGATACAGTTTTCAAATACAGATGCAGGCAGTGTATACAGGCCAAGGGATGCCGGCATATCGATCTCTTCAAGGTTCGTGCAGTCTTTGAATGCATTGTCACCGAGCGAAGTGACTGTTTCAGGGATCACCAATGACGTCAATCCTGTGCATCCGTAGAACACACCGCTGCCTAA
>JAFOMZ010000065.1 GCA_017421125.1 Solobacterium sp.
CAGAAAGAACTGGAGTCCAAGAAAAGAGTTGTTCAGCAGAGCTATCAGCTGATCGAGATGACGAAGACCGACCCGAAAGCGGAGGAGATCATCAGCACGCTGAAGCAGGCATCACCGGATGACATGTCTCCGAGAGAGGCATGGCAGATGCTGGCAGATCTGCATGAAGCGGCTGGAAAGGAATAAAATGGAGCAGGATAAAATCGTTATTCGCGGCGCGAAAGAAAATAACCTGAAGAATATCTCACTGGATATTCCCCGTAATAAAATGGTCGTTATGACCGGACTGTCCGGCTCAGGCAAAACATCACTGGCATTTGATACGATCTATGCAGAAGGCCAGAGAAGATATGTAGAATCACTGAGTGCCTACGCAAGAATGTTTCTTGGCGGAGTGGACAAACCGAATGTAGAACTGATCGAGGGATTGTCCCCGGCGATCTCCATCGATCAGAAAACAACTTCAAACAATCCCCGTTCCACGGTAGGAACGGTGACGGAAATCTATGACTATCTCCGTCTGTTATATGCAAGGACAGGCATTCCGTACTGCCCGAACCACAATATCCCGATCACCGGACAGACCATAACCGAGATGGTCAATTCCGTATGGGAAAAACCGGAAGGCACAAGACTGACGATCCTTGCCCCGATCGTTTCCGAAAAGAAGGGAACGTTCAAGGATACGTTTGAAAAACTTCAGAAGGACGGATATGTCCGTGTCCGTGTAGACGGTGAACAGAAACTTCTGGAAGACGACATCGAACTGGAAAAGAACAAGCGTCACAATATTGATGTGGTCGTTGACAGGATTATCAAAAAGGCAGACTCACGCAGCCGTATCCATGATTCCATGGAAACAGCCCTGAAGCTGGCCGAAGGAAAGGTCGTTGTACTGGCAGGTGAGGAAGAAAACCTGTATTCCAGCAATTACGCGTGCAGAATCTGCGGCTTCTCCATACCGGCACTGGAACCCAGACTGTTCTCATTCAACGCCCCGCTCGGCGCGTGCGATGTATGTCATGGTCTGGGCATTACGGAAGAGGTGGACGTTGACCTGCTCATACCGGACATGGACCTGTCGCTGAATGAAGGCGGCATCCGCTATTACAAGAATATTGCCGGCTCGGAGAATATCGAATGGCAGACATTCTGCATTCTCTGCCGTGCATATAAGATCGATATGGACAAGCCGATCAAGTCACTGACAAAGAAACAGATGGACATCATTCTGAACGGCAGTGACAAACCGATCCGCTACACGATCACGAGCACATCCGGAAACACGTATTCACGCAACGACTATATCGAGGGTGTGAAAACACTGATCGAGCGCAGATATGTGGAGACACAGAGTGCCTGGTCCAAGGACTGGTACCACTCTTTCATGACGGAACATACGTGCAGGAAATGCGGCGGAAAACGTCTGAACGAACAGGCTCTGTCGGTACGCGTGGCAGACAAGAACATTATGGAGTTTACCGCACAGTCCGTAACCGGCGCGCTTGACTGGATCAGCGGACTGCAGCTGACAGAAACACAGGCCAAGATCGCCGAACTGGTACTGAAGGAGATCGGGAACCGCCTGAGCTTCCTGAAGGATGTCGGTCTTGATTACCTGACACTGGACCGTCTTGCCGGTACGCTCTCAGGCGGTGAAGCACAGCGTATCCGTCTGGCAACACAGATCGGTTCAAGACTCTCAGGTGTCCTGTATGTCCTGGATGAACCGAGTATCGGTCTGCACCAGAGAGACAATGCGAAGCTGATCACGACCCTGAAGAACATGAGGGATCTGGGCAACTCACTGATCGTCGTAGAACATGACGAAGAAACGATGCTGAGTGCGGACTGGATCGTAGATATCGGTCCCGGAGCAGGTATCCATGGCGGAGAACTGGTAGCGGAAGGAACACCGGAAGACATCATGAAGTCCGAGAATTCCATTACCGGACAGTATCTTTCCGGCAGAAAAGTCATCAGTGTTCCGGAGACAAGACGCAAGGGCACGGGTAAATCCGTGGAAGTGATCGGAGCTTCCGAGAATAACCTGAAGCACATCAATGTCAAGTTCCCGCTCGGTAAACTTATCCTGGTAACAGGTGTTTCCGGTTCCGGCAAATCAACGCTGGTCAATGAGGTCTTCATGAAGGCTGTTCAGCAGAGCATCGGCAGGATGAAGCGTGTGAGACCTGGTAAGTTCGATAAGATCAAGGGACTTTCCAACATCGACAAGCTCGTACAGATCGACCAGGATCCGATCGGCAGGACACCGAGGTCCAATCCCGCGACATATACCGGTGTATTCGATGATATCCGTGATGTATTCGCACATACGCCCGAGGCAAGGCTCAGAGGCTATGATAAAGGACGCTTCTCCTTCAATACAAAGGGCGGAAGATGCGAAGCCTGCCAGGGAGACGGTATGAAAGTGATCTCCATGAACTTCCTTCCGGATGTCTATGTACCGTGCGAGGTATGCCATGGAAAGAGATACAACGAAGAAACACTGCAGTGTACCTATAAAGGCAAGAATATCTATGATGTTCTTGAAATGACTGCTGAAGAAGCACTTGAACTGTTTACGAACCATCCGAAGATCAGGAACCGTCTGCAGACATTGAATGATGTCGGTCTTGGCTATCTTAAGCTCGGACAGTCTTCCACAACACTGTCAGGCGGTGAAGCACAGCGTGTCAAGCTGGCCAGTGAACTCCAGAAGAAGGCGACCGGCAAAACAGTCTATATTCTGGACGAGCCGACGACCGGACTGCATACGGATGACGTCAAGAGACTGATCGCCATCCTGCAGAGGATCGTTGAGAACGGTGATACCGTGATCGTGATCGAGCACAATCTCGATGTGATCAAGTGCGCAGACTGGATCATTGATCTGGGACCGGAGGGCGGCGATAACGGAGGAACCGTGATCGCGTGCGGAACACCGGAAGAGATCGCCGAAGTTCCGGAAAGCTGGACGGGACAGTACCTGAAAAAGGCTCTG
>JAFOMZ010000066.1 GCA_017421125.1 Solobacterium sp.
GGGAACCGGCAAAACACTGCTCCTGTATGATCTGGCTGTCACCTTTGCACAGACAGATGAAGTGCTGCTCGTGCATTATGGAAAACTGTCGGACGAACACAGGCAGATCATGAAAGCCTTTGACCGTCTTACCATATGTTCCAGTGAAGAAGACCTGCCTGACCTGTCTGCTTACAGGTATGTGCTGATCGATGAAGCGCACAGGATCACGCCTGCGCTGTTTGATCATGTCCTGCAGGCTCCGACCATCATCTTCTCCTGTGATCCCGACCAGATCCTGACTGCCGGAGAGATCAAATATGACATCGTATCCCGGATCCGTTCCGTTCCATCCGTCATGATCTATGTGCTGTCGGAACACATCCGCATCAACAAGGAACTCCATACATTTATCCTGTGCATGAAGAATCTCAGACATGTCGGAGAATTTGCCATGAACTTCCCGAACGTTGATGTTAATTATGCAGACACGACCGGTGAGGCACAGAACATGATCGAGTATTACCGTTCACGCGGTTATGTATTTATCAACTGTGTCAGGACGGATGATCCCGATGATCCGTATGCAGGCTTTTCACAGGACTTTGACCCCTTCCATGTCATCGGTCAGGAGTTTGACCGTGTGGTCCTGCTGATGGATGCTTCGTTCTACTATGACGAAGCAGGAAAACTTCAGGGCGTTCCGCATCCCAACCCGGATTACCTGTATCCGAATCTGTTCTATCAGTCGATCACCCGCGTACGTGAGCAGCTCTCGATCGTCGTCGTCAACGCCCCCGAACTGTTCAGCCAGATCATCCGGATCCTGAACCAGGAGATCTACGGTGTCTGATTATCATCTCTGATATTTCATGTTTTGATCAGTTCTTATGAACTGATTTTTAAATTACCTGTTGACTTAAAGTGCACTTTAACTTTTGCAATATTCACGCAGAACAGGAGGATCGTATCATGAGATTAAAAAACAAAGTCGCGCTGATTACCGGCGGAGGCACCGGGATCGGTCTTGAGATTGCAAAACGCTATGTCGAAGAAGGCGCATATGTTTACACCACCGGCAGAAGAGAAAACAAACTGAAGGAAACAGCTGATATGATCGGATCAAACATCGGTTATGTAGCTGCTGATGTCACAAAAAAAGAAGACATGCTGAAAGTGGCTGAAAAGATCAGGGAAGAACAGGGACATGTTGACATCGTCATGTGCAATGCCGGCATCGGCGGCTATGTATCCCTGACAGATATCGATGAAAAGGAATTCTACCGTGTTATGGGTACGAATGTACTGGGAACCTACTATACAGCGCAGGCATGCCTGCCTCTCATGGGTGAAGGTACGACATTCATTATGAACACATCCGTAACAGTATCGCTCGGACTGCCGGATTTCAGTCTATATCGCTGCCAAATCAGCCATGAAGTCATTCATCCATACATGGACGAGTGAACTCAGAGACCGCAAGATCAGGGTCAATGCGATCGCTCCCGGCATCATTCCTACACCTGCTGCAGGCGGAGAGCTCGGAAGAAGTCCGGAAGAAGAAAAAGCAAGACAGGAATACCGCTCCACCCTGATCCCCGCAGGAAAGGTCGGAAACGTACTGGACGTTGCCAACGCGGCGGTCTATCTGGGATCGGATGAGTCTTCCTATGTCAACGGCGTTGAACTGCTCGTTGACGGAGGTCTTGCGGCGATCTATCCCGTCAAGCTCTGAGACTGTTCAGCTGCCGGGTTTTGTTCCGTAATCCGGATCAGCCTTCCGGCTGTCCATCTCACGTTTCATAAATGTATCTTCATAGGTACTGATCATCTGTTCCAGCTGTGCGATCAGTTCATTGAGGCGCTCTGCCTCCTGCCTCAGCCTGTCCAGATGATCGACGAGGATCTGCTTGCGCTCCGGGATCGTTTCTGCCCCGGCATAAAACAGATCGACATACTGTCTGATCCCTTCTACCGGGATCCCGGCATCACGCAGTGTCACGATAAAACGGATCCTGCGGAGTTCCTTCGGTCCGTAGACACGTCTGCCGCTTTCATTTTTCGGTACAGGTTCAAGCAGTCCTTCACTCTCATAGTACCTGAGAGCTGATGCAGCGATCCCGAACATCTTCGCTGTTTCCCCTATTGAATAAAAATCTTTCATAAATTGTAAATTTCCTCTTTATTTAAAGTTCACTTTAAATATTACTATATAAATGTAAATAAAAACATGTTAACGGAGGTGTTGAAAATGACAAAAACATGGATCATTACCGGCGCATCTGCCGGCGGAATCGGTGAAGGTATTGCAAGAGCAGTTCTCTCACACGGTGACAATGCTGTTATTACTGCAAGATCATTATCAAAGCTTGAAGGCATCGCAAAAGACTATCCCGAGACATGCCTCCCGGTCACACTGGACATGTCAGACAGAGCCGGCATGAAAGAAGTTGTCGCAAAGACGATCGAAAAATTCGGAACAGTTGATGTTCTGATCAATAATGCCGGTCACGGTTATCGTTCTTCCGTTGAAGAAGGTGAAGATGAAGCGATCCAGGAACTCTTCACAACAAATCTCTTCGGACCTGTCAACATGATCAAGGAAGTCCTGCCTATCCTGAGAGAAAAAGGCGAAGGCGTGATCATGAACACAACGAGCATCGCTGCTGAGCGTTCTGCTGTCGGCTCCGGATATTATGCATCATCCAAGGCTGCCCTTGACCTGCTCACAGACGGTCTGTGCAAGGAACTCAAACCCCTTGGGATCCGCGTTATGGTCATTGAGCCGGGTTCCTTCCGTACGCACTTCTATGATGAAGCACTGAAGAGCGCTCCTCTGAAGGTAGACTCATATAAGGATTCCACATGGAAGAATGCAAATGCCGTAAACAAGAGACAGCAGCCCGGTGATCCGATGAAGGCCGGAGAACTCGTCTACAGAATGGCATATGCTGAGGAAGCTCCTTTCCGCCTGCTGCTTGGTTCCGATGCTGTCAAAGCAGTCGTATCCACAGCTGAAGGAAGGATCGAAGAAGCAAAGAAGTTCGCTGCTGATTCACAGAGCACAGACTTCTGATTTGCCGAACGGTACTGCAATAACTGAAAAAAGTCTCACCTGCCGCAATTGAGCGTAAGTGAGGCTTTTCTTTATTCAGCCTGATAAACGATCCTGCCGGCACAGATCGTGTAATGGACCCTGCCCGGCAGTTCCCATCCGGTAAACGGTGAATTCTCCGACTTTGAGACATAATGGTCCACCGTCCACAGCTCATGTTCACCAAACAGGACGATATCCGCCGGATATCCCGGAGAGATGCTGTTGGGACGCAGCCGGTAGAATTCTGCCGGATTTTTCGACATCAGTTCCATCAGCTTCATCAGCGTGATATGACCAGGTTCGACCAGTGAACGGATCCCAAGTCCCAATGATGTCTCAAGGCCTGTAATACCGCTCGGTGCCTGTGCCAGCGGCCTGTCCTTCTCTTCTTTGCTGTGGGGAGCGTGGTCTGTAACGATCATATCGATCGTGCCGTCCTTGATCCCTTCGATGATCATCTGCCGGTCATGTTCTGTCCGGACAGGCGGATTCATTCTGGCGCGTGTACCGTATTTCAGGACAGCTTCCTCCGTCAGCGTGAAATGATGCGGAGTCGCCTCGGCGTGGATGTCCGCTCCGAGCTTTTTGAATGTCCTGACAAGTTCGACAGCATTGGCTGAGGAAATATGCTGGATACATACAGAAGCCCCTGTATGCAGCGCAAGAACGCCGTCCCTGGCTGTCATGATGTCTTCTGCCGTATTCCAGGCACCGCCGTAATTCAGCTGCTCTGATACTTTCCCTTTATTGACGCCGGGCTGTTCGATGAACAGCGGATCCTCCTCATGAAGAGATACCGGAAGGTCCAGCTCCTTTGCTTTTACGAGTGCTTCCAGCAGGATCTTTTCATCCATGATGGGAATACCGTCATCGGTAAATCCTGCGGCTCCTGCCCTTGCCAGCGCTTCCATATCGACGAGTTCTTTCCCTTTCATGCCCTTGGTCACATTGACCGTCTGCAGCAGACGGATCCCGGTCGTCTTTGCCCTGTCCAGGATATCATGCAGCGTTTCTTCGTTATCGACCGGAGGAACGGTATTTGCCATGCACACGACAGTCGTGAACCCGCCCTTTTTGGCAGCTTCGCTTCCGGTAATGATATCTTCCTTCCAGGTCTGTCCGGGATCCCTGAAATGCACATGTGCATCCATCAGGCCGGGAGCCGCGGTCAGCCCCGAAGCATCGATGACTTCACAGTCCCTTTCGATCCCGTTTCCGGTCTCAACGATCATTCCCTGATCGATCAGGATGTCCATCACAGCATCCGTATTTGTAACCGGATCAATTACCCGCGCATGTTTGATCAGCAGCATACCCCTTCAAATCCTCCTCATCGGTCTTATTATAGCTGAATGCAGAAGAAAACCGAAGCAGCAGGCTGCCCCGGCATGTTCTGATAACATTGTTATTCGTTTACTGAGGGCAGATCCATCCAGTAATTCACATCGATCAGGGATATTTCACGGTCTTCCGTACCCTTATCAAGACGCAGGATGATGTCTGCGTCTTCTTTCCTGTCGGTCAGTACTGCCGACTGGCTTTCTGCCAGCAGGCTGACATAGGACCTGACGGTAAACAACGGCAGACCGTCCGCTGCTGCGTATTTTGCGGTAAGGCCGTCCATCCAGTTCAGACTGGTTTTTCCGACAAATGTCACTTCCATATCCTCGATGTTCAGGAATCCGTAGGTGAGGCTGATCGTGGCGGACATGAGTTCGTGCGAGAAGAAGCAGTTCGCCGGTGTATACAGCTTCACATCTGTTTTTTCACCCTCTTCCGATACTGCCATGATGCCTACCAGTACCTGTTCGATCTGTTTGAATGTCTTATTTGTATAGGAATGCAGTGAGAATACGACGCTACGGATGCCTTCCTGCTGTGCTTTTTCCAGGTTGACATCGATATACTCTGCTGCGTTGGAATGTGTGATATCGCCTGAATAGACGATCGAACCGCCTTCTGAGCGGAAATCATCCAGCCATCCGATCTCAACGGTCGAGCCGTCTTTCTTAACGCCGTAGCCGTGCAGATCGATATCCGTACGTTCAGCATCATTCCAGTATGTGAACAGACGGATGATCTTTCCTTTTGCGGGAACCTTCATCGTCAGTCCTGACCTGATATAGCCGCCCTCTTCAGACTTATCATTTGTCTGGATCACAGAGCGGTCCAGGTCATAGCCTGTATCTTCCAGGAAGACACGCTTTCCTCTCAGCGGCGTCTGTTTGCAGGACAGGTTCTTTTTCAGCACTTCAATGAAGATCCCGTCGAGCAGATCCGTATCAAAATCCTTCCAGGCATCCGGGTAGACCTTGTTTTCAAAGAATCCGCACGCACCGTTGGAAAAATACGTGCTGACCCTGACAAGTGTCTGTGTCGAGAGCCGGTCCGCGTATTTGAGCAGTTCAGCCTTGATCTTTTCCGGATCAGCACCTGCTTTTATCAGCATCGATACGAATCTCAGCAGGCTGCCCGGACGTTCACTGGCCACCAGCAAGCCCGTATCCGGTGATTCTGATAACGCTGCCTTCAGCCTGGATTCCCAGGAGCGCAGTTCATCGCTTCTCAGCATCGATACGGCATTTTTATGGGCTTCACTTCTGGAAAACCTGTTATAGTCCAGGAACTGCAGGACGACCAGTGTCTCTTCCCGCTTTGCGTTTGACAGGATCAGGTTGCCCTTGAAATCACCGATCGGATAAGACTCCAGCAGCCTGACGCCTGTGCGTTTCTGACTTGTCTTCAGATGATACTCATTCTTTTCCAGGTAGGCTTTCAGGACCTTGAACACATCCCCGCAGTTCTGGCAGACAGCCCGCATGGCCTCAATTCTTTCACTGCCCTTCAGCGTATCCATCATGACCGCAAACACGATGTTCAGGTTTTCCTTGAACGGCACTGTGATCTCCCTGATCTGATCCGGTTCAAGATGCAGCACACATTCAGACACCAGTGCTTTCTCCGGTTCTGTCATGCGCTCACGCTTCGACATGATCATGCTGTAGACAGAAAGGTATGCTGTATGTTCGTCCAGCAGTCCGAGCACCCTTGCTTCAAACAGATGCTCATCTTCCATGACTTTTTCCGTTTCTGTGATATCTTCCTTTTCACCCGGCAGCCAGCCTCTCTGAACGCTTGTATCAAAGAGGAATTCGATGCCGTATGTCGAGAAATAGTGCAGCATCTGGTGGAAGCGGAACTGCGCTTCATCCATCTCCATCACCTGGGAAGGAAAATCCGGATACATCGGAGGTGCCTTGACCTCACTGATCATGCCGGAGATCATATCAGAGACTTCCTCAGCCGCATCATTACCGGCGATCAGGACAAGATCCTTCGGGCCGAACATATAGCCATACTGCGTGCTGAGATTCATGTTCATCGTCAGCGCTCTCTGCATGGACTCATCGCTCAGCCTGTCTCTGTCAAGCGGGATCATGATCCTGCGAAGTTCCGTAAATACCATTTTCCTGAATGATTCAGTCATAGTACACCTCCATTTCCGGTCAATAAAATGCGGACTATCTCAGGTCGGTCAGCCAGAGTGTAAAAGGATGACCTGAATCCGTCCGCATTGTTACTGCGGAATCACATAGAAATGTTTCCGTAATTGAACTATAAAATCAAACAGGTGAAGTGTCAATGAGCGTTCAGGCACTTCACAGTAAAAGTTAATGTTTTATATGTTCCGAATCCAGATACTTTCCGGCATCTTTTATAAAACTGAAAATGATCAGCAGGA
>JAFOMZ010000067.1 GCA_017421125.1 Solobacterium sp.
CGAGGGTTGGCAGGGGAGCACTGATCTTCATATGCAAGGTAGGAAAGCTTTTCTACTGCAGCCATCCAGTCCTCTTCGTTCAGATAAGGAATGCTGTTAAAACGCATGGGAATACCGCAGTCTTCACCGAGCTGCCATACAGCATGAGCGAATAATTCAACACCCTCTTCCACGGAATTGACAGGAAGACCGAGTGCTTTTGCAAGCTGGGCATAACGCTCATCAGCTCTGTAGTAATTGTACTTCGGCCATACGCCCGGTTTCTCAGGTTTTGTACCGTTGTAGCGGATCGTATACGGCAGAAGGATCGCATTAGCCTGTCCATGCGGAACACCGAATTCTGCACCGATCTTATGCGCCATGGAATGGTTCATGCCAAGGAATGCGTTGGCGAATGCCATTCCTGCAATCGCAGAAGCGTTATGCATCTTTTCACGTGCTTCCGGATCATTCGGACCGTTATGAACGGCTCTGGGCAGGTAGTCAAATACCATCTGTACTGCCTTCAGCGCAAGTGCGTCGGTGAAGTCGGAAGCCAGTACGGAAACATATGCTTCTACGGCGTGGGTCAGTACATCCATGCCTGTGTTTGCTGTAACGGTCTTTGGCAGGTTCATAGTCAGCGCAGGATCGATGATCGCAACGGTCGGTGTCAGGGAGTAGTCAGTCAGCGGATATTTGACATGAGTCTCTTTATCAGTGATGACCGCGAACGGTGTGACTTCGGAACCCGTACCGGATGTTGTCGGAATGCATACAAGACTGGCCTTTTTGCCAAGCTCAGGATAACGGAATGCGCGTTTGCGGATATCCATGAACTTCTGCTTCAGGTCATCGAAGTTCACTTCCGGATGTTCATAGAACAGCCACATGCCTTTCGCGGCATCCATGACGGAACCTCCGCCGATGGCGATGATGGTATCCGGTTCAAATGCCTGCATCAGTGTCAGTCCCTTGCGGACTGTCTGGATGGAAGGATCCGGCTCAACATCACAGAAGAGCTCATATGTGACGTTGCCGCGACCGCGGGAGGAACGGCTTTCCAGTTGGTCTGTGACTCTTGTGACAAACCCGAGTCTGACCATGGACTGGTCGGCAACGATGAATACCTTGGACATTTCACGCATATCATGGAGGTATTCAATTGAGTTTCTCTCAATATAGATCTTGGAAGGGATCTTGAACCACTGCATATTATTTCTCCTCTGTCCCACTTTCTTGATGTTCAGCAGATCGACTGTGCTGACGTTTCCGGAAACACTGTTGTGACCGTAGGATCCGCAACCCAGTGTCAGGGAAGGGATCAGGGAGTTATAAATGTTTCCGATGCCTCCGAATGTGGAAGGGGAGTTCCAGAGGATACGGCATGCCTTGATACGTTTGCCGAATTCTTCTACAAGACTCTTGTTTGAAGTATGGATCGCTGCACTGTGTCCGATACCGTTGAACATGACCATGGCTTCTGCCTTGTCCAGACCGTCTTCCACGCTCTCTGCCTTAAGCATTGCCAGTACAGGGGAAAGCTTCTCTCTGGTCAGCGGTTCGTTCGGACCGACTTCGCTGCATTCTACCATCAGGATGCTTGTCTTTGGGTCGACCTCAAAGCCTGCCTGCTGGGCGATCCAGTATGCGCTCTTGCCGGCAACAGCTCCGTTCAGCTTCGCGTTTTCACATCCCTCCGAGAAAGAATTGTATCCGAACATGAAGAGTTCCAGTTTTTCCTTTTCCTCTTCCGTACAGAAATGTACGTTGTAATGTACGAATTCTTCTTTCACGAGTGAATAGATCTCCTTATCGGCGATGACTGCCTGCTCGGAAGCACAGACCATACCGTTGTCAAATGCCTTGGACATTGCGATGTCATTGACTGCCTGACGGATATTGGCAGTCGTTTCAATGTATGCAGGAACGTTGCCCGCACCGACACCCAGAGCCGGCTTGCCGCAGGAATATGCGGCTCTGACCATTGCGTTTCCGCCCGTCGCAAGGATCGTGGAAACACCGGGATGATTCATCAGAGCGCTTGTAGCCTCCATGGAAGGATGCTCGATCCACTGAATGCAGTTCTCCGGAGCACCGGCCGCAACAGCCGCCTCATACACGATTTTTGCGGCAGCAGCGGAAGAATTCTGTGCGTTCGGATGGAACGCAAAGATGATCGGATTCCTGGTCTTCAGGCAGATCAGTGATTTGAAGATC
>JAFOMZ010000068.1 GCA_017421125.1 Solobacterium sp.
GAAACGCTCTGAAAATGAGAGTCACTGTAATAGTAGATCTCATAGTTTTCCTTTGTCATTTTCTGGAGCCGGTTGAACTCCGAACGATAGTTCTTTTTCATAGTTTTATGATAGCACAATATTTGCAATGTATTTACCAATTTGCACAATACAAATCGCATCAGAAATCAACGAAAATGTACTCGTAAGAAACAAATCAGGAAAGGATGGTAAACCTCATGGAAATGACATTACGCTGGTATGGATCCAAACACGACACAGTAACACTCGAACAGATCAGACAGATCCCCGGTGTGACCGGAGTTATCACGATGCTCTATGACAAGCAGCCCGGTGAGCTCTGGACACAGGAAGAGATCCACGCATTAAAAGAAGAAGTCGAAGCAGCAGGACTTCACATTGCCGGAATCGAATCCGTCAATGTTTCCGACGCCATCAAAGCAGGAACAGCCGACAGAGACAAGGATATCGCGACTTATATCGAATGCCTCAGAAACCTCGGCAAAGAAGACATTCATCTTGTCTGCTATAATTTCATGCCTGTATTTGACTGGACAAGAACAGAACTGGCAAGAAAGAGAGCTGACGGCTCCACAGTACTTGCATACACACAAGAGGCAGTCGACAACCTCGTACCTGAAAAGATGTTTGACAGCATTGCTTCAGATATGAACGGCACAATGATGCCCGGCTGGGAGCCTGAAAGAATGGCTAAGGTCAAGGAACTCTTTGAACTGTACAAGGACATCGATGAAGAAACACTGTTCAACAACCTGGTTTACTTCCTGAAGGCGATCATGCCGGTATGCAATGAATATGACATCAAGATGGCGATCCATCCGGATGATCCTGCATGGCCTGTATTCGGTCTGCCGAGAATCATCAGAAGCGAAGAAAAGATCCTTCGTCTGATGAACGCAGTAGATGATGTTCACAACGGTGTCACATTCTGCGCAGGAAGCTATGGAACAAGCCTGAAGAATGATCTGCCTCACATGATCAGAGCGCTGAAGGGAAGAGTACACTTCGCACATGTACGCAACCTGAAGTTCAACTCACCGGATGACTTCGAAGAAGCATGCCATCTGTCAAGTGACGGAACATTCGATATGTACGAGATCGTCAGAGCGCTGTATGAAACAGGATTCAACGGACCGATCAGACCCGACCACGGCAGAATGATCTGGGGTGAAGTCGCAATGCCCGGCTATGGTCTGTATGACAGAGCATTAGGCGCATGCTACATCGAAGGTCTTTGGGAAGCAATTGAAAAAGCAGAAACGAGAGGATTCTGATCATGGAAAAGAATGTACTGAATACTGACCTGACAGGAAAGGTCGCTGTTGTTACAGGCGCTGGCGGAGTTCTGTGCTCCGCATTCGCAAAGGTTCTTGCTAGAGCCGGCGCTAAGGTTGCCCTGCTCGACCGCAACTATGAAAACGCAAACAGGTTTGCTGAAGAGATCAATGCTGAAGGCGGATGCGCCAAGGCATATGCATGCGATGTTCTGGACAAGGATGTCTGCTATGCGGTTGCGGATGAAGTCCTGAAAGATCTTGGTCCCTGCGATATCCTGCTGAACGGTGCAGGCGGAAACAATCCCCGTGCTACGACTGACAAAGAATATTTCGAAGCAGGCGATATCGAAGCAGACACAAAGAGCTTCTTCGACCTGGACAAGAGCGGCGTTGAATTCGTCTTCAACCTGAACTTCATCGGAACACTGATCCCGACACAGGCATTCGCAAGACAGATGGTCGGACGTGAAGGATGCAATATCCTGAACATCTCCTCCATGAACGCATATACACCGCTGACAAAGATCCCTGCATACTCCGGAGCGAAAGCAGCTGTTTCCAACTTCACACAGTGGCTGGCAGTTCATTTCTCCAAAGCAGGCATCCGTGTCAACGCGATCGCGCCCGGCTTCTTCTCCACAAAGCAGAACGCAGCTCTGCTGTGGAACGCTGACGGAACACCGACAGCACGTACAGGCAAGATCCTGGCTGCTACACCGATGGGAAGATTCGGTGACAGTGAAAAAGAACTCGCAGGTGCAGTCCTGTTCCTGCTGAACAACGATGCAGCAAGCTTCATTACCGGTGTTACACTCCCGATCGACGGCGGATTCTCCGCTTACTCCGGTGTGTGATCCATTAAACAGCACCTTCGAAAGATCCCTGCAGTGAATGAAAACTGCGGGATCTTTTTGCATTCTGTTTGCTTTCCCTGCTGTTTCATGATTATATGAACTAAGTACACGAGGTTTATTTTTATGCAGAACATGACCGAAGGATCCCTGTTTTCTCATCTGTGGCGCTATGCTGTACCGCTGCTGCTGGCAAACTGGCTTCAGCTCGCCTATAATGCGGCAGATTCCATGATCGCCGGAAGATTTATCGGACAGGATGCCCTTGCAGCTGAAGGAATTGCAGCGCCGGTCATGAACCTGGTCATTCTGGCCATTTCCGGGCTGTGTATCGGAGCGGGCATCTTTATGAGTGAGCGTTTTGGTGCCGGGGATATGGCTTCATTCCGGAAATCCCTTTCCGCTGTCCTGAAAGCAGGCATACTCCTTAGCCTGATGATCGCAGTGCCAGGTTTCCTGCTGACTCCGCTGATCCTGAAGCTGCTGGCTGTACCGGAAGAGATTTTCCGCATCACAACGATCTACCAGCGGATCACCTTCATAGGAGTTCCTTTTACCTTTATATATAATGCTCTGGCTTCCGCCATGAAAAGTGTCGGAGATTCCAAACGTCCCCTGCGCTTCCTGGCGATCTGCTCGGTCCTGAACATCATCCTGGATCTGATCCTGCTGGGCGTGTTCCACCTCGGCATCACGACCAGCGCAATGACCACGGTGTTTGCCCAGGTCTTCTCCGCCATCCTTGCGGCCAGATGCATGATAAAAGAAATGCCGGACCTGATCCCACGCAATGAAGAATGGAGAACAGATACGGCATTATTGAAACGTGTCATGAATTACGGGCTGCCCTCTGCTCTGCAGCAGGCGGTACAGCCGATCGGCAAACTCCTGATACAGTCACAGGTCAACCTGCTCGGCGTCAGCACGATCGCCGCATTCAATGCGGTCAGCCGTGTGGACAGCTTCGCGCTGATCCCGGAACAGGGGATCGCTTCAGCTATCTCGACATGTATTGCCCAGAACCGCGGCGCAAATAAACCGGACAGGATCAGAAAAGGTTTCCTGACCGGAATTACCATGGAATTCTGCTATGGCATCCTGATCGGTCTTGTCGCAATGGCATTCGGCAGTCACATCGTCGCATTATTTATCAAAGGAAACGGTACCGCGGAAGTGATCCGGGAAGGAACAGCATACCTTTCCGTGATGGCATGGATCTATACGCTTCCCGGCTTTACCAACGGATTCCAGGGATACTGCAGAGGTGTCGGAAAGATCCCCATCACGATCCTCTGTACGTTCATTCAGATCTCCCTGCGCACCATCGGCACATTCCTGCTTGCCGGCAGGATCGGGATCAAAGGCATCGCTGCAGCCAGCGGGATCGGCTGGGCAGCTATGCTGATGTTTGAAGTACCGTATGTTCTTCACCACATGAAGACACTGGGACAGAAATCAGAGTAACTGCACCCCATCATGCATGCACAGCTTCGCACATCTCACGGACATACTTCCTGACAGGTCCAACACTGTCGCGGCCGTATTTTTCAATGATGCGGACAATCGCGCTTCCCACAATGGCTCCATCCGAGGATGCAGCCATTTTTTGTGCCTGTTCGGGAGTTGAAATACCGAAACCGACTGCACAAGGTACATCAGACACTTCACGGATCAGGCGCACCATTGCGCCGATATCCGTTGTGATCGTACTGCGTACGCCGGTCACGCCAAGTGAGGAAACGATATAGATAAATCCCCTGGCTTCACGGGCGATCATCCTGATCCGTTCCCTGGATGTCGGCGCGATCATCGGGATCAGATCTAGGTCAAATCTGTCACAGACTTCCAGGAATTCATCACGTTCTTCAAACGGCACATCCGCAAGGATCAGTCCGTCTATTCCCGCTTCGGCAGCTTTTTGAATAAACCGGTCCGTTCCGTACGAAAACACAACATTGGCATATGTCATAAAGACAAGCGGAACGGAAACATCTTTCCGCAGTTCCCTGACAAATTCCAGGATACGGTCTGTCGTCACGCCGCCCTTCAGTGCTCTCAGGTCCGCGCCCTGTATAACCGGTCCTTCGGAAGTGGGGTCTGAGAACGGTATTCCGAGTTCGATCAGATCCGCCCCTTCTTCTGCCATTGCCCTGACCAGTTTTCCGGTCGTTTCAAGATCGGGATCTCCGCATGTAATGAATGGAATAAATGCTTTGCCTGAAGCAAATGCTTTCCGGATCCTGTTCATTCTTCAATTTCCTCCCCTCTGTATCTGGCGATGGAGACACAGTCCTTGTCTCCCCTGCCGCTCAGCGTTACGGCAATGCACTGATCAGGTGACATCTGCGGCGCGATCCTGCAGGCATAAGCCAGAGCGTGCGCAGACTCGATCGCCGGGATGATCCCTTCAGTTCTGGAAAGATATTCAAATGCATTAACAGCTTCATCATCGGTGATCGGAACATATTCAGCCCTGCCGATATCATGGAGCCATGCATGTTCCGGCCCGATCCCCGGATAATCCAGTCCTGCAGAGATCGAATAGACAGGTGCGATCTGTCCGAATTCATCCTGGCAGAAATATGATTTCATGCCGTGGAAGATCCCTTCTCTCCCCGTATTGATCGTCGCCGCTGTCTCAAAGGTATCGATACCTCGGCCGGCAGCTTCACAGCCGATCAGCCGTACACCCGGATCATTGATAAAGTGATAGAATGATCCGATCGCATTGGAGCCGCCGCCCACACAGGCGATCACGGCATCCGGAAGTTTCCCTGTTTCCTTCAGGAACTGTTCCCGCATTTCCTTGGAAATGACGGCCTGAAAATCACGCACAATGGTCGGGAACGGATGCGGTCCCATGACAGATCCCAGACAGTAATGAGTGTCATCGATCCTTCTTGTCCACTCACGCATAGCCTCGCTCACAGCGTCCTTCAATGTGCCTGTGCCGGTCGTGACCGGAATAACATCGGAGCCGAGAAGCTTCATTTTATAGACATTCAATGCCTGACGGCGGATGTCTTCTTCACCCATGAATACAACGCATTCCATGCCGAAATATGCGGCTGCAGTTGCGGTGGCCACTCCATGCTGTCCGGCTCCTGTTTCAGCGATCAGGCGTGTTTTGCCCATCTTCTTTGCCAGCAGTGCCTGACCGAGCACATTGTTGATCTTGTGCGCGCCTGTATGATTCAGGTCTTCACGCTTCAGATAGATCCGTGCTCCGCCGAGATCCCTGCTCAGTCTTTCCGCATAGTAAAGCAGAGACGGACGGCCTGCATATCTGTTGAACAGATCAGTCAGTTCCCGGTTGAATTCCGGATCGTTTTTATAATGGTCGTATGCCTGTTCCAGTTCCATAACAGCATTCATCAGCGTTTCCGGAATATACTGTCCGCCGTGAATACCGAACCTGCCTTTTTCATTTGTCATAGTTTTCTCCATCAAATCTGCGCACAGTTCTGATCAGCCGTGCGATCTTTCCCGGATCTTTCCATCCGTCTGTCTCCGCGCCGGAACTCACATCCACCGCATAGGGATGATATCCGGCCAGTGCATCTGATATATTTTCTTCGTTCAGTCCTCCGGCCAGAAAATACGGTCTTCCGGTATCCCGGATCATTTTCCAGTCAAATACCATCCCGCTGCCCTTGCCGGAATCCAGCAGTATCATATCCGCGCAGCTCTGTACTGCCTGCTGCGCATCCGTTTCCGACCGGATCGTAAATGCTTTGATCACAGGTATCTTGGGATAACATACCTGCAGCTTCCTGATCAGTTCTTCCGGCTCTGATCCATGCAGCTGAACTGCAGAGATCAGCTGTTCATCCAGGAATCGTGCAATATAAGGAAGATCTTCATCCACAAATACTCCGACCGGTATGATCTTCGCAGAAAGCATTTCCCGGAGCCTGCGCAGTTCTTCGATACTGACATATCTGCGGAACGGTCTGGAAAGGATAAATCCGCAGTAATCAGGCTGATACCTGTTGACAGCTTCGATGTCCTCCGGTCTGCGCAGACCGCATATCTTGATCCTCGTCATTGCAGTGACGCGGCAATATAGTCATCCATCGCTTTCAGCGCTCTGCCGCTGTCGATCATTTCTGCCGCGATCCGGATCCCGTCTGCGACAGAAGCTGCTTTTCCTGCCGTGTAGATCGCCGCCCCGGCATTCATCAGAACTGCGTTTCTCTTTGTGCCCGTTATCGTTCCGCTGAGGATCCCTCTTGTGATCTCCGCATTTTCCTCAGGCGTTCCGCCGGCCAGATCTTCTTTCTTACCGCTGATCATTCCGAAGTCTTCCGGAGTGATGACTGTTGTCCGGTAATATCCGTTCTTCAGTTCGCACACAACTGTTTCTCCTACTGCTGAGATCTCATCAAGCTTTGCCCGTCCGTAAACGACCAGTGCCCTCTTGACACCAAGCTTGTCAAGTACCTTGGCGACCGGCTCCACGAGATATTCATCATAGACTCCCAGGAGGTAATATTCCGGGCTTGCCGGATTGGTCAGCGGTCCGAGAATGTTGAATACTGTCCGGAAACCGAGTTCACGACGGATCGCACCGACGTATTTCATAGCACTGTGATACTGCTGTGCGAAGAAGAAGCACATACCCGCTTCTTCCAGCATTCTCAATGCTTTCTCCGGGTCCTGATGAATATCTGCGCCAAGTGCTTCCTGCACATCTGCTGTGCCGCATTTGGATGAAGCAGCACGGTTGCCGTGTTTGGCGACCTTGATGCCGGAGGCTGCCGCAACAAATGCGCTGGTCGTTGAAATGTTGAATGTATTTGCTCCGTCTCCGCCTGTACCGACGATCTCCATCACTTCCATTCCCGGATGAATTGCCTTCGTTGCGTGTTCACGCATAGCCTGGGCACACCCTGAAATTTCATCGATCGTCTCGGCTTTTGCGGATTTGGTGGAAAGTGCTGCCAGAAAAGCCGCATTCTGTGTAGGAGATGTATTTCCTGACATGATCTCATTCATAACGGTATACGCCTCATCGTATGTCAGATCCCCTTTGTTGACGATTTTTACAATTGCTTCCCTGATCATCTGATTGCTGCTCCTTTCAGTTCTTCCAGCATTGCTTTTTTATTTTCCGAACGCATCAGCTGTTCCCCGATCAGGACTCCGCTGATCTTTCCCTGTTCAAGTTCTTCGATGTCTGCCCTTGTCCGGATACCGCTTTCCGCTACAAACAGTACATTGTCAGGTACATACTTCCGCAGCCGGATACTGTTATGGATATCAACGGTAAAGTCATGCAGATTCCGGTTATTGACACCGATCACGCGGGCGCCTGCATTCAGGCATGTTTCGATCTCCCGCTCATCATGCGCTTCAGCAAGGACCGATAATCCCAATCCGTCACATATCTGCAGGTAATCCTTCATCTGTTCTGCTTCCAGGATCGCGCATATCAGCAGCACTGCGGATGCACCTGCTTTTTTTGCCTCATAGATCATGTATTCATCTACAGTGAAGTCTTTTCTCAGAAGCGGCAGGCTCACGTGTTCATGGATCTGTGTAAGATGATCCAGACTCCCGAGAAACTGTGTCGGCTCTGTCAGAACGGAAATGGCAGATGCTCCCGCTTCTTCATATGCACGAGCGATCTCGACATACGGATATTCCGGTGCGATCAGTCCCTTGGAAGGAGAAGCCTTTTTGCATTCGCAGATAAATGACATCTCCTCGGTCTTTAATGCCTGTTCAAACGGGAATCCCGTATGGCAGTTCATATTGCAGGCTTCCTGCCGTATGACAGAAAGAGGCAGTTTCTGTTTAAGCACGGCCGTACGTTCAAGTGCTGCATCGGCCAGCTCTTTCAGAATGTCTTTGTTCATTCCATACCTCCGCAACTTCCGTCAGAACAGAAAAAGTCCCTGACGGAAATCGATTCCATCAGGGACGAAAATACAGTTTCGCGGTGCCACCCTGTTTCACGCATCAGCGTGCTCTCTGCAAGATACCAACATATCTCCGGAAACTAACGTATTCCTTCACGTCACAGAATACTCGGCAGATGCCTTTCCCCGTGCCCTCAGCGGTCCATTTGAAAGATGGTTAACGACCCGGCTCACACCTCACCCGGGCTCTCTGCGCGTTCCTGTCTGACGTTATCTCCGCCTCATCGGTTTGTTAAGCTTATTGTGTTATATGCATCAGAACATGTCAATCAGCTGGCCGGAAGTTTGCGAGGTATTGTTTATCACTCGATATTTCCTTGTTACATTTTTTCAGATCATTATAGTTGATCATCAGAAAAACAGCACCGGCATTCCTGACGGTACCATTTTTGTCTCTGATCTGTCCTGAACAGCTGCTTTATTCCGATACTTTCTGACCAGTCAGGTGTTCATAATACTGGACAATTGCACTGTGGTCCTTGGAGCCGCCTTCATGGGCATGGAGCCACTGCATCATTTCCTGTACTGCCGCTGTCATCGGAACAGGTGATCCGACTGTATGTGCACAATCCAGCGCATTATTCAGATCTTTGATATGCAGATCGATACGGAAGCCAGGCTTGTCATTTCCGGAGATCATCATCGGTGCCTTCGCATCCATGACGGTGGAGCCTGCCAGTCCGCCCCTGATCGCTTCATAAACAAGCTGAGGATCAACATTTGCTTTTTTTGCCAGCATCATTGCCTCGGACAAAGCCATGATATTTCCTGCCACCACGATCTGGTTTGCAAGTTTTGTTGTGTTTCCTGCTCCAACTTCGCCGCAGCGTACTACGGAAGCACCCATATGTTCCAGGATTGGTTTGCAATGATCGAAGATCTCCTGCTTTCCGCCGACCATGAACGACAGAGTTCCGTCAATTGCCTTCGGTTCTCCGCCGGATACCGGTGCGTCCAGCATTTCGACACCATACTTTTTCAGTTCTTCAGCGATCTCTTTGGAAGCGACAGGGTTGATGGAAGACATATCGATGAAGATCGTGCCCGGTCTCATATGCGCACCGACACCTTCTTCCCCGCACATGACCTGCTTTACCTGCGGGCTGTTGGGAACCATGGTCATAACGATGTCACATGTCTCCGCAATTTCACGCTGTGTGCCTGCTTCTGCTCCGAAAGCGACCAATTCTTCTACAGGTCCCGGTGTCAGGTTGTTGACCATCAGGGAATACCCTGCCTTTATAAGATTCTTTGCCATGGGCTTACCCATGATGCCAAGTCCGATAAATCCGATTTTCATTTCTGTTTTCCTTTCCTTTTTTATTCTGTTTCCAGCATTGCCTTTGCGGCATTTATTCGCTGTTCAATAACATTCTGTACAAATTCTGAAGTCAGATCCGAATCAAAACAATGATAAGATCCAGGGATCACATTCAATTCTGTTTTTACTCCTGCGGCCTGCAGTCTCTCAGCAAATGCCTTTCCTTCATCACAGAGGATATCGATCTCCTGCGGCTCCACATAAGTCACAGGCAGGCCGGAGAGATCTTCATGCTGCATCGGAACAAGATACTTCATCATCTCTTCCGGTGCATTTTTCAGATAGCCTGCCCACATATGGCTGTTGGCTTTCAGCGGCCACACAGCATCTTCATACCGCTGTGCAGACTGATATGTTTCTGTTCTGTTATCCAGTACCGGATATACCAGCAGCATTCCCCACGGAAGTTTCATGCCGGTATCTTTCAGATACAGGCACAGTCCTGCAGCGATCGCACCGCCTGCACTTTCTCCCAGCAGGAGCAGTCTCTCAGGATCGATCCCGTATGCTGTACTCTTTTCACTGAGTTCTTTCCATAATGCCAGACAGTCTTCAAAGGCATACGGCGCGGTAAATGAAGGTACCAGACGGTATTCCGGCAGGAATACCCGTATATTCATCTTCTGCGCATAAGCACAGCCAAGTGCCAGTGAGCTGACAGACAGCGGCAGATAGAATGCGCCGCCATGCATCAGAACGATTGCCGGACTGTTTTCCGGACAGTTTTCCGGTTCAGCGATCCACGTATCAAGACTGCTTCCGTCTGATGAACCTGTCTGCATTTTCCGTACGATAACGCCTTCCGGAGGTACAAATGCGGCGGTTTCTGCCTGATGTGTCTTTGTGATCATCTTCAACATTACCCGCATGGCAGGCTTCAGCGGATCAATGTCCGGCATCTGTTCCGGTTTCTTCAGATACGGAGAATACGCGTATTCTTTCATTTGTATTCGTATGTCCTTCTGGCTATTCCGAGTTCTTCATTGGTCGGAATGACCAGTACTTTCACTTTGGAGTCAGCTGCAGAGATCACTTCTTCACTCCTGCTGTTCTTTTCATGATCCAGCTTTACACCCAGCAGGTTCAGCTTTGAGCATACCTTTTCACGGATATAATCGGAGTGCTCTCCGATACCGGCAGTAAATACCAGATAATCCAGTCTGCCGAGATCCATCGCAAAGCTTCCGATATAATGTACGATACCGGTCACAAATACATCTACTGCCAGCTGTGCGCGTTCATTTCCTTCTTCTGCGGCATCAATGACATAGCGCAGATCATTGGATACACCCGAGATCCCGAGCAGTCCTCCTTTTTTCTGAAGACCGGCAAGGATCTCTTCATCGCTCATGCCTTCATCCCTCAGAAAGTAACTCATGCTTGTATCCATGTCACCGACACGGTTGGCATGGATCAAGCCCGATTCCAGACTCATGCCGAAGCTGGTATCGACACTTCTGCCGTTTTCGATCGCGCAGACCGAGCAGCTTCCGCCAAGATGACAGCTGATCGCAGAGTACTCTGTCCCTCTTTCATTCAGCACATCGGCAATATAACCATGAGACGCGCCATGATATCCCAGGCGCTGTACGCCGTATTTCTCATACCATTCATACGGAACACCGAAGATCCTGCGTTCCATCGGGATCGTCTGATGGAATGCTGTTTCAAAACATCCGATAAATCTGGCATCAGGAAGGAATAGCCGCATCACTTCAATAGCAGACAGATAAGCACGATTATGCAGCGGCGCAAGTGAGATCCAGTCTTCCATACCCTGAAGAACTTCCTCATCCAGTTCATGGACTCCGAGATGTCCTTTTGAAAGCGTAGCTTTATAACCGACGCGCTCGATCTCGTTGACTTTTTCGATCACACCATGCTTTCCGGAGCAGAGATATTCCAGAAACAGACGGATGCCGCTTTCATATGTAGGAATATCCGCTTTATCAAATCCGGCCTTATTTCCATCAGAACATCTTTCATAACGGAATATCGCATCATGATCCGATCCGACACGCTCAACACCGCTTACTGCAAGGAGCTTCGCTTCCGGCATTTCATACAGTTTGAACTTCAATGATGTGCTGCCGACATTGCACACCAGGACTTTCATTCCCAGCCTCCGAGGTATTCAAGCAGCTCCTGCATATGCTTGTCGCCTCCGGCTGCCGGTTTCCAGTCGACCTGTACAGCTTCATATCCCTGTTTTTCCAGTACTTCCGCAAAAGAACGCGGACCGACATTGATGGTGATCAGTTCCGAACGGAACAGACTGAGGATCTTACTGACGTCACTCATATTACGCTGCCTCCTTTCTCAGTCTGATGATTTCCGAAGCAAGCAGTGCTGCACGATAATTTGTCCGGCAGACATATACGCCTGCTTCACGCAGTTCTTCTTCCTGTTTGCAGATATCCTGCCAGTCGGCAGTTGTTCCGAGCACAGATGCGACAAATGCGATCTTTCCGCCTCTTGCCTTTGCGATCTCCTGAGCCTTTTTAATATCCGGCACTACGAATCCGCACGGATCCATGTGTCCCGGAGGCGTCAGGATAAAGTCAAGAACGATTACTGCGGTTTCCGGATCTGCGGCTTCTTTCAGGATCGCAGGTCTGCGGATACCGGCATCAATTGCCGGATGCGGACGGCCAAGGGTAAATTCTTCTTCACCATAGTCGATCGCTGTATGTCCTTTGCTGGCTTCACCATCCGCAAGCTTCCATTCCGGTGACAGCGGTGCATTGGACCAGATCCCTCCGGCAGCGTCCCACATCGTACGCATACCCTCATCCAGATATGTTCCGCCGGTATAAGCTGCACGTACATACTTCTGTTCCGGAGCCATTCCCTTCACTGCTTCTTTCGCTGTTTCTTTCAGCTCATCAAGACTGCCGAGTGAGTAATCATTTCCGACCAGTTCCAGTGCCCGCAGTGCGCAGTTATCCAGGTTATCAGCCCAGACAGCACCGGTCTCTTCGATCGTTTCTTTATCACATCCCATGAAGAAGACGACTCTTGGCTTCTTCATTGTCCGGATCCTTGCCAGCAGTTTCTGCAGTACACTGTCCGCAGGCTTTCTGGAGATCAGGATAATATATTTGGTTTCAGGATCCGCTTCCAGCGCATCGATCCCCATCAGCATCGTGATCCCGCCGACCGGTTCTTTCAGGTCATTTCCGCCTGTACCGATCGTCTGGGAAACACCTGTGCCTGCTTCATGCAGGATCGCGGCTACATGCTGGATACCTGTGCCGGATGCGCCGATGATGCCGAACGGTCCGCGGTTGTTGATGCTGGAGAGCACCAGTGCAGCACCGTTGATGTTCGCAACGCCGCAGTCAGGGCCCATGCAGAGCAGTCCCTTTTCTCTGGCAAGTTCCTTCATTTCACGTTCCTGATCCAGGGGAACATTGTTGGAGAATACACAGCAGTGCAGTCCTGCATTCAACGCTTTCTTAACTTCCTCCAGCGCATATTCACCCGGTACGGCGATCTGGCACAGATTTGCCCGCGGATGTTCGATGACTGCCGAACGGATGCTGGAGTAATACTTCTTTTCTTCTGTCTCTTCGGAAGATGCGCTGCCTGCCGTCAGTTCGTTTACGGCTTTTTCAAATGCTTCTTCTGTTTCCGCTTCGGCTACGATCACATAGTCCGCTTCCGTACAGCTTTGTATTTCCGGTGTTCCGAGTCCGATCTCTTCAATTACTTCCTTGAACACATTCGTAGCCATTCCGACATAGCCGCTTTCAATTCCCGGCTGATCATTCAGTACCGCTGTCTGGTTCAGTGTTTCCAGTGAATCAATATAGCGGTCTTTCTGTATTCTTGTAAAAATCGGCATCTTATTCACCCTCCAGTTTTCTGATTTCTTCAACAAGTCCTTCAACCGCTTCCCTGAAGCATGCCATCGGCAGTTCAGCCGCGCCGGCACCTGCCTGTCCGCCTGTTTTCAGTGCGGATCCGCCATGGCTGATGGGAAGTACATTCAATCCGACCACCTTACGGACATCCACTCCGACAGGGAAACCTCTGTAGTCATCCCACGGTACCGGGGCGAATGTATGTTCACCCAGCGATACCTGTCTTGCCTTTTCCGTACGTTCCTGTGCGTCACGGAATGTTCCGCCTGTCATTCTCAGATAGGAAGGTCCGGCAATTGCGCTCATTCCGCCAAGTCCCCATACTTCCGTCACGCAGCTATCGCCGAGATATCCAAGCAGATCTGCTTCTGTCGTTGTTGGCTTCAGGAATGTTCCGGTGATCTTGGGTGCTTCTGTCGTATACCATCTGTTTCCGGTACCGGCGGTCTGGATCCCGAATTCGATGCCGTTTCCGCCCATACCGACCATGACTGTGGAATACGGCACTTTCTTGCAGGACTGCATGATCGCTTCAACACCTGCCATCATGACATGCAGGAAGAAACGGTCATTCGCACAAACTTCCTTGATGACCCTGTCTCTTGCCGGATGATCGACATCCAGCATATACGGTACCAGTTCCAGGGCAAGAGCCATCGAAGCAGCCGGCTGACGGTTATGGTTTTCATCACCCATCCCAGCTGTTCTGGAAAGAATACGGATCAGGTCGATCCCACCTGATCTGCGTACGGCTTCACCGAGTACAGCAGCGTAGTCTCCGCGGATAAAGCTGAGATTTTCTTCTACGTCTTCACCGTAGATTCCCCATCTTAATACTCTGGGATTGGATCCCGGATGCGGTACACAATAACCTGTTCCCCCGCTTGTCCTGTCTTCTACAACAAATACCGGCATGCTGGGACTCATAACACTGGAAGCTGCGTTTCCGCAGTTATAATTCTGTGAGGAACCGATACGGATCTCTCTTTTCAGAACCATTTCCCATGCTTCATCCATTGTCTTTGCAAGTCCGTCATGGATCGCTGCTCCGCATACTGCTGTTTTCAGCGGGATCGGAAGATCCTCCGGTTCGATCGGCGGACCCGGAATCAGAATCAGATTCTTTTCCATGCCCTCAACCGCATCAATTGCAGGCTTAACATCCGTCCAGACAAGTCTGGCTTTTGTCATGATATCCAGAACTTTCTGATTGGCAGCCGCGACCTTTTCTCCTACTGTCATTGTCTAAACTCCTCCTGATTTTGACGTACTGCTTGTATATGCAGTCACTTTTTCTACACCTGCATATTAACAATTCTGCAATATGCAATATATTTGTGCATTTGCTTAAATGTTCATAAATTTGTCATCAAGATAAAAAGAAAAACAACAGAAAACAATTCACTCTGCAGACCATTTTGGATATGACCTGAAATGTTTTTTCATTCGCAAATCTGCCGGAATGTTCATATAATTAAGTTATTCACATCATACTGATTTCCTGTTTACTGATACCAATTCTGTAAGGAGCCGTTATGCAGAAATTCCATGAAATGACGATTGACGAAAAACTCGCCTGCTTTTCCGAACTCATGTCCTGCGGAGGGGATTTCAATCTCAGTACTTACGATACACAGGGAAACCTGATCGCTTCAACCGCTTCCAGCAGGGCCCTGCACAAATTGTTTGAGGCAGCAGGACTTTTGGAGTATCTTCTCAAATACAGCAAAAACCATAAGGAACTGCTTATACTGAGCATTGCCCAGGGACTTTTGTGGGCCGCCTCTTTTGAAACCGATTCTGACGACAATGTCACATTTATCCATGTTTACGGACCAGTCGCCACAATGGATCTGACCGCAGAAACGATCGCTGTCATGATCAACAATTCCAAAATAACCGAATCATGGCGCCCCAAGTTCCGCAAAATACTCCGGCAGATCCCGGTCGTGATGTCATCTGTTCTGTTTCAGCAGGCGATCATGCTGAATTACTGTGTCACAGGCGAAAAAGTCGGTGTAGCTGATATGGTTTTCTATTCGGTCAACAGCAGCCGGGATTCTGCTGCTCCTGATATGCCGAAACGTGACCGTATTCAGACCTATATGGCTGAACAGGAACTGCTTCGTATGGTACGGGAGGGGAATCTGTTTTACAAGAAAGCACTGGAACATGCAGCTTCCGTCAGTCTCGGTGTCGGTTCAGGTGATGAAAATGCCCTCCGGCATGCAATAACCTCCCAGGTCGTATTTATTTCATTGTGCACCCGTGCTGCCATTGAGGGCGGACTTTCTCCGGAAACCGCATATACCAAAGGTGATGCTTACATCAGTGATGTCATGCAGTGCAGATCTGTAACAGACGCTGCACAGATCGGCCATACGATGTACGCGGATTTTATCCAGACTGTTCACAACCGGCGCAATGCAAATCTGTTTTCCCCGGCGGTACAAAGCTGCTGTGACTATATTGATACCCATCTGGAAAGTGCGATTGAACTGGAAAAACTGGCACGCCGTGTCGGTTACTCCGAATACTATCTGTCGCGCAAGTTTAAAACAGAGACCGGCATGTCGATCAATGAATATATCCGCGAGGCCAGGATCAATCGGGCAAAGATTCTTCTGGCAACGACCGAAATGAGCATCCAGAATATCAGCGACAGGCTGTGTTTCGGCAACCGCAGTTTCTTTGCGGATACATTCCGGAAGATCGTCGGTACTCCCCCGGCAGAATACCGCAATCAGAATCGGAAACTGTAAAGAAGCGCACACCGGCGCTTCTTTTATATATCTGGTTATCTGATCTCAAACGAGCTGAAGTCCATCCCGCCGGTCCCATGAAACACGAAGTATAATGATGAGACACCTTCCTCCACATCAAGTGTGTTTTTATGTACCGTCCATTCTTCAGATGGAGAGACTGCTATTTCAGCCAGCGGTTTGCGGTCAAGTTCAGAATGCACTGTAACCACACCATAGGACGTGCTTTTCGCACAGATGCTGATCTCTGTTTCATCTCCCTCAAAAGTGAAGTAACGGAATCCGCACCAAGCACCGTCTTTCATATTGGCAATATACTGGTCACCGTCAGCTTCCCTGTCTTCTCCTGTCTGAGTGAAGTACGGATACAGAAGTTTCTTATCCTTCTTTTCCGCTCCGTCACTGGAAATGATCCCGTCTTTTCCGTTCAGCAGACAGGCAATTCTTGCCTCATAGCAGTTTTTTGCCTTCAGCGGTCCGCTGTTCAGTCCGCAGGAGGTCACCTGTGTCTGTTCGATCATGCCATCCGGCAGAATATTCAGTTTTTCCGCACAGCCCTGTCTGCAGCACTTTCTTCTGTTTGTCTGACGATGGTAGAAGATATACCACTGGCCGTTGATCTCTGCCATACCGCCATGGGTATTGCCCAGATAGTTAAGGGGCTTTTCATTGCCCTCGAATCCGATGTCGGCAATGCTGATGAGTGTTCCGCCATAATGGAATCCGCCTGTCGGGGAATCACTGTATGCATAGCACAGTTCATGGCTGAGTTCAGAGGAATATACATAGCAGTATTTTCCGTTTACTTTGCGGATGGAGCTTGCCTCATAGAATGCATGGCCTTCAAATTCCGTATTCTTTGCCTTTGTGCATCCCGGCACGATCGGATGTTCCTCACCTTTGACAGTGATCATGTCCGCATCCAGTTCCAGGCACACGGAGCCGTCCACCTTATTGCCCCGCATTTTAAACACCTGCTGCATCAGTCCCTTTGTGGAGAAACCGCAGTAGAGGTAAACTTTCTGATCGTCATCTACAAGTACACCCGGATCAAAGGCGAATGTGTCACCCTTCTTTTCACCCCACGGCGTACCGTCTTCATGCTGTACAGCACCATAGTATTCAAACGGTCCTTCAGGATGGTCAGATACAGCTGCGCAGGTGCACTGAAGCGCATGCAGCTGATAGTAGAGATAATATCTTCCGTCCGGTCCCTGCACACAGTCCGGCGCACACATATGCATCTTACCATCAGTGTTTCTGGGATCCTGCACAGCTCTGTAGATCGTTCCTTCGAAATGCCAATCACTCAGATCAGATACAGGAGCCCACCAGCATACATAATCATTGAGGCAGTAGTCTTTACCGTCGGATCTGTCATGGCTTCCGTAAACATACAGTTTGTCTCCGAAGACTCTCGGTTCTCCGTCCGGTACATACTCCCAGCTTGGAAGATAAGGATTATAAGCCTGTCCTTTCATATTGACACCTCATACTTTACTTTTTGATCTTCTGCAGAGCAGCATTCAGACTGCGGATCATTGCACCCGGTACGCTGTCTCCTGCCTGTTTGATCAGAGTTTCCAAAGGCAGATTTTCCATCAGTTTCTGCAGATTCTTGTTTTCGTTTGCGCCTTTTGCGACATCACCGCGGCTTGCGGTCATCCGTTCCATCATCTTTGCCAGGATCGCACCAGTATGAGGATTGGATCTGAGCGCACCCATAGTATCCTTGATGGAATAATATGCAGGATCATAATCCGCTGCGTCAAACCAGTTGATCACAGCCTGTTTCCGGAAAAGGTATTCCGGATTCGGTTCAGATACCCTGCGTACCGTCATCTCATCACAGCAGTCACCGGATACAGCCCTGATCTGATGTTCTCCTGTTAAAGGAAGATCAAATACGAATACTTTATCGCCTGTCTTTGTTCCGATCTCATTGCCATCCGCAAACAGTGTCACTGAAGAACAGTTTGAATAAACTTTGATCTGTGTTTTTTCCTCTGCTCTGTCTGCGTATTTTTTTCCGCACAGATGGACAAACGGTTCATGTTTATTCCAGGCTGCTTTGTACAGATAGAACGCGTCTTTCTTTGTCTGATGGTCGAATTCGATCAGGCCCTTCTGGTTCTGACCCTTCTTGCCGCCTTCATCTCTGCCGTCTGCCGCAAAATCAAACAGATTCCATACATGTGTTGCCCAGAGATACGGTCTTTCTTCAATGCACTTCAGCAGATGCTCATGGTATACACACTGATACTCTTCTGTGTAGTCACCCTGTTCCGGAGCGGAAGAATGGAATTTCGCATTGGCATCAGCACCGTATTCCGAGAAACCGACAACACGGTCAGGATATTTATCATGATATTCATCGAAGAATGCATCGTTCTGCTCCAATGTTCCGAGATACCATCCGAAGTAAAGATTCCAGCTTGCAATATCCGATATCGGGATCAGCGGAGAATCCTTTTCCAGCATAAACGCATGTGCCATGACGGTCGGTCTTGTCCGGTCCATTCTGTGACAGAGATTATTCAGTTCCCTGTGATCGTTAAGCAGTTCTTCCGTCACTGCTCCGCTGGCTGTAATTTCATTGGAAAGTCCCCAGCAGACAATGGACGGATGATTATAGCACTGCGTGATCAGTTCCTTCATCTGACTGAATGCATTCTCTTTTCCGTTTGTCATATGTTTGGAGATATACGGGATCTCCGCCCATACAACGATTCCGTTCTCATCACAGAGATCAAAGAATTCCTGTGCGTGCTGATAATGAGCAAGACGCAGCGTGTTGGCACCGAGTTCCTTCACGGTCTCCATATCTTCCTGATGATCCTTCAGCGTCAGTGCATTTCCGATACCGATCCTGTCCTGATGTCTGGAAACACCTCTCAGAGGATAGCTTCTGCCATTCAGGAAGAATCCCTTCTGCGGATCCATATGGAATTCCCGGCAGCCGAATCTCGTGCAGATCTCGTCTTCAGTATTTCCGCCGCAGAGCAGCTTTGCATTGACGGTATAGAGATACGGATCTTCCGTACCATTCCAAAGATGAACGTTTTTCAGTGTAAACAGTGCGCTTGCATATCCGTCTTTTACAGGTACGACACATTTATTTCCATCCAGTTCAAACTGTACCTGTTCTCCGCCGTTCTGCCATGTTTCTACAGTCACATCTGCACTGCCGTCTTCCAAATTCACAGTCGGTGTCACCTTGATGCCCGGAGTTCCGTCCTTTACGAGTTCAAAATGTGTCCTGGAGACGGTAACCAGGTTTACACCGCGGTACAGTCCTCCATAGAATGTGAAGTCTGCCATCTGAGGATAGACTCTGTCATTCGCACTGTTGTCTATACGGATCTGCAGTGTATTTTCTTCCTGCAGATGCTTTGTCAGGTCCACTCTGAACAGGGAATAACCTCCGTCGTGGTGAACCAGTTCTGTTCCGTTCAGTATGATATCAGCGCTCATTGCGGCAGCGGGGATCTCCAGATAAACCTCTATATCTGTCAGGTCTTCATGGAAGGAAAAGGTCTTTTCATATACTGCTGTACCTCTCCAGTAGTCGTTGCCGCCGTCCTGTCCGTCTACTGCATTCCAGGTATGCGGCAGATCCACTGTGATGCTGTCTGTTCCGGGCTTTTTAAACTGCCAGTCTTTATTAAATCCGATCCTTGTTCTCATATTGCCTCCCGAATTATCTGATCTGTTTCAGAAAGAACAGGCTGACGGCCACTGCCGCCAGCCTGTCTGTCAGTTACTGTTTTTTCTGCTTTGCTTTTTTAGCAGCTTTCTTAGCGCCTTTCTTTGCTTTCTTTTCAAGATATTTCTGATTTTCCGTATCGAAGTCAAGACCCTGCTTTTCACATTTTTCTTTCAGTTCCCTGATTCGGTTTTCTTCCGCTTCAGCCTGCTGCTTTGCGATCTCAGCTCTCTGCTGTTCCAGCGGTGAAACATACGGGATTCCCTTAGCTTCGCACTCTGCCTTCTTTCTTTCTGTCAGTTCTTCCTGGACATGCGGCATCTTCTTGTCGATATCGAAGAAGAACATGAACAGTACGAAGAAGAGAATCGCTGTCAGGGCAATTGCACCCTGATAGGAGAAGTTGATCCATGTTGTGGCGGCAGCCGGCTGGTCAGCGAACTTTTCGATGATCTTTCCGTTCTTTTCAAATGTACCGATCGCTTCCGGAGTGACATATTTTGTTGCAAGCAGGCCGAGGTTGAACAGACCCTGTCCAATGCCGTTTGCCAGTGAATGCATGAAGCCGACAAGAGCAGCTGTGACACCTTCTACACGGACTCTCTGAGAATATTCAACATGGTCGATCGCATCACCGGTGAAGCTCATCATTGTGTAAACATAGAACATTGCACCTACGCCGCCGAGACCTGTTCCGACATATACCGGAATTGTGTTTCCTGCACCGAAGAAGGCAACGATTGCACCAATTGCAGCGATGACCGAGCCGATGATGATCATCAGATGTCTGCCGAACTTCTTGATCAGCGGTACGACAATGAACAGCATCGGTCCCATCGGAGCCATGGAGATCATTGTGAAGTTCCTCTGGATCGCTGCATATTCACCATATGCGTTTCCTTTGACGACCCAGCCTGCATAATAGACCTGGCTGACGCCTTTCAGAGCATTGAGAACCTGATAGATGAAGATCAGCAGGATGAACATGAGCCAGTATTTATCCTTGACGCAGGCCTTCAGCTGCTGCAGGAATGTCGCTTCTTCGACCTTTCCTTCATCTTCACCAACGTCTGTCATACGGCGTTCTTCCGTGATTCTTTCACGTGTATAGAAGTACTGGATAAATGTCAGCGGCACTGCGATGACACACATGAAGGAGAGTGTTAAGAGGTAGCCCTGCTTCATGTTTCCGCCGGTAAAGCCTTTGGCGATCGCGGAAAGCAGTGTCGGGAAGATGATGGAGATCATACCGGTACCGATGTTCTTGGTGATCTGGCCCATCATGGAGTTGCCGGAACGCTGCTTGACATTTCTTGTAGAGAGCGCTGCGGAAAGTTCGTAAGCCATGTACCACATCGTGTAACCGACAGAGTAGAACATGTTATAGGAAATAACTACCCAGATCGCCTGTGCTTTCGCATCCATATCCGGGATCGCGAACATCATCAGAATACTGATCACTGTGATCGGAAGGGACAGGATGAACCAGGGACGAAGTTTACCCTGTCTGTATGCTGTCTTGTCGAGGATCTTTGCCATCAGGACATTTGTGATGGCGTCGAGCAGTTTGGACAATACCGGGAATACGACCATGAAACCGGCGATCCACATGCCGCGGCTTACGGTAAATCCGAGCGTGTCTGTCAGGAACTGGTTGAAGTAGCTGTTGACGATGGACTGCAGCAGCATGACGCCGAACGGTCCGACAACATAACCCAGCCATTTTTCCTTACCAGTGACATTCGCGGATTTGATCTTTGAATCCCAGAATGATGAAGTAAATCGGTTGGCAAGAAGCCCCTTTTTCTCTTTCGTTGTAGTCATTTTTCAATCTCCTGATTCTACTTTTTTTGACATCTATAAATTAGCATCCGGATAGTAATGACAATATTTGCGGTTTATATGTTTTGTTCGGATATTTGCTTTATTTCGCAAAACTGCGGTATTCCCGGAAAAAAATGATTCCAGCTGATAATGCTGCAAGAATATCAGCGGTCATATGCGAAGCCGCAATCCCGTAGAAACCGAAGATCCTGTGGAACAGATATAAAAGCGGGATCAGGAGAAGGCCCTGACGGAGCATGGATACGATCACAGCACTGCCTGCATTTTTCGATGCCTGCAGGAAGCTGGTCGTCAGATATACGATCCCGAGGAACGGTGCTCCGGCCATGACATACAGCATATATTTTTCACCTATGGCTGCCACTGCCATATCCTTCAGGAACAACGAAACAATAAAATGACGGAATATAAAGCTGATCAGCATCGTACCTGCACCGATCATCCCGGTCAGCAGTGCTGTTTTCTGCAGCACTTCTCTCAGGCGTTTCTGATCCTTGGCACCATAATGATATGCCAGCAGAGGCTGCACACCCATGCAGATGCCCATCTGCACCATGGAAATCAGCATGCTTACCTTTCCTGCGGCAGCTCTGGCTGCGATCGCCTGTGTTCCGTATCCGCTCAGCAGGGAGTTTGAAAATGCAGAAGAGAAGCCGGAAAGGATCGTGCTTAGTGCATTCGGGAGTCCGAGGGAAGCTGCGGGCAGAATTGCCAGCGGTGATATCATTGCCCTGTGCAGGGAGAGAGAAAGTGCATGAGATTTTTTCAGCACATAGAAAACATAATAGCAGGAACTGAGAATATTACCGATGACAGTTGCGAACGCCGCGCCGGGCACGCCCCATCGGAAGACCAGGATAAACAGCGGGTCCAAAATCAGGTTCGCAACAGTTCCGGTCATATTGCCGATCAGGCCCTCTTTGACAGCACCTTCCGCACGGACGATCATTCCCATCGCCGACGGTATCATCATAAACACTGTTCCGCAGGACAGGATGCGCTGATACATTGCGGAATCGTTCCACATCTCAGGTTTCGTGCCGAGTATCTTCAGAAGCGGATCAGGGAATATCAGAAGAAATGCGCTCATTACGATTCCAAGGATCATTGCCGCATAAAAGCAGACACTGGAGTCATTCATTGCCTTTTCCCGGTTTTCTGCCCCGATATCACCGGCTATGACTGCGCTTCCCCCGGCACCGATCATTGTTGACAAAGCCATGATCATACTGAAAACAGGCGTGACGATCGATACCGAAGCCACTTTTGCGTAATCACCAAGCTGCGCAATAAAGAACGTATCCGCCATATTATAGAAGATCATGATAATGATCGTGATCAGCGATGGAATTGCCATCCTGAATATCGAACGCCATACTGATCCATCCTGAAATACTCTTTCATATCCACTGCTCTTCATAGTCTTTCAGCCTCTCTTTCAGCAAAAGAAAGACCGTCCCTCCAGCCGATATAGTCACGGATCGTTCCATCAGTTCTGCCCATATACCTGCTCCTTATGTCCGTTATCTGAAACAGCGGAAGCATCCTTTCAGCTTCCGCTGTTTCCTATGATCTGCTCAGTCCAGATAATTCCACTCGGAAGGATCTTTCCATCCCTTTATTCCAAGGAATTTCTCAAGGGGAACTTTTTCGATCTCCTCTTTGGAAAGATTCGAATTGGTCAGTCTTGCAAATCCGCTTGTGACAGCTCCGCCTGCCGTGAAGCGGTCACGCTCTGTCATGACGTTCAGCATCGGTTCACCTGCTTCAAACCTTCTGGCATTTTCCCGGATGATCTCAATACTGCGTCTTGCGCGGTCCGGAACCTGCGGTGTGGTATGCGGAGTGATATAGACATTCGGCAGTCTCCATAAAGGATGATCGGAAGGAAGCGGATCTTCTTCAATGACATCCAGTCCCGCACCGGCTATCTCACCGTTCTGCAGGGCTTCCGTCAGAGCCTGTGTATCCACGATGCCGCCCCTTGCCATGTTGACAAGGAAGGCATCCTTCTTCATCTTTTTAAATGTTTCCGCATTGAACATATGATATGTCTCATCCGTCAGCATCAGTGTCAGGACGACAAAGTCACAGTTTTCCAGGATCCAGTCCGGTGTATCTCCGTTATTGGCGATGAACTTGCCCTTCAGCCAGTCATAACCTTTGATCGGGAACTTGTCATACGCATAGACATCCATGCCGAATGCCTGCAGTCTGTCTGCCAGCATCTTACCGTTGTTGCCGAGTCCGAGGATCCCGACCTTTCTGCCGTAAAGGCCCTTCCATGTATTGGAGCCTTCCACACCCCATTTTCCTTCTTCCTGTGCTTTCAGCAGTTCTTTTGTGTGGTAGCATCCCTGGAGCATAAAATAAATGCAGTGTTCTGCCAGTACAGGCGCGCTTCTGCCGGCAGCTCCGGTCACGATGATATTCTTTGCGAACACTTCATCCCTGGCTGAACCGTTCAGACCGGAATGATCACAGAAGATCCATTTCAGCGTATCGCTTTCCAGCATGCAGCTATCCACATCACCGAGAACGATCGCTGCGTCCGCGTCCTTCAGTTCCTCCCTGATCTTATCTTTCTCGTAGAAGTTCACATATACGAATTCTGCTTCCGGGAAAACATTGCGGAGCGTATGGTAGTTTTCTTTGTTATACCAGACGGTTGATACGACTTTTTTAATTTTAGGCATAGCTGTTTCCTCTCTTTTCACTCAGATTATAGAAGTTCTAAACGCTCTGTTTTATATGCATATTTGTTCTTATGTCAGATAATTAGCATTCTTTCAGAACGATCATCTCAAAGTGTTTCAGTACATCCAGATGCACTTCTGTTACAGATTCCCCGACTGTCAGAGTTGCTGTTCCGCCATTCAGCGCTTCCGCGGAATCGTATGTTCCGGGGATCTCCAGGACGATGTCATGCATTTCGACAGGTTCAAAGAAGCTGTTTCCGAAATAACCGCTGCCATTGATCAGGGAAATGACCTTCTTTCCTTCTTTCCGGCTGTATACAAGTTCGACTGTCGGATGCATATCCGGAGCCATGTTTTTCAGTCCGGCAAGTGAATACAGCACATCCTGCATGAAATTCAGTGTGTTGGTATATCCTTCCGCATGATAGAAACTGCCGCACTTCCAGGGAATGAAGATCCCTTTCCCGCTTCCGTATGCATAAACAGTCACACCCGGATCTTCTGTCACTTCTGTCGGATAGCAAACTTCCGGCGGTCCGAGACGGGGCTCCGGTTCCGTATTCAGATATTTCACAATGCCTTCCGCAAATTCTGCCTGTGTCACTTCATCCCCTGCCGCAATGACCGGAGAAACGGAGCTCTTTGCGAACAGTTGCTCTTCGTCCTTCTTCACCGTAAAAACAGTGCTCTTTGTCTTTGTTTTTCCCGTTGCTTTTGCTACACCAAGACATTTCAGTGTATCAGCCTTCCCGCGCACACCGGAATCACCTGAAGAAATGACGATCCCGCCCTTTTTGGCAAACACATCAATCAGAGCAGTCTTTTCATCATTCAGATCCATGGCATCTGCCAGGATAACGACCTTTTTACCGGCAAGTGCAGCTTCACTGACACCGTTTGCACGTACTTCATCAAATGGGATATGACTTGCCGTCAGTACACGGACCCATCCGTACTGTTCCGGGTCATAGCGTCCCTGTCTGGATTTGCTAACCAGCAGAACTTCCGCCGCACTGGAAAGACCTGAAATGATGTCCTCATGTTTTTTATGGAACCGGAATACATCTTTTGTACCGGCAAATACTGCCTTGTCTCTGTGGTTGTCCAAACGTCCCATAATATAGATGCTGGTGCTTCCGGAATTGGCAAGATTCTGCCATTGACGCAGTTCCAGAACTCCCGGGGATACAGAACTTTCACGGTAGCGGAAGCCCATGAAATCAACACTTGCGTTGTCTGAAACCAGTGTGCGCGCCGCACCGGATGTGATCCTGGAATTGGAGGAAGCGCTGTACACCCAGACCGGTTCACCGATCGCCGTATGAGATTCTGTTCTCAGATAATCAACCTTATCCAAAGCGATCTCGGGATCAATTGCCTTAATTGCTTTGTTCATCTTTGCACGCAGCTTCGCACCAACCGCAGACTGGTAACCCATATAGCGCATCATGGCAGGATCACGCATATCCATTTTTGCAGGCACATCCATACCTGTGGCTGCCTTAAAACCTTTCCGGCAGTTTTCACATGTGCAGAAACCATGGATCTTTTCGTCATAGTCTGTTGCAATAAAGCCGCTCATATTGCAGTAAACACCGTCAAATGGATGCGTGCTCAACAGTTCCTCCAGGATCCCGATGACCTTCTCCTGCTGGTATTCACTGTTCTGACATGTCTGTACAAAACCATTCTGCTCAATGATCTTTCCTTCAGCTGTTATGAATGCCCAATCAGGATGCTGTTCATATACTGCATAGGGAATCTTTGAGAAGTCCATGCGTGCGATTACCTTGATCCCTTTTGCATGACATGCTTCAACCATCTCTTTCAGAGAGCTTCCGGTCAGATAACTGCTGACAGTATGGAACGGAAGTTCACTCGGATAGCTTGCAAGAATGCCTCCGGCATTCAGCGTCACAACTGTTGCGCCAAAGTCTGCCAGATCTTGTGCGAATTTTTCCGCATCAACATCTGCCATATCAATTTCACGGAAGTTTGTCTGTACCATTCTCCACGGGTAATTTGTCCACCAGCTCATAGATCACTGCCTCCTGTCTGTTCTCATCAATGAATCATGTACAAAAGTTCTTACGTCTATACTGTATCTTCTGTATCGTTCTTTTTATATTTGCGTATTTGCTATTCTTTATTCAAATTCGATGTCCGGGAATCATGCAAATGCCTGGTGCACACCAGTCTCAATCACCCTGGCCACTTCTGCTTTTGCAGGTCTGCAGTCATTCCGAATCCATTCCAGAATCACTGTCAGGATTCCGCCGCACATATATGAGATACGCATTCTGCGTAGAGGATCCGTTTCCGGATTCTCCTGCTCTGCGATCTTCTGTATTTCCTGCAGAAGATGGAATGCAAAAACACTGTCCGTATCATTGAACAGGATCCGGCAGAGATTTTTCCGGTTCTCGATCAGATCCAATGCCTCCTCAACGCTTTTGTGAAGTCTTGCTGCTTCATTGCTTTCACTGCTGTATCTTTCTGAAATATCCACAAACAGCTGACGGAAAAAGCTCTGTGTTACGGCATCATACAGTGCATAAATATCCTCATAATATCTGTAGAACGTAGCCCGGTTGATTTCTGCCTCACGGCACAGATCCTGGACGGTAATTCTGTTCAATGGTTTTTTTTCCAGCAGACGGATCAGACTTTCACGGATATCCCGGTCCGTTCTTCTTCTCGATGCGCTCATGTTTTCCATTTTCTTTTTCCTCCGGTCAGTTTTCATCCATCTGACGCATTGTGCGACAGTTTTCGGAATCATGACGCAATTAGTAACAAAGTGTACACATCTGCGTCTTGAGTCCCTATATCACAGAATTTATTCTGAAATCGTCGAAAATGCAACAGGTGATGCATTTTGAGATGAGTGTAAAAGGAGAAATGATATGAGACTCGAAACAAAAGCAGTAAAAGAAAATTCCCGTGAACTTCGCATTCAGGCAATGAATGAAATTGACGCAAAACCGGTCAGAACACTTCAGGATAAAATGGTAAAGCGGATGTACGACTGGTGGGGAAACTGGGTACCCGATTATGAAGGCTGGCTGAAACTGGCAGACAGCCTGTATGCACCGGATGCCATCATCAATGCGATCGGCGGCGAACAGAAGTACAGTGACTACCGCGTAAGCATGAAAGATCAGCGTGACCGCTGCACCATGGAAATGGGTCCAATCATGCAGTCTATCGTCGGTGAAGATACCGTCGCACTGGTATATGACATGTATCTGATGCCCAAAGGAATGGAGGACAAAGTTACATTCACAATGACGGTAACAGAATTCAACCGCTTCGGCATCGTGGACGGCAAACTGATGGTTACCCGTCTGGATCTTTATACCGACGGCGGAAACATGCCGAAATAATCATATTTATCTCAGCGGACTTTATGAATCGTCCGTTTTCCATACAGAAAAAAGGCTGTAACGAACAGGTCGTTGATGAACAATCATCAGCCGCCCGGAGGTTACGCCTCTTTTTCTGTATTCTGCTGATTATCCGGCAAAGCTTCCGAGATATTTCAGACTTTCTTTCGGTATTCTTGTCTGTGTGCTTCTGTCGACTGCGATCAGACCGAATGTCATTCCAAAGCCCTTCTGCCACTCAAAGTTATCCATCAGACTCCAGTAGCAGTATCCCTTTACAGGGATACCGTCATCCATGCAGTTTTTCACACCCTGCAGGGCTCTGCGTATAAATTCTACTCTTCTCGTATCATCAGAAACTGCCACGCCGTTTTCCGTTACGATCAGGTCTCCTTTGAAGTCCTGATGTACACGTCGGATAACATGTTCCAGGGCTTCCGGATAGAATTCATAATCCATCTGCGTCAGTTCCGCACCTTCCGGACACGGCAGCTGTCCTTCAGGACCGTATTGGGTTCTGGTATAGTTCTGTACACCAAGGAAGTCATCCCCTTCCAGATAAGGAAGATAATGTGTAAACTCTTCTTCCCAGGCTGCCTGTTCAAACTGTTCCCCGCCGGGCAATGCCTGCAGGTCATGCATGGACAGCGTGATGCCGACTTTGATCTCAGGATACAGCTCCTTGATCGCCTGTTTTGCGGCCTGATGTGCTCTCATGACCAGAAGATCACCTTCCGGTGTACGGGAACTGACAAAGATCTGAGGCTGCGGTGTGCCGAATATCTCAGCATTTTCCATCGCCGCATATTTCATGTTCTCCATCATCTTTTCAAAGTTCATGCCGACCTGGACAGTCCCTTCTGCTTTCTTTGCGTTTTTCGCAGCCTGTTCTGCCATCAGGCGGAACCTCCTGGCAATCGCAGCCAGCTGGAGTCCCATGTTTGCCTCATTGATCGTGCAAATGTACTTCAGCTGTGATCCCAGTTTTTCAGTTACATATGCCGCATATCTCCGAAAATATTCCACCGTGCTTTCTGCTTCCCAGCCGCCTTTGCGGATCAGCCAGACCGGACTGGTGAAATGCATCAGTGTGACAATGGGTTCAACATTGTTTTCCCTGCAGCAGGCAATGACCTTCCGGTAGTGTTCGATCTCATCCTCATCAAACTTTCCTTCTTCCGGTTCGATCCTTGCCCATTCCACTGAAAAACGATAGGCATTCAGTCCTGCATCTGCCATCAGCTGAATATCTTCTTCATAACGGTTGTAATGATCGCAGGCTTCACCGCTTGGTTCGGTAAAACTGGTATGGGGCATATGTTCCTGTGCCCAGTAATCACTGTGAATATTGTTTCCTTCTACCTGGTGCGCAGCAGTTGCGGCACCGATCAGAAATCCTTTCGGAAATGTCATATTATTCTTCCTCCATTTTCCTGCATATGCCTTCTGTGATTCCATTTTCATTAAAGGCATCCACTCTGACAGCATAGTTTCTTCCATCGATCAGAGCACCGATCCGGTGTTCACCCGGTTCAAAAACCATCATGCTGTGATACAGCTTATCTTCCGATGATCCGAACAGGATATTGTATCCAAGGGTGTTTTCCTGCGGTTCGATATTTACCAGCATATCCAGACACCCGGAACGCTCTGCGATGAATTCCGGTACAGCCGGCTTTTCTCCCTCGCCCAGTCCGAATACCCGCAGACCGGAAACACAGGAGTTCTGTTCATACGGAACAGCAATATTACTTAAACGCAGATAACGGATCTGCAGTCCTTCTTCCCTGACGATCAGGTCATGGGAGAGATCTGTATCCACATTACTCTTGTCCTCTATAACGAACCAGTTTGTTCCGTCAGAAGATCCTTCCAGTTTCCATTGTGTCTTCAGATCACGTTCTTCGATATAACGTGCCTGTGATCCCGGCCGGATCTCTCCGGGACACGGGATATCGATATGATCGTCCGCAAAGTTTACCTGCACAGCATGGACAGAGAATACTTTGCCAAGGTCCAGACAGAGCCATTCATCTCTGCTGTTTGTTTCCGCTCTCCACCAGGTCTGTACATTTTCTTCAACTGCTCTGTATGGTTCATGTCCTTCCGTATAAGAAGATGCTTCTGTCTTTTTATTGACACTCAGCAGCATCCACTCCGGATCTCTCCAGGCATCCTGACGGAAGCCTGAGCAGCTTATCGGCCAGTCACCGTAGCGCTGATTGCAGTACAGCTCTCCGTCTTTATCAAAGCCTGCCGGCCAGAGACCGACCCTGCGTTCAAAGTCATGGTTGACGGAAATACGCATGGTAGCGGTATGCCACCAGTTGCCCTGGTCATCCTGCATCGTAGACCCATGTCCTGCACCGGGAATAAATCCGCCCGGTTTATAGGAGTACGGACTGTTTTCAGCCAGGACGAACGGTCCAAGAGGTGATTCACCGACATACACAGCATCCGCATACGTGTTGTACTGAGTACCCGGTGCTGCATACTGCAGATAGTATCTGCCGCAATGCTTTGTCATCCATGCACCTTCAATATAAGGACGGTTAGTAAACATACCGCGGATCAGCGGTGCGACACCCGGCGGCAGACGGTCCTCCGGTACCCCGCTGTGTTTCAGGTAAGCCTGATATTTTGCCTCAACTTCTTCCTCTGATGCAGGAAGAGTCGTGTTGTTTTCACCGATCCTCTCATATCCGATATGATGCGGATCACCGGTGATCAGTTCTTTCTTTTCGGTGACGGGCTTCAGTGTTTCCGGATCAACTTCCACACCGTATACCGGTGTCGTATTGGAACATCCCCAGTAGAAATACATTCTGCCGTCATCATCCCGGTACAGGTTCGGATCCCAGAACGGGAATGTCCCTTCGATCTTCTCATAAGGACCGTTCAGGATATCCTTTGTCCGGTAATAATCACAGGCATGTTCACGGTTGGAAGCACAGTAATATACATAGTCCCCGATCACCCGTACATCCGGTGCATAGTCATATAAAGGCAGTTCTGCCGGCAGACGGTGATTCTCCCAGTTCACCAGATCATCCGATACCCAGACACCCAGTGTCATGGACGCAAAGATCCAGTATCTTCCCTGAAAGCAGATCATTGAAGGATCTGCGGCTTCCCTGCAGATCTGCAGCTGTCCGTGCTTTCTCGGGTCCGCATTGAACTGATAACGGTAATTGATATTCAGAGGATTACAGAAGTATTTCATAATGGTGCGCTCCTTTTCCTGCAGATTCCTTTCTGCCGTCCGGCAGTTCGATCTCTGCTTCAAGCGGTACAGTGATATCCATGATCAGCTTTCCTGATTCATATTTCCAATTGCTTTCGATCGTTCCAACAGGAGAATTCCAGCGGGCACATGCATATCCAAGCAGTTCTGAAGGCTGCGGTTTGATCGTGATCCTGCCGGCATTCAGATGAATGCCGCATACCCCGCTGAACAGCCAGCTGCTGATGGCTCCGTAAGAGTAGTGATTCAGGGAATCGTGCACGGTGCCGTCTTCCCGGATCCCGTCCCATGTTTCCCAGATCGTAGTCGCTCCTTTTTTGACCGCGTACAGCCAGCCCGGGCATTCTTCCTGCAGCAGCAGACGGTATGCCGTATCCGCATAGCCGTGATCTGTCAGTACACGGCACAGATCCGGTGTGGAAAGGAAACCGGTATTCAGGTGATATCCGTTCTTCTTCACAAGTTCATTCAGTGCTTCTGCAGCATCGATCGCTTCATCCCCTTCCAGCAGTCCGAAGGCAAGCGGACGTACGTATTCACACTGCCGCATTGATTCGATCCTGCCGTTTTTTGTGCAGGTATAGCGGTATGCCAGTTTCGCATTCTCTGCGATCTCAGCGTATTTCTTTGCGTCTGTATTTTTTCCAAGTATCTCTGCGATCTGTTTCATCAAAGACGCGGACCGGAAATAATATGCTGTCGCAACTTCAGGATTGCCGTGCATCATGGTCTGCTTCATTGCTTCGGTATTGTCCACATCCGGCTGGCACCATTCACCGAAGTGGAAGCCTTCATCGACCAGATATTTCTTATAAGGGTTTTTCATGTTTCCAAGCCGTGTTTTTGACGCGCGCTTTTCACAGAAAGCCATCCACCCTTTCATCATTTCATAATTCTCAGACAGGATCTCTTTCTTTCCATACGCATTATATAAAGCCCATGGTACCAGGATACAGGCGTCACCCCATCCGGCAGATCCCTGCAGCATATTCGAGATCATGCTCCCGCTGTTGTTCACCGGCGCGATATTCTCTACAAGACCATCGTCATGCTGTGCAATACGGCATTCTTCCAGCCATTTTCTCAATACCGGATAACAGTCCGCCAGGTATACAGCTGTCGGCGCAAATACACCGGCATCACCGGTCCAGCCTGCCCTTTCTCTTGTCGGACAGTCGGTCGGGATGTCCACGAAATTGGAACGCATCGACCAGAGGCTGTTCAGGAACAGCCTGTTCACATCTTCATTTCCGCATTCGAAGAAACCGGTCTGCGGCATTTCGGAATATACAGCAACCGCCGTAAATTCCGCGTCCGTCAGATCAATGTTTGTCTCGATCTTTGCATACCGGAAACCAAAAATGCAGAAGGAAGGATGGTAAATATTCTCCCCGTCTTTGCATACATATTCGATTTTCTGGGGAATGCCTCCGTTTTTGTTGCGGTCACCCGGATCAAAGTTGGTCTGGGTAAAATTGCCGTTTTCATCCAGTGTTTCACCATGCCA
>JAFOMZ010000069.1 GCA_017421125.1 Solobacterium sp.
ATCACCTTGCTTGCAACGATCACCCCGTCTGCTACGACGGTCGTCCAGATCGCACAGCTGCATGATAAAACACCGGAATATGCCAGCGCCATCAACATGGCAACGACCGTTGTCGCACTTGTTACCATGCCGCTGATGATATTCTTATATTCCTTGTAAAATATTCAGCAGACGAAGAAGTCCAGGAATAACAAAACCGTCGAAGGTTCAAAGCCCTCGACGGTTGTTTGTTTTTCAGTTCTTTTTATTCAGCTTTTGTTTCGCAGTAAATGCAGCGGTAGACCACGCGGTCTTTGCTTCCGCTTCTGCGGAAGATATGCTTGAGTTCCTGTTCAGTGGAGGTGATACAGCGAGGATTCTTGCAGCGGATAACATCCGTTAAAAGTTCCGGCTGACCAATCGTACGTTTTTCTACGAGCACGCCATCACGGATGATGTTGGCAGTAGCACCAGGATCGACATAGCCGATCACATCCAGGTTGACGTTCATGTCGGCATCGATCTTGATGATGTCCTTCCTGCCCATCTTGTTGCTGTGAACGTTTCGGATCATCGCAACGGAAAGATCAGTCTGGTCAAGACCCAGGAGCGTATACAGCTTCATGCCTTTGCCGGCTGTGATATGATCGATAACGATCCCATTCTGAATCGAATCTATGTTCATGGTTTATCCTCCTTATGCTTATTTCGCTACATGGATGCCCAGCATCTTCAGAATGAGCGCCATCCGCATGTATTTTCCGTTCAGGACCTGTTTGAAGTAAGCGGCTCTCGGATCATCGTCTACAGCAACACTGATCTCGTTCACGCGGGGAAGCGGATGCATGACGATCATGTTCTTCGGCGCCAGTTTCATCTTTTCTTTGGTCAGGATATAGCTGTCTTTCAGACGCAGATAGTCTTCCTCGTTGAAGAAACGCTCGCGCTGTACACGGGTCATATACAGAATATCCAGCTTGGGAAGAGCTTTTTCAAGATCCGTCGTCTGCTCATACGGAATCGACTTGGCTTTCAGATGTTCCTGCTTGACATAGCTCGGCAGTTTCAGCTCTTCCGGTGAGATAAGGACAAAACGGTTGCCCGGGTAGCGGGACATTGCACCAACCAGTGAATGAACAGTCCGGCCGAACTTCAGGTCGCCGCAAACACCGATCGTTAGATTATCAAACCGGCCTTTTTCCCGATAGATCGTCAAAAGATCAGCCATGGTCTGGGTGGGATGGCAGTGTCCGCCGTCGCCGGCATTGATGACCGGAATGGAAGCATTGGTCGCTGCGACCAGTGCGGCACCCTCTTTGGGATGGCGCATCGCAATGATGTCTGCATAACAGCTGACAGTCTTGGCTGTATCCGCGACGCTCTCACCCTTGGCTGCACTGGAGGAAGCAGCACTGGACATGGAGATGACATGACCGCCCAGTTCATACATAGCCGCTTCAAAACTCATTCTTGTACGGGTCGACGGTTCAAAGAACAGTGTCGCAAGTTTTTTCCGGTCGCAGGTATGCGCATACTTATCCGGATCAGCAATGATATCCTGTGCCGTCTGGATGAGCTCCATGATCTCCTCCAGGCTCAGATCCAAAATGTCGATGACTGCTCTCATTCTTCTTTGCCTCCTTTGATCCAGGATTCATCGGACGGGTTGTTGCGGAACTGAATCAGCCGGACGACGTC
>JAFOMZ010000070.1 GCA_017421125.1 Solobacterium sp.
TCGGTGATGCTGCTGAAGGAATATGCGGACGCTTCCGGCTTTGAGAAGACCGTCATTGCGGGAGATCCTTCCTATGAGCCGCGTGTGGTCAAAGAAACACTGACACACTGCAATACACTGCTCGGTACGGAATTTACCATGGACCAGGTCAAGGAAGTACTGACATGGCTGGACTTCAAACCGGAGATCAACGGTGATGAGATCACCTGCCATATCCCCAGCTACCGTACGGATATCGAACGTCCCGCGGATATCGATGAAGAAGTCATCAGACTGATCGGATTCGATTCCCTGAAGGGAACACTTCCTTACATGGCAGCGACAGTCGGAAGACTCTCACCTGCCCAGACAGGACGCCGCACGATCAGGGAAACACTGCGTGCATACGGTCTGCGGGAGATCGTTACCTATACGCTTGTTTCACAGGACTACATCGATAACGCGTACCAGCCTTCCGGAGATGCTGTCGCCCTGGCAATGCCGATGAGTGAGGCGAGAAAGTATATCCGTACAAGCCTGATCAATTCCGTCCTGGAATGCGTTCAGTACAATGAAGCGCACCAGAATACAGATGTATGCCTGTTCGAGATCTCCAAGGTATACGGCGGTCAGGCAGAACAGGAACGTCTGGCGATCGTTATGGACGGAAACCTGATCGAAGACCGTCTCCATGATATCCATGCCAAGGGTGACTTCTACGCCATGAAGGCGGTCATCCTGGAAATGCTGCATAAGCTTGGATTTGCCGGCGGACGCATCCAGATCAAAGAGAATACAACGGATATTGAGCACTTCCATCCTTACCGCAGCGCGGAAGTATACATGGATAAGAAGATGCTCGGTGTCTTCGGTGAAGTGCATCCTGCGTATGCTGCTAAGTTTGATCTTGGCAGAGTCGTATACGCAGAGCTTGTGATCGACTCCCTGTTTGCGACAAAACCCGGCAAGCTGCGCTTAGAAGCAATCGACCGTTATCCGAGCGTTTCCAGAGACATCGCTCTGGTCGTACAGTCAGATGTCACTGCCGAGAAGATCATGAATGTCATCCATAAGACAGGCAGAAAGCTCGTCAGAAAGATGGAAGTATTCGATGTCTATGAGGGTGAGCATGTAGCGGAAGGATACAAGTCCGTTGCCCTGCGCATCGTCTACCAGGCAGCCGATCATACGCTGAAGGATGAAGAGATCAGCCAGATGCATGCATCGATCCTCGATGCCCTCAGCAAACAGCTGAAAGCCCAGTTAAGAGCGTAATAACCAGAAGGATCGTATCGTTGAGGATATGATCCTTTTTTCAGTGATATGATGGGTTCAGATACCGGAGGAAGTTCATTATGAGTCATCGTGAAATTACAATGAACAGTACATTGAAGGAAGTGTATGAAACATCGATCGGTCATGACATCCTGGCAAGGATCCTGCTGCAGCTGGGTGTCCCGGAAACAGTGTTAAGGAATCCTGTGTCAGGCAGGCTGAAGCTTTCCGGCCTTGCAAAACTATCAAAAAGGTCCTCTCGGAACAGTTCTGGCAGACCTTCCTGACTCTGGTCAACCGGGAACAGGATGAACCTGCATCCCTGTATACGCCCCTGCATGAGGCATGGTGGAAGGAAGCGGTCTTCTACCAGATCTATCCGCGTTCCTTCTGTGACAGCGATCATGACGGGATCGGAGATCTGCGGGGGATCATTGAGAAACTGGATTACCTGAAGGACCTGGGTGTGGATGCGGTATGGCTGTCACCCATCTATGACTCTCCGCTGGATGACAACGGATATGATATCCGTGACTATCATAAGATCCTGCCGCAGTTTGGCACGATGGAGGACTTTGATGAGCTGCTGGAAGGGATCCATGCCCGCGGCATGAAACTGATCATGGATCTGGTCGTCAATCATACCAGTGATGAACATGAGTGGTTCCGGCAGGCACTGAAGGACCCGTCTTCAAAATACAGGAACTACTATTTCTTTGAAGATGATAAGGGAGAGCTTCCGAACAACTGGACCTCGAACTTCTCGGGCACGGCATGGAACCATTATGAAGATGAGAAACAGTACGTACTGCATCTGTTCTCAACAAAACAGATGGACCTGAACTGGGATGACCCGGATGTCCGGGAAGATGTGATCACAATGATCCGCTGGTGGCTGGAGAAGGGTGTTGACGGTTTCCGCATGGATGTCATCAACTATATCTCCAAGGAAGAAGGACTGCCTGACGGGGATCCGTTTGTCGGAAACCTGATGGGTTATACCGGTATTGAGCATTACTATTATGGTCCTCATCTTCATGAATATCTGAAGGAAATCCGTGAGAAGGCGTTTGATGCATATGGTGCTTTCTCGATCGGTGAAACACCGGGACTTGGCATTCAGATGGCAAGACTTGTGACAGGTGAAGAGCGGAAGGAACTGGATATGATCTTTTCGTTTGACCATCTGGAAACACCCGGTCATGTACGTTTTGAAGACTACCGCTATGACCTGAACGCATTCAGGGATAATATGGATACCTGGATGACGCAGTACGGCAATAACTGCTGGCCGACAGTCTTCTACAACAACCATGACAATCCGCGCATGATCTCCAAGATCGATCCGGAAGGGAAATACAGGGAAGCCTTATCTGTCCTGCTGGCTGTCATCCAGATGACACTGCGGGGAACACCGTTTATCTACCAGGGAGATGAAATGGGATTAGGCAATGTTCCGTTCAGAAGTATGGAAGATATCACGGATGTGGAGTCTGTCAATCAATATAAGGAACTGCTGGCCGATCATGAACCTTCAGAAGCGTTCAGGATCATTCTTGCCGGAACCCGTGACCATGCAAGAGTCCTGCTGCCATGGAATGACAATGCGCCGGAATGGGCAGAGCAGAAGATCGATGAAGCAGTGACTTCCGCATACAAAGAGCTGATCTCGCTAAGACATCAGCACAGGGTACTTGTATACGGACATTATGAACTGCTGGACCGCAGCAGGAACAGATATGTATACCGCAGATATGATGAACATGAATCATTCATCATCGACTGCAACCTCTCCGATCATCCGGTCAGGGCGTATACGGATCTGTCCGGATATACGCTGATCCGGCCTCAGAGGTATTCAGAACTGAATGTACTGCAGCCGTATGAAGCCAGGATCTGGTTCAGAAAATAATAAAAACGCAAAACTTTGAATTTTTGAAGTTTTGCGTTTAGAATAGCCAAATCAGATATAAATGATCAGAAATGCTGTTTTGTTCAGCTGTTTCTGATCTTTTTGAATAATGCATATATGATCAGTGCGCAATGACTGAACAGGGATACGGCAATGCATATCTTACGCAGGAACGTTGACTCATATCTGCAGATATAGGTACCTGCTTCCTGAGGAACAAAGCTGACGAGCGCGCGTTCATCCGGCTTACATTCGATCTCTGTTCTGTTTCCTTCTTCCGTTCTGTAGATACGGTATCCTTTGTACCATGTCAGGGGCAGCTCGATCGTTGTGCCGGCATATTCTTTCGGAACGCTCAGCTGCAGTTCATTTCCTGCTTTTGTATATTCGATGGGAAGGATCTCCTGATCTGTATTTCTGACTGCAGGTTCATACTTCCTGAAATCAGGGGATGCCATCGGCAGATAATCACCGCCTGCCAGCTCAACTCTCATATACGACGCGGAATAATACGGATCGCACAGTTTCCCGCCGGTGATGTCTTCATAAACTGTTTCCGAGGTAATGCCGAATGTCCTGTCGAATACAGGATTCAGATGCCATACACCTTCACACAGCAGTACGGTCATAAATACCGCGATCCACAGTTCTTTGTTCAAACGGGAGAATACCGCTGCGGCAGGTACGCTCAGCAGGATGCCTGCCAGCGTGATCAGACGCCAGGGGAACTGCAGTACACGCAGGAAGGAGAAATATTTCCACGGTACAAGCGCGCAGGGCAGGAAGAGGAAGATATACCCGAGTACCATGCAGGCATAGGGGAATGAATCCTTTTTCTTTGTGACCTCAGGGTACAGGATCGGCATGATCATCAGGAAGTATCCCGGATTGACGACCATAGCCTTGTCTTTGGCGTACTGCTTTCCGGAATAGCCGAATACCGTATGGTTGACGAGGTATTTCCACCATGTCAGGGAGCCTGCTTCAA
>JAFOMZ010000071.1 GCA_017421125.1 Solobacterium sp.
ACCGGAGGTGCAGAAGAACATGATCAATATTCTTTTGAACAGTACGAATTTTGACCAGGAATGGGCAGGCCAGACGCTGATCAGTATCCTGAGACCGCATATGAAGACCGTGATACTGCCGCTGTCTTATGACTACGGGTGGGCCAGTGACGCGGATGACTGGCGGATCAGATATGAGAGCGGCTCTGATTATACATATGACCTGCTGCGTCCGTTCCGGGCATACGGCATTACGGAAGAAGATATCACACTGATGGACTATTACAGTGAAGATCCGGATGAGATGGAATACAGGATCGAACGAAGCGACCTGCTGGTACTGCTTGGGGAGGACCCCGATCAGTGCATGGAGCGCCTGGACGACCTGTGCCTGATCTCCGCGATCCGGTCCTATTCCGGTGTCGTGATGGGACTCAGCGCCGGATCCAAGATCCAACAGGAAGCGTATTTCAAGACGATCGATGATGACATGGAATTCTCATACCGGCAGGGGCTGGGACTCCTGCACGGGTTTGATCTGGATACGCACTATGTACAGGATGTATTCCACATCATGGGGATCATCCGCTCACTGGAAACACAGAACCTGCCTGTCGTCGTCATGCCGGAAAAAGGCGGCATCGTCATCAGCGGAAACCAGTTTGCCCTGATGGGTGAAGCCTTTGTCGCGGATGAACGTGACCTGGATGAACTGTATCTCCTGCTGGAAAGCGAACGTGATCGCTGATTTTCGTTGATTTTCAGCACTTCTGAAACTATAATTTTGCTAAAGCGAACGGAAAGACCAGTATCCGGGAGTTCATGTCGTCAGAGAGGAATGCAGGCGCTGAAAGCATTCTGTCAGAAGAATCCGGTGAATTCACTTTCCCAGTGAGACCAATCATCTCCGTATTTCCGCGTTAAGGATCAATTAAGGTGCGCATGCTTGTCATGCGAAATAGGATGGTACCGCGCAGTATAGCGTTCCTGTATGCAGATACAGGAATTTTTTTTGGAGGAAAGGGAAATGGACGACAAAATTGAAGTGGTCCGGAGGGAAGCTCTGGACGCAATTGCTGCAGCACAGTCAATGGATGAACTGCAGCAGGTGAGAATTCAGTACCTCGGCAAGAAGGGCAGCATTCAGGCCCTGATGGGTGTCATGAAGTCTCTCAGCAAGGAAGAAAAGCCGGCATTCGGCCAGAAGGTCAATCTCTGCAAACAGGAAGTGACCGATGCAGTGGCACAGCGCCAGAAACAGCTGGAAGCGAAGGAACTGGCTGCCCGTCTGGTGGACGAGAAGATCGACATCACGCTTCCCGGAGACAATATCACGACCGGATCCATGCATCCGCTGTTCATGATCCAGCAGCAGCTGGAAGATCTGTTCATCGGCATGGGCTATAAGGTAGCTGAAGGACCCGAACTGGAACAGGATCATTACAACTTTGAACTGGCAAACATCCCGAAGGATCATCCTGCCAGGGATATGCAGGATACGTTCTATGTCGATCCCAACACACTGCTGAGAACGCATACCACTGCGATGCAGATGAGGGAACTGGAAAAGGCCAGGGGAGAAACACCGATCAAGCTGATCTGCCCCGGCAAGGTCTACAGAAGAGATGACGATGACGCTACCCACAGCCATCAGTTCATGCAGTGTGAAGGACTGGTCGTCGGTGAGAACGTCACACTGGCTGACCTGAAGGGTACACTGGAATTCATGGCGAACAGGATGTTCGGCGAAGGCAGAACGATCCGTTTCCGTCCTTCCTACTTCCCGTTCACGGAACCTTCCGTTGAAGTCGATGTTTCCTGTCCGTTCTGCAACGGCAAGGGCTGCTCGGTATGCAAGGGCTCCGGATGGATCGAGATCCTCGGTGCCGGCATGGTACACCCGCATGTACTGGAAATGAACGGCTTTGATTCCGAAAAATGTTCCGGATTCGCGTTCGGCGTCGGCCTGGAACGTGTTGCAATGCTGAAATACGGTATTGATGATATCCGCAACTTCTACACGAATGACCTGAGGTTCCTGAAGAACTTCGACCGCTTTGACTGAGGAGGGAAACTGATATGAGATTGAGTTATAAATGGCTTGGTGAATACGTGGATCTCTCCGGTATCACACCTGAAGAACTGGCTGAGAGAATGACGACTGCAGGTCTGGAAGTCGAAGGGATCGAACCGATGGCACAGGGCACAAAGCTTGTCATCGGTGAAGTCATGGAATGCGAAGACATTCCGGATACACATCTGCACGCAACAAAGACAAGAATCGGCGACGGTCCGGAAGACCTGAAGG
>JAFOMZ010000072.1 GCA_017421125.1 Solobacterium sp.
ATAACGTTCCTGATATCACCCATCGCAGGAATGTGGAACTGCCTGCGCAGTCTGCCTGTACTGCCTCCGTCATCCGCAACGGTAACGATGGCGCTGATGTCTACGTCCTCAATATATTTAATGCCGCGGCAGATGGCTGACTGTCCATGGCCGCCCCCGATCACAACGATCTTTTTATTCTGTACTGTCATGTTCCTGTACATCCCTATGTTCAATATAACTGTTGTACTGTTCTTTATAGTGGTTATATAAATAGTTGGCTACAGAAACCGAACGATGCTGTCCGCCGGTACAGCCGATCGCTACCGTAAAGTGATTCTTTCCTTCTTTAACGTATTCCTCAAACGCATAGTCCAGAAAAGAGATCAGGCGTTTCAGGAATTCCTGTGTTTCCGGTTTATCGATCACATATCTGTAGATGCATTCGTCATTGCCCGAATACGGACGAAGCTCCACCTCCCAGTAAGGGTTCGGCAGGAAACGGACATCGATCATCAGATCGGCATCCATGGGAACTCCGTTCTTGTATCCGAAGGAGATAAAGGAGATGGAAAATGACGGGACCGCACTTTTGGAAAAGTAGCTCTCGATCTTCCTCTTGAGTTCTTTTTCGGTAACAAATGTCGTGTCGATGGTGATCACGGAATCATTGATGTATTTCTGGAACATCTGGCGTTCCACATCGATCGCTTCTTCCAGTGTATTCGCCTGGTTGCTCAGCAGCAGCGGGTGGACCCTTCTGGTGCTTTTGTATCTGTGCAGCAGGATATTGTCAGCCGCGTCCAGGAACAGCGTAAACACCTCGATGCCTTCTCCCTTCAGTACTCTCTGGAAATCCGGAAAGTCCTGCGCGGAAGTAGAAAGCGCGATGTACTGGTATCTCTGGTCCGTTGTATTCTCGATCATGTCGACCAGCAGACTCAGCATCTGTACCGGGAAATTATCGATACAGTGATATCCCATATCCTCAAGGAATCTGGTAGCCGTACTCTTTCCGGCTCCGCTCATTCCGCTGACCAGGATCACACGTCTGTGCTGTCCGGTTTCAGTCATGAAAACCACCCCTTTTCTGCTTCATTATTCTACCATGCATGGTTTTTATTGCCCAATATCACGGTTCACTTCACATGATTTTACATATTCCATCACGATCAGGTCCCCGGTATGCGTCATTTTATGGTGTGCCGCAAATGCCTGCATATCCGTATAGGACTTGTCAAACATCATCTGCAGGGACGGCAGGCCCCGCTTCACTGTCTCATCTATGGCAAATGCCAGGGCATCCGTCAGGTCCCCGTCCATAAATCCGATATGAAGACCACGTTCCTTCAGCATGCGCCAGCCAAGGACGATCGTCGTTTCCCCGCTGCCGTATACCATATTCCTTCCGGCCAGCCATTCATACAGCGGACGTCCGTATTTCATAAAGGTACGGTTGAAGCACATGTATTTTCCCCAGTCCCCGTGCCAGGCACTGATGCGGTTTTCCACTTCATCGGGATCCGTGATCAGATGGTATTCCGAGTGTTCAGGTGTATGATCCAGCGGTACGGAATAACCGCTGAAGTCTTCTGCCAGTTCAAAGCCCCAGCGTTCAGCTAAGGACTTGCTGGCGATGTTCCGGCGCCCGGTAAACATTGCGACAGACGGTGCTCCTGTTTCCTCCGCCAGTTCCATATAGCGCTGATAGATCGCCATGCCGATCCCCTGTCTCTGATATTCCTTTTTGACCCTGAGGATCTCCAGCCATCCGCTTCCGTCAGGCAGTACCGAGTATCTTCCCATGCCGGCAGGAACGCCGTCTGCCAGGGCCAGGATCATCTCTCCCTGATTGCCCACATTTCCAAGCAGAAAATCTTTGGCTTCATCAAGATATGCATATCCCGGGATCGCGCTGGCTTCGATCGCCAGAAGATCGTCAAGATCATTCATGTCCGCTTTTCTGACTGTAATTTCCATATTCTCTCCTTATGAGTAAAACCGGATCTCTCCGGTTATCACGATCGTTATGACTCGAGCGCTTTTTTGAACTGTGTTTCGTAAAGCTCTGTATAGACTCCGCCGGCCTTCACCAGTTCGGAATGTTTTCCATGTTCTACGATCATGCCGTCCTTGATCACGAGGATCTCATCTGCCGCAAGGATCGTGGACAGACGGTGCGCGATCAGAATGCTTGTCTTTTCCTTGATCAGCGGATCGATCGCTTCCTGGATCAGGTTCTCACTGATCGAATCAAGCGCGGACGTCGCTTCGTCAAAGATCAGGATCGTCGGGTCTTTCAGCAGTACACGCGCGATCGACAGTCTCTGTTTCTCACCGCCGGACAGCTTCAGGCCGCGGTTTCCGACCATCGTATTGAAGCCCTTTTCCTGATTGACGATAAAGTCATAGATATTCGCCTTTTTGCAGGCTTCCATGATCATCTGTCCGGTCGCTTTCGGATTCGCGTATTTCAGGTTCTCCATGATCGTTCCGTTGAACAGGTATGTTTCCTGGGAAACGATGCCGACCTGTTCCCTCAAAAACGTCAGATCCAGCTTCCTGACATCGATCCCGTCGAATGATACGCTGCCGGAATCAACATCGTACAGTCTCGGGATGAGATTGATGATCGTACTCTTGCCGGAGCCGGACGGTCCGACGAGCGCAATACTGCTGCCGGCCTTCAGTTCAAAATTGATGCCCTTGAGGATCTCGCGGGAAGGTTCATAGGAGAAGTGAACATCGTCGAATACGATATTGCCTTCCACATGATCCGGTTTGACCGCATCCGGAGCTGACTCGATACTGACGGGCATATCCAGGTATTCAAAGATACGGGTAAACATTGCCATGGAACGGATCCAGTCGACCTGGATGTTCAGCAGTGAGTTCACCGGTCCGTACATCCTGCTCAGCAGCGATACCATGACCGTGATGTCACCGACCGTAATATCGGAGTTGTACTTCATCATCAGGATGCCGCCCACCAGATATATCAGCATCGGTCCGATCGTCGTAAATGTGCTGATGACGACACGGAACCATCTGCCTGCCATGTTTTCCTTGATATTCAGGGCAATCTGTTTTCTTGCGGCAGCTTCGTATTTTTCCGCCTCGCGTTCTTCCCGGTTGAACAGCTTGACCAGTGTCTGTCCGCTGACCGACAGTGTTTCATTCAGGATGCCGTTGATCTCATCGCTGACAGCCTGTGATTCCCTGGTCAGGGACCATCTCTTTTTGCCGGCCGATCTTGTCGGGATCGTAAACAGCGGGACGATCATGACGCCCAGTGTTGCCAGGATCCAGTTCCGCCGGTACATCGCTGCCAGGGCAACGATCAGGGTGATCACATTGGAAAGGATGCTCGTCAGTGTATCTGTGATAATGCGCTGGACACCGGAAATATCGCTCGTCATACGGGTGATGATGTCACCCTGGTTGTTTGAAGTAAAGAAGCTCTGCGGCATCTTCTGCAGATGGCGGAACATCTGGGAACGCATATCATATGTGATATGTTCTGCGATCCATGTGTTCATCCAGCTCTGAAGAACGCCGATCAGATTGGAGCCGAATGATACTGCCAGTGATGCCAGTATCAGTTTGACCAGAAGATCCAGATTTCTCCCGATCAGGCCGTCGTCGATGATCTTTCCGGTCAGAACCGCAGGCATCATGCCAAGCACTGACGCTACAGCGATGGCGATCAGTACGATCAGCATCTGTTTCCAGTAGGGAAGCAGATATGATGCGACTCTCGCAAGCAGTTCTTTTGTGACCTTGGGGGCAGCAGCCTTCTCTTCTTCTGTCAGATAGGCTCCGCGTCCTCCCGGTCCTCCGCGCATACTCATAATTCAATTCCTCATTTATTGCTTAATACTTTGAAACGTTCAGTGATCATCCGGACGCCTTCCTTCTGACCCTGAAGATCTGTTCCGATCGTTCCGGATGACAGTTTGATGCGGATCGCCCTTCCGTCCACAAGCAGATCCATCGTCTTTTTTCCGGGGATCAGGCTGCCTTTTACGGAGGCCGACGAGATCTTATCGATCGGCAGGCGCAGGCGTCCAAGGATCTTATCCGGCTTCTGCGTGTTTACCACGACGATGTTGATGTTTTCTTCCGTCATCCCGATGTAGCAGTAGCTTTCCATAAGGATGCTGTTGACAGGCATGGAGCTGAACATCAGCTGTGTTTTCTTGTCTGCGGTCACATTGCCCCAGACTTCCGCCTGGTAATGTTCCCCGCTTCTCAGCATTTCCCCGAGAAACCTGTGTTTGTCAGATTCATTCATCATTGTCATATTGTTACCTCAGACCATTTTTTCAGGATCTACCTCACGGTCATATTCATCTTCACTCATAAACCCGAGAGAAACAACCGCCTGTTTCAGGGTCAGATGTTCCTGATAAGCTTTATGCGCTGCCTTTGCGGCATTTTCATATCCGATCGCCGGTGAGAGACATGTCACCAGCATCAGCGATCTGTTCAGGTTCTCCTGCATCCTTCCGGTATCCGGCTGTATTCCCGCAACACAGTTTGCGGCAAAGGAACGGATCCCGTCGGAAAGCAGGCGGACCGACTGCATCATATTGTATGCCAGTACAGGCATAAACACATTCAGCTGGAAGTTCCCCTGTGATGCGCCGAACGAGACCGCCGCATCGTTCCCGACGACCTGCACAGCGATCATGGTAATTGCTTCACACTGTGTCGGATTCACTTTGCCGGGCATGATGGAACTGCCTGGCTCATTTTCGGGGATATGGATCTCACCGATCCCGCATCTGGGACCGCTTGCCAGCCACCGGATATCATTCGCCATCTTCATCAGGTCGCATGCCAGTGCCTTCAGCGCTCCGTGTACATGTACATACGCGGACTTGGAAGTCAGTGCCTGGAACTTGTTGTCTGCCGGTTCAAACGGAAGACCTGTCATCTGTGCGATATACCATGCGCAAAGACCATCAAATCCTTCCGGACAGTTCAGCCCTGTACCCACTGCAGTCCCGCCGATCGCCAGTTCATACAGGTGCGTACAGGACTCTTCCAGATACTGCAGGTCCTTTTCCAGCATTCCCCGCCATCCGCTGATCTCCTGTGAGAACCTCAGCGGTACGGCATCCATCAGGTGCGTGCGGCCGATCTTGATCACGGATGCATTCTGTTGTTCGAGCTGCTCAAGAAGCGAGATCATCATCCTTACTGCCGGGAACAGGTCCCTGTTCAAAGCGACCGCAGCAGCGATATGCATGGCTGTCGGGAATGTGTCATTGGAACTCTGCGACATATTCACATGATCGTTCGGATGTACTGCGATCCCGGAATTCTTCGCGGCAATATGCGCAATGACTTCATTGACGTTCATATTAGACTGCGTTCCGCTTCCTGTCTGCCAGACTTTCAGGGGAAACTCATCCGGATATACGCCGTTCAGGATCTCTTCAGCTGCTTTGACGATCGCGTCTGCTTTTTCCGGATCAAGCTTTTTCAGGTCCCTGTTGGCAAGAGCCGCGCATTTCTTCAGGATCGCAAATGCCTCAATGATCTCCCGGGGCATCGTCTCCGTCGAGATACGGAAGTTCTCCAGTGAGCGCTGTGTCTGCGCACCCCAAAGATGTTCCTCGGGAACAGAAACCTCACCCATCGTATCGTGTTCTATACGGTATCCCATAAGCTTTCGTCTCCTTATTCATGCAGGAATTCAAGCGATGCTTTTCCTGCCCTGTACTTCAGGTGTGCCTTCGCACCCAGCAGCAGCGTCATGCACGGATCGGTATGTCCTACATCCGCATCATATACATAGGGAATATCACCGCATGCCCTGCGGAGCGCTTCTTCATAGGTCATGCCTGTTTCACTGGAAGAGAATAATACCCTGCCCAGCACGACAGCTTTTGCATGATCCAGCCATCCGGCGTACTTCATCTGCAGCAGTGTCCGGTATACATGCTCAGCCGGCATGGAGTAAACATCCAGGAACCAGATCAGTCCGTCATCCCTGTACTTTCTGACAAAGCCCTTCGTATCTTCATACGGGGTACCGATCAGGTCCTTGAGAACATCCAGGCACCCGCCGATCGCCCTGGCTGTAACATCCAGTTCATCCAGGGGACTTTTCCATTCCGTTTCCTTGTCAAACACAAGTTCATCCGCAAACGGGACAGACGCAAATTTATCATAGGAATGCTGGATGACCCGTCTGCCCTTGATGATATCCAGGCTGTCTTTAATGAACGGATACATTTCTTCCACATCAAATGATCCTGCGTTCATCCCGTAAATGACAGCCGTATCGCATTTTGTCAGGTATCCGTAAAGCAGGGACGTCGGGTCCGACGCACCCATCAGCCATTTCGGATTCTCTTTCATCACTTCCCAGTCGATATACGGAAGTGTTTCAAACAGAAAATCCCCGCCGGCAGCACATGCGGCCATTTTAGCATCGGGGTTCCTGAAGCACTCCGCAAACTCCTTTGCCCGTGTCACAGCATCACCGCCGCGCATGTCATTCAGACGTACGGAGGCTGTTTCCTGCAGTCTGAATCCTGCTGAACGCAGGATCTCCAGTGAGTGGTCGAATGACTCAAGCTTTCTGCCGACCCCGGCACTCGGGGCACTGATCATGATCAGGTCTCCGACATCTAAAAATTCAGGAAAAATCATGGACAGCTCCTTCTATGCAATGATCAGATATCAGATCATTCAAAGCAGTTTCTGATCAGTTCAATAATGACATCCTGCTGTTCAGGCGTCATCTTGTTGTCACTCGGCAGACACAGTCCGCGTTCGAAAATATCCATTCCGGCATCCCATGCAGCACCGCGGTCAATATAAGCGTTGCTGGTGCCTCTGCCGTTTCCGTATCTGGTAATGAACGCATGGGAACGGTAGATCGGCTGTGCATGCATCGGTTTCCAGATCGGTCTTCCTTCAGCGTTGAACCTGGCAAGTGTTTCCAGGATCTCTGTAGGACAGGACTTCCCTGTTTCCGGAATATACAGTGCCTTATGGTCATCACGTACCTGGGACGCCATTGCGTCTTTGTCAATGATCAGACAGCTGAGCCAGTAGTTCGGCATGGATCTCTGCTCATCGAACGGATTCATCTGAACAGGAAGTCCTTTCAGACCGTCACGATAGCGTTCATAGATTGCTTTCTTCTGGGCAAGATGTTCCTCCAGATAAGGCAGCTGTCCGCGAACAACACCCGCGATCACATTGCTCATGCGGTAATTGTATCCGATCTCTTCATGCTGGTACCAGGGAGCGGCTTCACGTGACTGCGTGCTCCATTTTCTGACTTTATCTGCATCTTCCAGGCTGTCTGTCAGGAACATACCACCGCTGGAACCTGTGATGATCTTGTTTCCGTTGAATGAAATGCAGTTGTAATTGCCGAAGCTTCCGGTCTCTCTCCATTCACCATTGAAAAGATATTTTGCGCCAAGGCTCTCGGCAGCGTCTTCTACGATCAGTGCTCCGTGTCTGTCACAGATCTCTTTGATCTCACTGATCTTTCCGGGTGTCCCGTACAGATGCGCAATAACGACGAGTTTCGCGTCCGGGTAAAGCTCAAAGGCTTTCTCCAGTGCCTCAGGATCCATGTTCCATGTATCGTATTCCGTATCAATGAATACCGCTTCGCCGTCTTCATACGCGACCGGATTGATCGATGCGTCAAATGTCATATCGGAACACAGTACGCGGTGTCCGCGCAGTGTGCCTTCATTGGGCCTTGCCTGTCCGTACAGTTTTTCTGCCGCAAGCTTTGTGGCAAGATGAAGCGAAGCAGTCCCTGAAGACAATGCCACAGCATACCTGACACCGATAAACTCTGCGATCTGTGCCTCGATCTCGTTGATGTTCTTTCCGACTGTGCTCATCCAGTTTGTTTCATACGCTTCTGTCATGTATTTCAGTTCTTCACCATGCATAGTAGGTGAAGAGAGCCATACCTTTTTCTCAAACGGTTTTATATCAGATAAATTACGAAATGCCATAATCGTCTCCTTTTCAAATATATACGTTCAAATTATAACCCAGACATATTCTGTCGTGGTACACCGTCATGAAAAAACAGCAGGAGTGTGAAATACACTCCTGCCTCGCTCAGTGTTTTGCCTTAGCAAGCTTTTTCTTAAGTTCCCGCATATCATTCTGATAGAATCCGGATCTGGATGGTCCGGGAAGAGAATTCTCTGCGATCCTTATGAGTGCTTTGCGCAATGCATTTTTAATCGTTTTCATACAGGCGCCTCCTTTCTGACGGCATTATGACATCAGGAAGACATGGCTTGAACTGACCGCGTGAAAACCAGACCAAATCTGCAGAATTTCACGCGCATTACTTTTTTATATCCAAGCCGGACACAGTTGTAAACACATTGCGCTCTGGAGCATTTATTTCAAAGTCACTTCGACCTGTGCTTTGCCGGCTTTCTGGCTTTCCGCTGTCAGTGTGACAGCAGTTCCTTCTTCACCATGCACATACCAGCAGATCTTTTTCTGAAGAGGTGAGGTTTCGAATGTTGAAGGTCCGAAGAACGAATAATTGGCTTTTACCGAAGCGAAGCCTTCCAGCTGTCCGATCTTCTGTGTCTTCTTGCCGTCCGCGATCTCAGCACCTTCCAGAGTCACTTCAATGTCCCTGGCTAGTTTCAGGTTCAGGAATTCGCTTGTTGCGTAAGTAGGCATGAAGCCCGTGTTGCCGAGTACCGCTTCGACCTTGTACAGACCGTCCGCAAGCTTTTCTGTTGTTGTCTGTGAGAACACGAGATGCGGCATCGTTCTGGCGTGACGGAGAATATAACGGGTATGCTTTTCCACTTCCTGCATCAGGAACTGTACCGGAGGATTCTGGAGCAGATACTTCTTATCAGGTCCGCCGATCTCAACTTTGCCAAGCTGCGGGTGATCAAATTCCGTCCACTCTTTATAGAATCTGTTCAGTCCGTTGTTGTCTGTCCATTCCAGCAGCTTTCTCTGGTTCTCTGTTTCATCTTCCTCGCTCAGTTTTTTCGGTTTCGGATATTCCGGTACCATACCGCACTGTTCCGCCAGGTTCCATGTTTCGACAGAATGGCAGAATACACCGTTTCCATGATACAGATAATCATCCAGGGAGCCGTTTGCCGGAGCTTTACTGTCGATGCCAAGGAAGTCATCCTTGATGCGCAGCTGATGATATCCGGTCTCTTCCTTTGCGATTTTCATGAAGGCCTTGAACATTTCCTGGTCCTTCTGGTCTGCCTGAGCAGCGGGAATTCCTGCAGGCGGATAGAGGTACATACCGCCGAATGTATGGAAAATGATCGTACTGACAAGGTTCCTTCTTGTGCTGATCCATTCGATCAGGTTCCTTGATTCAATGACCTGTCCAGGATACATACCGCCGCCGGGCTGTTTGTATTCAGGATTCCAGTTCATCGGGTAGTTGCGGTTCAGGTCAAGTCCGTATTTCTGCGGAGCCGGGCTGATGTGAACACCGTCATAGTCATTGATCATGCCTTCGCTGTACACATTATAGAAATCACCTTCTGTTTCATCTGCCTGTCTTCTGATCAAAAGACGGCTGTCCTGCGGATCCTTCTTCCATACACCGAACGGTGTCTTTACGATCATGTTTCTGATGACACCATCTCCGTCCAGGTCTGCCGGTACAAGTCCCGGCATCTCACTTTCAAACGGATAAGGGACGTTGATACTGCGAATCATATCCGGGTGTGTCAGGTAATATTCCGAGCCGTCAGCTACCGGGCGGGGCATGATATAGAATGTCGAGTTTTTAAGCAGTGATGCCACCTGCTCTTCTTCCTGATTATTCAGAAGAACATCCGCCAGATACATCGCGCACATACTGCCTGTAACTTCTCCGGCATGTACATGTCCGATCGCCATGTATGCGGGCTTATCGTCAAAGTCTCCTTCAGCCGTATTTGTGATCTCAAGGACCCACATTTCCCTTCCTTCCGTTGTCTTTCCGATGGATATCAGACGGGCGGAGTCGGGATTCTTTTCGGCAAATTCATGCAGAATGTCCGTTATTTCCTGATAGTTGAAGTAGTGATCATATTGAAGTGCTGTTTTCATGAGTCATTCCTTTCTCTGCTGAAGAAATCATATAATAATTTCTGCTGTTTTTCCCGTGACAGCACCTGTTAATGTGCCTTCCGGGAACAAATGATATGAAATTTCATTTCATCCGTTTTCATTTGCAGTACAGAACAATATATCTGCTGTTCGCATGAGCGGATATCAAAACTGTCCGGGTGAAAATATGACAGGATCTGCATAATTTCACGCACAGAAGAGATATATTCCATTTTTATTTACATATTTGCTGTGTTTGTATAAAATACAGACATGAATTTAAAGAATAGTTTTAATATAAGCGTTAAATTAGAATATTTTTTGACCGATAACATTCTGTTGTCTGAATATGATACTCTGCTTTTGAAACATGGAATCAGCATTCTGCTGCAGGATGGCTCCGAGATTCTCAGTGCACTCATCATCGGATCGTGTTTTGGAAAACTGATCGAAACTGCTCTGTTTCTGATCTGCTTCTGTACGCTGCGTATCCATTCCGGCGGACTCCACGCCAAGACCCCGACTGGCTGCTATTTCGGATTTATGCTGATATTCAGTTCTGTACTGATTATCTGTTCTTTCGATATACCGGAATATGTTTCGGTTATTATCAGTATCATCTCTGCAGTATTTATTATTCTCGAGGCGCCGGCCGAGCATCCTCTGAATCCTCTTACCCCTGCGCAAAAAATATCCGCGAGAAAGCACGTCTTGTACCTGTCAATGATCTCTCTTATTGGTGAAATGCTGCTCCTGTTTCAGCGATCGTGTCTCATAGAACCAATTACCGCAGCACTTTTTATGAATTGTTTACTGATGAACCTGCTGAAATATTCAGAATGTCTGAAAGGAAGAAAAGATGCCTGCCAATAATATGAATGTCGTTATCATCGATGATGATCACGAGGATCTTCTGCGTGTACAGCAATGTCTTCATCAGATCCTCGGAGAAATGAAGATACCTTATAAGATACTGACATCAGACAGCTTCAGCGGCCTGTCGCCGCAGCCTCACACGTTCTATGTTCTGGACATCGATATGCCCGGGCAGGACGGCTTCAAGATTGCAAAAGAGATCAATGACTGGCAGCCGTCTTCTGCGATCGTATTCTGTACGAACCACATGCATCTGATACATGACGCGATGAGACCCAACACACTGTATTTTGTTAACAAAAGCAATCTGAAGGAACAGATGACCCTGGCAGTGAAGAAATACATTGCCAACAGGGGACTGGCGGAAGACTTCCAGTTCCAGTTCATGAAGCATTCATTCTCGATCCCCTGGTCAGACATTATATGTTTCAACACATCAGGCAACAATCTGCTGATAACCGTTACGAATACACCGGAGCCGTACGCTGTTCACAAGTCAATGAAAAGCATACGTGATGACGCATTGAAGAACCATTTTATCAGCTGTACATCCTCATACATGATCAACATGTATCACATCCAGACCATCCAGGATCCCTATGTTTATCTTTCCGAAGGCAAAAAGATCAGAGCAGGGACCAGAGCGATCAGGTATGTCGAAGAAGCACGGCTGTCTTTTCTGCTGAGGTTATAACCATGACAGACCACATTATTAACCTGATCGAATCATTCCTGATCATCATATTCCTGCACGCTTCATGCCTGGAAAGACCGACAAAGAAAACAGTGCTCCTGTCTGCGGTATTCACTGTCCTGTCGTTTCTGCACATCTCCTGGGTCAATACATTCTCCGTATACGAAGACATCGGCATGAAGATCGATGATATCGCGATCCTGGCGGTTTATATGAAACTGATCTCCGGCGCTTCATGGTCACGCATCCTGATGATCACCACGATCCCCCTGGTACTGATCGCGTCCATCAACATCTGCACAGTCTCCTTTTTCAGCTGGCTGTTCTACGGAGGACTTGATTATCCCAGGCTTGCCGGGGAGCATTACGGACTGATGATCTTTCTGACCAAGGTACTGTTTCTGGCAGTGTCCCAGGTGACTGCCGTTCTGCTGCGGAAAAAGACAGACTGGCTGAGCAGTTCGGACTGCATCACGATCCTGGTCCTTCTGATCCTTTTCAGCATGATCATCACCTTCTTTGAAAACCTGGTCTTCTATCAGGATTTTTCCGCTGACTGGATCATTCTTGTCCTGACCTGCATCAATGGTTCTGCCATCCTTGTCGTTTATCTGATCCATAAACTGAACGCCACTGTACGCACAGGTCTCCGGACCCAGCATAATCTGGAAGTCCTCCAGGCACAGCTCGACAGTTTTCAGTCCTTCGAAGCCAAGCAGGCACAGCTGAACAAATGGGCTCACGACATGAAGCATTTCTATAATGCCCTGCTCAATACGGAACACAATGAGATCGCAGAAAAAATGAAAACGATGTATGAAGAAATGCAGCTGCCGATCATTCTAACAAAAGAACCGTACGGTCTGGTGCTCAACGCAAAATACCGTGAAGCAAAACAGGCCGGCATTGACTACAACTGTTCGATCCGTGCCGATATCAGGATCAATATGGACCGGTATGATCTTTGTCTGCTGCTGTCCAATCTGCTGGACAACGCGATCTATCATATCGGCAGCGGCAAAAAGATCCTGGTGGAGATCGATGACATCCAGGACTACTCACGGATCCGCATCACAAACTCCATTGACGGTCCGGTCCTTGACGAAAACGGGGACTTCATTTTCAGCGGGGATCATTACGGGCATGGCTATGGCGTCAATACGATCCTTGCCCTGACTTCAAACTACAGCGGAAGATGCCTGTTTGAAGAGTCGGACGGGAATCTCATCAGTACGGTTATCATCCCTTCCGGAGACCAGCTATGAAAACGGCGTGGTCATTACCGCGCCGCTTCATGTTTATTGTTTATCTGCCAGCTTTTCCGCAAGAAATTTCATGACTTCCGCGGCTGCTTCCTTGCCGTCCTTGTTCCTCAGCATATCATGAACGGTCTCTTCCAGTTCGGGCGGTACGAAACCTCTGATATTTGCCCAGTTGGAGCCGGATGTCGCACGGGAGTCAAGCTTGTACGGTACGTCATCGCATGTTTCCTGATACCAGTCGAACATCGCATCCTTCAGTCTTGCCAGCACAGCAGGATCTGCTGTTTCAATGATGTTATGACGTTCACCCGGATCTGTCTCCAGATCATAGAACTCATCGCGGTGATTCATACGCTTCACGTACTTGTATCTGCCGTCAAAGATCATGGTTCCTTTGATATGCGCTTCATTGTCCTTCTGCGCTGTTTTCTTTGCCCAATAGTCATCAGTCGGCTTCGGACCCTGGCCTGCCTTGTTATGCCATTCATCACAATGCGGTTCATCCGGTCTTCTTCCGCCTTCACTGAAGACATATTCCTTACCGGCTGCGCTTCTGTCATGGAGCATGCCTCTGACACTTCTGCCGAACTGTGTATGATCAGGTGTAACGCCTGCATAATCCATAACTGTCGCATAGAAGTCTACCAGTTCTGTCAGACCATCACAGATACCGGGATCGACCGCTTCGCCCTTCGGAGGCTTCACGAGGAACGGAACTCTTGTCAGGCAGTGTTCAAATGTATTCTGTGATTTTTCCGGAAGATCGAAGTCACCGGTAAAGTCACCATGGTCGGACAGGAAGAAGATCGCACAGTCATCATAGATCCCTGCTTCTTTCAATGCATCGATCACCATCCCGGTCAGATCGTCAATGAATGAACACTGTGCCAGATAGATCGCTCTCATTTCTTCGAACTGCTCATCTGTCCAGGTGCTTCCTCCGGTCAGTTCTCTCAGTTTTTCTATGATCCGGGATTTACCGGTCGTTTCGTTGAAACGGACACGCTCCGGGATCTTTGACGCATCGATCCTGTTTCTGTATTCAGGTGATGTAACATACGGGCAGTGCGGATTAAGCCAGCCCAGGAACAGACACAGCGGTTTGTCCGGATCAACGGGATGCAGGATCCTGTCGATCGCAGCTTTCGTGTCATTCAGGTCTTTCGTTTCAAGTCTGTTCTGCCCTTCGACAACACCTTGAAAATGCATGTAGCGGTCTTTCTTTTCCTGCGGTGCTCCGGGGAGTCTGAACGGTTTTGTGCCGACGGGAACTGACTCATCATAATAGTAGATCTCATCTGCGTGTTTGTAGTCCAGTCCTTCGTACTGTCCTGCAACAAGATCATTTCTGCCGTTCATCCAGACATAGTATCCGGCATCCTTCAGTTCGGAGAACAGTGAACTTTCTCCGGGATGCAGCAGATGCGTCATCGTACGGTGTCCCCTGGTGTGGGGATAACGGCCTGTGAAGAAGCTGCACCGGCTCGGTACACATACAGGATTCTGGCAGAATGCATTTGAAAAACTGACAGCCTCGGTTTCCTGAAGACGATCAAGTACCGGTGTGCAGGATGCGGGATTTCCCAGGTGCGCAACAGCGTCAGCACGCATTTCATCGGGGTTCAGAATGATAATGTGAGGTCTCTTCATACAATCTCCTTTATTTCATGTTTTTCAGGCGTACCAGTGTATCACCGTGTCTGCG
>JAFOMZ010000073.1 GCA_017421125.1 Solobacterium sp.
GATGATCAGAGATACCAGCAGATCAAGCATGTCTATACGATCCACAATCTGGCATTCCAGGGCAACTTCGGCGTAGATATGCTGCCGACATGCCTGGGCCTTGATTACTACTACTTTGACAACGGATCGATCAAGTTCGATACAGGTATCAGCTTCATGAAAGCCGGTATCGTATATGCGGACAAGATCACGACCGTTTCGCCGACATATGCCAACGAGATCCTGACAGAAGCATTCGGTGAGAGAATGGATTCCATCCTGCGCTACAGAAGAGATGACCTCTGGGGCATCGTCAACGGTATCGATACGGATACATGGAACCCGAAGACCGACCCGTATCTGGCAAAGAACTATGATCTGAGAAGCTATGTTTCCGGCAAGAAGGCAAACAAGAATGCCCTGCAGGAAGAACTCGGACTTGAAGTCAGGGATGATGTACCGCTGATCGGTCTGGTATCCAGACTGACAAATCAGAAGGGTATCTATCTGATCACAGACCGTCTCCATGAGATCATGGGCATGGATATCCAGTTTGCCGTACTGGGTTCCGGTGAAGCAAATGCCGAGAACGCATTCCGCTGGATGGAAAACTCATTCAAGGGCAAGGCTGTATTCTACAACGGATACAACGAAGAACTGGCACACCGCATCTATGCAGGCGCTGATATCTTCCTGATGCCTTCACTCTATGAACCTTGCGGAATCGGTCAGCTGAACGCAATGCATTACGGTACTCTGCCGCTGGTTCGTGAAACAGGCGGACTTAAGGATACCGTACAGCCGTTCAACCAGTACACAGGCGAAGGCAACGGATTCAGCTTCTGGGCTGCAAATGCCGACGATATGGTTTACACCATCCGTTATGCTGTAGAACAGTTCTACAACAACAAACCCGGCTGGAAGGGCCTGATCAAGAGCGCGATGACAACAGATGTATCCTGGGATAAATCTGCTGCTATCTACGAAGAACTCTATTATCAGATCTGCAACTGGCCTGATTAATCAGAAGAACAGGGAGACTGTACCGTGTGTGCGGTCTCTCTTTTTTGATGCGAATGATATGTATTTGGTGTAAAATACAGAAAGGGATGCATGTGTCCATGCATGCGGCAAAAAGGGAGACGGCCTGAATGAAACGCTGGTGCAGACTTTTTCTGATTTTCGTATTAATGATCTCTGCAGGATGTTCACCGAAGCAGAGTGTACAATATTCCGTATCATTTGACACCCGCGGCGGGGAACAGATCATGCCCGTCATGGTAGATAAGAATCATCCGGTCGAAGTGGAAGACCCGGTGCGTGAAGGATATACGTTTGAAGGCTGGTATTCCAGTCCGGACCTTTCCGCGAAATGGGATAAGAATGACAAGGTGACGGAAGACCTCGTACTGTACGCATCCTGGTCCAAACAGACAAGAACGATCTCATTTGAAACAAACGGTGCCGAACCGATCGAACCCATCACACTGAAATACGGTGAATCTTTTTCCATGCCGTCCCTGACGATCTCCAGGGAAGGATACGGTTTCCAGGGCTGGTTCTATGACCGTAATTTTACCAACCCGTATTCCGGATCTTTTGATGTCACGGAGGATGTAACCTTCTATGCGGAATGGAAGGAACTGACTTATGCGGAGATCAAGGTCATGAACCTGATCAACCAGAAGGATCTCGGTCTGGTGAACGGAACGGAAGCGGCTTCACTCCTGATGGCACTGCAGTCGGCAGGACATGCACTGGATTATAACTTTGCGTCCTTTATCAAGAACATCCCGTATTCCACGGACGGAACACCCGTCACCGGCTTTGCGGGAGATCTCTGGACCGATACCGAGCAGATCGACGGCATTCTCCCGGAAGCACTTGAAACATGGGCGAACAATTACGGCTCAGCGAAAAACATCAGCGGCTGCGAGATGGAAGACCTGATCAGCTGCATTCTGGAAGGACATCCCGTTGTTGTATGGCTGACCAATGCGTTCCAGGCGACACAGCCTGTCAATTATCCCTGGGGTGCTTATAAAACAAATGTCTGCGTCATGACGCTGTACGGCTATGATGAAGGAAACAACAGCTTCCTTGTGGCAGATCCGACAGGAAGAAATGACGGTCTTTACTGGGTATCATACAAAACGTTCCAGAATGTCTGGACAGTATATCCCGGAGCTGTAGAGATCTGGTGACAGGACGGAAAGATAGAATATGGAACAGGACAAAACTTACAGAATGATCATGAGCGCGATCGCGCTGGTGATCCTGGCACTGTATATGCTCGGAATCGTCGATACAAAGATACTGCTTTATATACTTGGTGCTGTTTGGGTATTTATGACAGTGCGGCAGGTGTTAAAATATATAAAAGAGGGAAATACGGTCATGGCGGTCCTGTCCGGACTGCTTGGCTGCGCAATGATCCTGCTGATCCTGAGGCGGGTATCATAATGGGTTTACAATCGTTGATCCGGTGTAGAAATTTTATGTGAACAGTTACACAAATTTGGCTGTCTCCGTTTACTGGAATATTAAGCGGATGATATAATTGTTACGCAAAAAGGAGGATTCTTCATGGCAAAAGTAACAGTCAAAGATCTGGATGTTAAAGGCAAGCGCGTTATCGTTCGCGTTGACTTTAATGTCCCTCACAAGAACGGGGTAATCACGGATGATAATCGTGTCCGCGCTGCCCTTCCGACAATCAACTATCTGACAGAAAACGGCGCAAAGGTTATTCTTCTGAGCCATCTGGGCAAGGTAAAAACTGATGAAGATAAGGCTAAGAACGATATGAGCATCGTTGCTGACTGCCTGGCTAAACTGCAGAGCGCACCGGTTCGTTTTGTAAACGCAACACGCGGTCCTGAACTCGAAGCAGCAGTAGCTGAGCTGAAAGAAGGCGAGATCGTTCTGATGCAGAACACACGTTATGAAAAGGGTGAATCCAAGAACGATCCCGAACTCGGTGCTTACTGGGCATCCCTGGGCGATCTGTTCGTATGCGATGCATTCGGTTCAGTACACAGAGCACACGCTTCCACAGTCGGTATCCCGACACATCTGCCCGGCGCAGTAGGCTTCCTTGTTGAAAAGGAACTGAATGTTCTCGGCGGCGCACTGAATGATCCTCAGAGACCGTTCGTTGCAATTCTCGGCGGCGCTAAAGTATCCGACAAGATCGGCGTCATCGAAAACCTGCTGAAGATCGCTGACAAAGTCATCATCGGCGGCGGTATGTCCTATACATTCTCCAAGGCAATGGGCGGCGAGATCGGTACATCCCTGCTTGAAGCAGACAAGATCGATCTGGCTAAAGAATTCCTCGCAAAGGGCGAAGGCAAACTGATCCTTCCGATCGACACAGTTGTTGCCAACGACTTCTCCAACCCGACAGAGATCAAGACTGTCAAAGCCGGTGAAATTCCTGAAGGATTCATGGGTCTCGACATTGGTCCCGAAACGATCGAACTCTTCAAGAAGGAACTCGAAGGTGCTAAGACAGTATTCTGGAACGGACCGATGGGTGTATTCGAAGATCCTCGTTTCGCTGTAGGTACAGTCGAAGTCTGCAAGACTCTTGCTGAGCTTGAAGGCGCTACAACGATCATCGGCGGCGGCGATTCCGCATCCGCAGCTAAGAACCTCGGATTCGCAGAGAAGTTCTCCCACATCTCCACAGGCGGCGGCGCTTCCCTCGAATACATGGAAGGAAAGGAGCTCCCGGGCGTAGCTATTATTCCCGAGAAATAATTAAATATGGCAAGAAAACCCATTATTGTCGGTAACTGGAAAATGAACAAAACTCCTTCTGAAGCAGAAGTCTTCATGAAGGGTATCGAAGAAGTTCTCACAGGAACAGAAGCAGCTGATTACGGTATCGGCGCTCCGTATGTTGACCTGGATGTATGCGTCAGAAACGCCAAGAACCTGATCATCGCAGCTGAAAACTGCAATGAAAAGGACAGCGGCGCTTATACGGGTGAAGTATCCGTTCCGATGCTGAAGGAAGTAGGTATTACTTACTGCATTCTCGGCCACTCCGAGAGAAGAACATACTATGCTGAAACAGACGCTGCATGCGCTGCCAAGGCAAAGAGACTCCTGGCTGACAACATCATCCCGATCCTCTGCATCGGTGAAACCGAAGCACAGTATGATGCAGGTGAAACAGCTAACGTCATCAAATCCCAGCTGGAAGGATCCCTGGCTGGACTGACCGGTGAAGAAGTTGCCAAGATGGTCATCGCTTATGAACCCATCTGGGCGATCGGCACAGGCAAGAGCGCGACAAAAGAGATCGCTGAAGACTGCTGCAAGTGCGTCCGCGACAATGTCAAGGCTCTCTATGACGAAGCAACAGCTGAAGCAGTACGCGTACAGTATGGCGGAAGTGTCAAGCCCACAAACATCAAAGAATATATGGCTTGCCCTGACATCGACGGCGCGCTGATCGGCGGAGCATCACTGAAGGTTGATTCCTTCAAGGAAATCATTGACGCAACAAAATAAAGGTTCTTTCGGAGAATGATCTCCGGGAATATTGATCAAGGTATTACAAGGAGGACAAATCAAAATGCCTAGTATCGTAAGTGTTTATGCACGTGAAGTAATCGACTCCCGCGGCAATCCGACAGTTGAAGCAGAAGTCACAACAGAATCAGGCGCATGGGGACGCGCAATCGTTCCGTCAGGCGCTTCCACAGGTGAACGTGAAGCTATCGAACTTCGTGATGGCGACAAGACACGTTTCGGTGGAAAGGGTACTCTGAAAGCAGTTGAAAACGTTAATACAAAGATCGCTCCGGCTATCCTCGGCATGGATGTTACAGAACAGACAGCTATCGATAAAGTTATGCTGGAACTCGATGGCACACCGTTCAAATCCAACCTGGGTGCTAATGCTACTCTGGCTGTTTCACTGGCTTGCGCAAGAGCTGCAGCTGACTTCTATGGCGAACCGCTCTATAAATATATCGGCGGCGCAAACGCAAAGGTTCTCCCTGTTCCGATGATGAACGTTCTGAACGGCGGCAAACACGCTGACTCCGCTTCCGACGTACAGGAATACATGATCATGCCTGTAGGCGCAGAAACATTCCGCGGCGCTATCCGTATGGGTGCTGAAATCTTCCATGCACTGGCAAAAGTCCTGAAGAAGTATGGATACAACACAGCAGTCGGTGACGAAGGCGGTTATGCACCGTCCTCCATTCCTGGTGGAAACGGACCGCTGGAAACACTCGGAAATGAAGGCCCTCTGGCTCTCATGCTCGAAGCAGTAGAAGCAGCTGGATACAAACCCGGCACAGACGTATGCTTCGCTATGGACGCAGCTTCCTCCGAATTCTATGATGCAGAAAAGGGATGCTATGTTCTCGCTCGTTCCGGTGAAGGCGACAAGTCTTCCGAAGACATGATCGAACTCTATGAGAAGTGGGTCGAAAAGTATCCGCTGATCTCTCTCGAAGACGGCCTTGCTGAAAATGACTGGGATGGCTGGGTAGAACTCACAAAGCGTCTCGGCGACAAGATCCAGCTCGTTGGTGATGACCTGTTCGTTACAAACACAACATTCATCAAGAAGGGTATCGAACTCGGCGCAGCTAACTCCGTTCTGATCAAAGTTAACCAGATCGGTACACTGACAGAAACTCTGGACGCAATCGAAATGGCTAAGGAAGCTAAGTACACAGCTGTCGTTTCCCACCGTTCCGGTGAAACAGAAGATACAACGATCGCTGACCTGGTAGTTGGTGTCAACGCCGGCCAGATCAAGACTGGTTCCATGAGCCGTACAGACCGTATTGCTAAGTACAACCAGCTGATGAGGATCGAAGAAGAACTCGGAACTGTTGCTGAGTACAAGGGCAAGAAGGCATTCTACAATGTCAAGGCTCTGTCCGCTGACCCTGCACCTGCTCCTAAAAAAGCAGTTAAGAGAACAACAAAAAAAGCAGCTAAGAAATAATCATTCTTAAATCTAAGCTCAGAGACCGGATGCTCATACGCATCCGGTTTTTAAACTGCCGGGAAAGCATAAAACACACATTCCGTGAAGATAACCCGTATAATGTGAACCATAAGCCGGACACCTGCCTGTGCGGTATTCTGCGGAACTGTAAAGAAGCAGTTCCGGAGCCCGTACACCATATTGAATAGAGGATAACAGAGATGAGAACAGTAAAGCTGCATGACGCAACATTGATCCCACAGCTTGGCCAGGGTACCTGGAACATGGGGGAATCGACAGCCAGATATGATAGTGAAGTGGAAGCACTCCGCTGGGGGATCGATCATGGAATGACACTGATCGATACTGCTGAGATGTACGGGGACGGTGCGGCAGAAGAACTGGTCGGGGATGCGATCAGGCCCTATAACCGAAATGATCTGTTTCTGGTGTCCAAAGTATATCCCTGGAATGCAGGCAGAAAGAATATCTTCAGAAGCTGTGAAGATTCACTGGAGCGGATGGGAACGGATCATCTGGACCTGTACCTGCTGCATTGGCGCGGAAGTGTACCGCTGGCGGAAACTGTAGAGTGTATGGAAGAACTCAAACAGCAGGGAAAGATCCTTCGCTGGGGAGTTTCCAATTTTGATACCGCGGACATGAAGGAACTGCTTCATGTCAGAAACGGGGACCAGTGCCAGGTAAACCAGGTGCTTTATCATCTTGGCAGCAGAGGTGTTGAGTATGATCTGCTTCCGTTTATGAATGAACACGGCATTCCGATGATGGCTTATTGTCCTCTGGCACAGGCCGGACGTCTGAAGCAGAAGCTTCTGAGCAGCCGGGTCCTGCAGGAAATAGCCGAAGCCAAGGGCAGGACGGTGATGCAGATCCTGCTGGCATTCACACTGCTGAGAGATGACGTGATCCCGATCCCCAAGGCATCCTCGGTCGCTCATACAAGCGCAAACCGGGAGGCGGCAGAGATCATCCTGACACAGGAGGAACGTGATCTGCTGGACCGTGAATTCCCGAAACCGGACAGGAAAGTACCGCTGGATATGGAATGATCCTGAAATAAACATGAAAGATACACCGGATGATGTGCCTCTGTACACGGTCCGGTGTTTTTTAAGGATTCACCAAAACTTCACACAGTGTTCCGATGAAATTGAAATTACGGGATTACATTAATAAGCGTGAAAGGAAGGTATCCTTTATGAAAAAGACAGCAATGACATTTCTGGCAGCACTGATCCTGCTGAGCGGGTGTTCAGAGAATGCAGTACAGGCCGATGAGATAACAGAAACTGAAGAGACAAAAGAAACAGACAGCAGGAATGAATATGCGGGAAAGACGGTTACCGGTCAGGTAACTGCAGTTTCCGGCAATACAGCAGAGATCGTACCCGGCCAGATGGTATATGACAGCGGAACGATCAGCGGAAATATGGAAACAGACATGCCAGGCAGCGGAATGCCGGGTGGTAATTCACAATCAGGACCTGCGGGAGGCATGCCGGGCAAAAACGGTCAGGACAAACCTGATGGACAGCCTCCGGAAAAACCTGGCGGTGAACATGGCGCAGATTTCCCGGGGAATATGCCCGAAGGTATCTTTGTTGCAACAGGTGACGCGATCACGGTCGAGACAGAAACCGAACTGTCAGCAGGAGATTATGTAGAGATCGTATTTGCGGCGGACGGCAGCGTTGAAAGCATCAGTCCGGCCGGTGTTCATACTGCAGGCAGACCCGGAGGAGGAAGTTCTGAGGTGACTCAGGGAACTTCTGCCAATACGATCATTGAAGACGGATCATATTCCTCAGAAATATATGTGTCCACGGGCGATGATGAGAATGCCTTGAGGGTGGACGGAGCAGAAGTGACATTGAACGGGATCACTGTCCGTAAGGATGCAGGTTCTTCATCCAATGCCGAAAACGGAGATTTTTACGGAGTCAATGCAGCGCTCCTCGCGACGAACGGAGCAGATGTGACGATCGTGAATGCTGATATATCATCGGATGCGCGGAATGGAAACGGTGTGTTCAGTTATGGCGGCGGTACGACCGTCACGATCAGTGACAGCACGATCAGGACGAAAGCGGATAATTCCGGAGGGATCCAGACAACAGGCGGAGGCACAACGATCGCATCACGCCTGACAGTGGAAACTGAGGGAAATTCATCCGCAGCGATCCGTTCAGACAGAGGCGGCGGTACGGTCATTGTTGACGGCGGTACATATACCAGCAGCGGCCTCAATTCACCTGCTGTTTATTCAACGGCTGATATTACAGTCAGGAATGCGGAACTGACGGCAGTTAATTCGGAAGCACTGGTCATTGAAGGAAAGAATTCCATCATGCTTGAAAACTGTGATGTCAGCGGCAATATGAGCACACAGGGAGCCAGTTCAGACATCAATATTCATAACGTCATGATCTATCAGTCCATGTCAGGTGATGCGGATGTCGGTACTTCTTCCTTCTCTATGACCGGCGGTTCACTGGTATCGGGCAGCGGTGATATGTTCTTCATTACAAATACATCCGCAGTTGTGTATCTCAGCAATGTGAAACTGACAAACAGCTCCGGAAATCTCATGACCATAACAGGCAACAACGCTTCCCACGGATGGGGAACAGCCGGCGCAAACGGTGCGCATGTTGAAATGACAGCAGAGGATCAGGTGCTGGAAGGAGATATCGTTGTGGATACGATATCAGGTCTGGACCTGACACTTGCCGGCAGTTCTTCGTTCAGCGGTTCCATTGTCATCACCGATAATGAAGAAGGAGGATCTTCTCCGGACGCGGGAGTGCATGTGACTGTTGAAAAAGACAGTGTATGGACACTGACAGGGGACTGTGTCATCAGTACTCTGGACAACAGCGGAACGATCAGCTATAACGGTTATACGATCACACTGGCAGACGGAACAATACTGAAATGATCAGAACGAATACAGCACAGCATGACTGCCGTGCTGTATTTTTTATCAAAATAAAAAGCGCTTCTGAATTAGATTTTCAGAAGCACCTTGTTTATTCTTCAGGCGTGGTTTTCTTGGGGTTGATGCGCAGCTGATATTCACCTGTGCATTCAAGCAGAGTGCCTTCATTCAGCATAACGCGTTCAAGATTGCTGATATCGTGCAGATGTCCGTTGACATCCCTCAGATTCAGTCCGAGGTCATTGAGCGCTGAAATGTAATACGTTCCTGCTCTGATGTTTCTCGGAATGGAATAGATGCCGGGTGTCAGCGTCATGGTGTTTTCACTGTTGATGTAGATCAGGTTCTGCTTTTTGTTTGCCTGTGCAGCAACGATCTTGTGATACAGCGTATCCCTCATGAAGAACATGTCTGTGTTCTCCGTGCTGTATGTGAATGTCAGTTTCTTTTCCAGGACATGAATGGCTGCCGGATCATCACCGGTCCTTACCATATCGCTTAGTCTGTGGCAGTTGATGAAATGCTCGGAAATGAAGTACAGCGCAATATCTGTTTCATAGAGCTTTCCTTTGACCACTTCCGCTTCTACTCCGGCAGGCGCATCGGGGATATCGTTGATCATGTGTCCGGTGATGTTTCCGATGACATCAACGGCTACTGTATAAGGAATACCGGCCTTTGAAACTTTGATGGAAGCATCGGTCTCATTGATCAGGTGTTCGCCTTTATGCAGCTGATAGGGAGGCTGCGGAAAGAATTTTACGATCGTTTCATCTGCGGTATGCTGTTCCAGGTAGTTGCCCATGATCATTTCCCGCATATACGGGTCTGATACGACAAGCAGCTGAAACAGGTCATACTCAACGGGGAGATTGTATCTGCGGATCTTCTGTTTGCAGTCTCTGCAGATCATATGTCCGTCGGGCAGGGCCTCGTATCTGCTGAAGAGACCTTTTGATTCTGACAGGCAGAAATCACATACTTTGTTTGCAGGCATATGTACCTTCTTTCTATATCGCCTCAGGCGTTTCCTCAAGCAGCCTTGTCAATCTGACTGACAGTTCCGGATGGATGACCGGGCTGTACGGAGCTTTGTTCCGGATCAGTTCAATAAAATGTTTCTGCTGGAAAGTGAACTCACTTTCAAAATCAGCTGTGAATTCTTCGTCACCGTCTTTTGTGTGCAGCACGGCACGGTGAGCTTTCCAGAAATCACGGCATTCGATGGATCCTTGGGATCCGTGGATGCGCAGCGTGTTGTCCCCGCGGTAGCGGAATGAACACCATGCTGTCAAAAGTATATCATCGGTATTCAGCATCTGCCAGGATACCGTTACAGGGCAGCCGTTCTCCGTCACATCTGTCCGGTGCATTGTTTTGAATTCCTGCGGAAACAATGCGAGCAGTGCACTGAGAGGGTAACCGCCAAGATCAAATGCGCAGCCTGCTCCGGGGGTGGTCATGACCCAGTGATCGGTGTTTGGATAGGAGGCGGCACAGTATGAGGCTTCCGCTGCTTTCACTTCGCCGATCCTGCCGGCGCCGATCCATTCTTTGATCTTTGCCAGACATGGATTGAACATGCCTTTCTGTGCTTCCATCAGTACCAGATGCTTTTCCTGCGCCAGTTTATAGAGACGTTCCGCATCAGCCGCGCTGATAAAGGCAGGCTTTTCGCAGATGACATGCTTGCCGTTCAGAAGACACGCTTCGATCTGCTGCGCATGGACATAGTTCGGGGTCGAAATGTATACCGCGTCAATATCACTGTCACGGTACATATCCTCATACGAAAGGATCCTGCTGATCCCTTCTTCACGGGCGTACTCAGCAACATTGTCCGGATGTCTGGACGCGAATGCTGTGACCGCTGCATCATCAACGCAGCGCATACCCTTCAGAAAGCGGTGACTGATCCGTCCCGGTCCGAGTACTGCGATTCTGATCTGTTCCATTTTGTACCTCTATTATCAATATGATACCACGGAATAGGCAGTACGTGATGATTTTGAAAAAAAGCGTTGACTTTCAGTTATACCGAGTGTATTATCTATCTGCTTGGCGAAAAAAAGGCTTTGCTGTGTGCAAAGCCTATCATAAGGCTGAGAAATGGCACGCTTGGAAATGTGTGCACAAAGGAAGGAGTAGTAATGCCTACAATTAATCAGCTGGTACGCAAAGGTCGTACCGATAAAGTCTACAAGTCAAAATCCCCGGCACTGAACAGGGGCTTCAACAGTCTGCAGAAAAAGCCGACAAGGATCAGCAGTCCGCAGAAGAGAGGCGTCTGCACCCGTGTTGGTACAATGACTCCTAAAAAGCCGAACTCCGCGCTTCGTAAGTATGCCCGTGTACGTCTTTCCAACGGCATGGAAGTTACAGCATATATTCCGGGTGTCGGACACAACCTCCAGGAACACTCCGTCGTTATGATCCGCGGCGGCCGTGTTAAGGATCTCCCTGGTGTTCGTTATCATATCATCCGTGGTACACTGGACTGCGCTGGTGTAAACGATCGTAACCAGGCCCGTTCCCGCTATGGCGCTAAGAAGCCCAAGGCAAAGAAATAAGTGAGGTGAACAGACATGCCCAGAAAAGGATATATAGCAAAGCGTGATGTACTGCCCGATCCCGTCTATAACTCAAAGCTGGTCACAAAGCTGATCAAC
>JAFOMZ010000074.1 GCA_017421125.1 Solobacterium sp.
ACCCGTGACCGGAATATTGACAGCCTGTTTGACTGCAGTCGTTTCCGGCGCACGCCAGCCTTCCGAATAGGAATACGGTTCTTCGTTTTCACCATACGGCACAAAGTAATTGCCGTTGGAAACATCGATCATATCTGCGCCGGCTGCTTCCAGGATCCTGGCGATCTGTACGCCCTCTTCCAGCGTAATTGAATCCGGATGGAACGGGTCGTGTTCATCACAGGAGATACGCACAGCAACAGGGAAGTCTTTTCCGCATACGTACTTGATACCCTGGATCATTTCAGTTACGATCCGGCATCTGTTTTCAACACTTCCGCCGTACTGATCATCTCTCTTGTTGAAAGCTGCAGACATGAACTGACAAAGCAGGTAGCCATGGGCCCCGTGCAGTTCTACACCGTCAAAACCGGCTGCCTGGCAGGCTGCCGCGGTACCGATGAACTGCTGTTTCAGTTCTTCGATCTCTTCCAGGCTCAGCGGATCAGGCATGATGCCGGATACATTGGGTACAGCACTCGGGGCGACGATCCTTCCGTTATTGAGTTCAGGTGAATTGGTGCTGCCGCCGTGATGGATCTGGGCGAAGATCTTTGTTCCGTACTGGTGTACGCGGTCCACCATCTGGGCAAGAGGCTGGATGTTCATCGGGTTCAGGGCATAAAGCTGGCGGGGGAACGCAACGCCATGTACCTGGTTGACACGGAAGATCTCTGTAACGATCAGGCCTACACCGCCTTTTGCGCGTTCTTCATAGTACCTGCAGAGCTGTTCAGTCGGTGTTCCGTCCAGGCCGGCATAACCGGTCGTCATTGCGGTCATGACGATCCTGTTCTTGATCTGGACAGAACCGATGTGTCCTTTTTCAAAGAGTCGATTATACATAAAACCTCCGATTATTGCACATTTGTGCACTTTATGATTTCATGATAAAAAGACCGTCAGACCGCTGTCAACGGATACGGATAAAGATGCACACTTTGCAGAAAGTGAGAAAAAAGAAATGAAAGCAACACTTCCTTATTATGAAAACTATGCCCGGCAGGCAATGATCATTTCGTTCCTGAGTCTGCTTGAACGTTTCCCTTTTGAAGAGATCACGATACTGGAGATCTGTGAGGAAGCAGGCATTTCCCGGCGTACATTCTATCTGTATTACAGTTCCAGATATGACGTTTTGGACGATTATTATTCCGTACTGACCAGGGAATATGAAGACAGGATGCCCGGGGGATCAGAGGATGACCTGATGGGGCAGATCTCGTGGTTTTTTACGTTCTGGCATGAGCACAGAAAATACCTGCAGCTCCTGTACAGACGCGGCCTGTTCCATGTCCTGATGAGCCGTTTCAGCAATTATCTGTCAGGCGCCTCATTGATCAGGAATGATGCTTACTTCCCGTCCTATATGGCCGGCGGACTCTGGGCTGTGCTGTTCCAGTGGACATCCGGGGGATTCCGTGAACCTGTTTCACAGATCACGGAATATGTTGCCGGATATCAGCCGGCTGAAAACAGCAGATAAAAAGATGGAGCCGGAAACTCCATCTTATTTCTTTGTATTCTTTGCCTGTTCTCTTTCATCAAGCAGTTTCATCAGCGCTTTCCCTTTGGCTGAACTGATCTTGAGTTCCTGATTGGAATATGTGGTTACGGTACAATTAGTCAGTGAAGGATCGATCGACTTGATGCTTGTATAGCGGATGACTTTTCCGTCATCCATGAAACCGTCTTTATTGACATAAAGCTCCTGATATTTTTTCATCAATGACATGTTCAGGACGAGTATGATCAGCAGACCTGCACAAACGATCATGAATCCTGTCGCGTCGGCGGATCCGGACTGTTCCGGATGCTGGGATACATAGATCGTCATGAATATGACCAGCAGCAGAACACCGACCTGCATGCTCAGCCATCCGGCAGAACATGGAATGACTTCTACCTTGTTTTTGGACAGCATGTAAAAACGGTCCAGTTTTTCCTGCTGCTGTTTTTTTCCTGTGACGATCGTGTATCCTATAAACACAAGCATCGCTGACGCAGTTACATAAAGCAAAATGTTCATCTGGTTTCCTCCTGTCTGTATCAGAATGAGACTGCCTGATATCCGGCAATCATTTCATTGATCCTGCTGCACGGTTCTCCGGCGATCAGTGCTTCAATGAATTCCTGTTTATTGCAGACGTTCTGTATGAAATTCGGAAGATATCCGAATTCAAACAACGAAGACATTGTATCATTCATTCCCTGATCCCAGTACACGATAATCTGTGCTTTGTTGACTTTATATCCCCACGGGATGGGTTTTTCCAGGACCATGATGCTCAGCATGGTCCTTTCCGCATGCGGAAGCAGTCCGGAAACAATGACGACGTTGTTGGACGCATATGACGGCATGGTGTATTCCATGATCTCCAGTTCAGACTGCAGTTGCTGCGCATGATCGATATCATTCTTCAGATACTCGCATAACAGTCTCAGGCAATCCTGTTCATTGGCAGCCTTGACTCCGTAATACAGATTTTTACTGTCAAGAAAACGGAACGGCGCATCAATGTTGCTCTTATAGTTCAGCACGCTTGTCAGGAACGCGTAGATCCTGTTTTTATCGATCGTATGGAAAAACAGGCCAAGATGATATATCTGAGGAAGCTGCTGGCCCGCAAATTTTCTGAGGACAGACTCCTCATATGTGGAAAACATGACATCATATCCGGAAAGATCAACGTCCTTCAGCTGATAGATCTCAAATACATCGACTTTGTTCAGGATAGAACCGAAATTGCGCTTCAGACGTTCTGCTGTACCTGAGGCTGCCGTCATGTCGACCCTTGAAACAACACATGCATTAAGCTGGATGATCTGAAGACGGTTTCTTCCAAGTGCCGGATGAAATATATTGGCCAGCCTGTAGATCTCTTCCCTGTTATAGGGAAGCTGGTATTCCCGGTAAAGGTAAAAGAATGCCTGCATGGAAAGCTTCTGTGCCATCGGGGGAAGCTGCCGGATACGTTCAGCCGCGTATTGTGTTGTGACGATACCGTGATCTGCACGCATCATATAGCTCATCAGATAGAAAGAGATACTGTTGATCAGGACATTATCATTCCGGAACAGTCCGAAATGATTGATGCCGGACAGATAATCGATCAGTTCGATCGCAAATCTGCGGCATACCAGATAGTTTTTGCTGATCTCTTCGGTATATGTCCTGATGATCCTCAATCCCGCAAAGCACATTGTCAGCATGACCACATGCATCTCATCCAGCTGGTATCCAAGAATATCACGCAGTCTGAACGCAAGCTGTCTGGCAACTAGGTATGAACGGTATTCTGACAGGTTCAGTACCGTTCTGGAATCATATTCCAGCAGATATCCTTTCATCTGCCGTACTTCGGAGACCAGGATCAATCCGGCAATATACTCAATACTGTAGACCGAAAGATTATAGTTTTCAGCATCAAATCCCTGCTGGATCTCCGCAACGGCATTCAGGATCTGTTCCATTTTATGCTGATCAAAAGTAATCAGCTGCCTGTATTCTTCGTTGGAAGTATCCACCATATCTGAAATATTCATGAAGGTGTATTCGTTGACCAGCAGGATACGGATATCATGTTCACGTCCGAGTATCTGCAGACCGCCTCTGGTATTGGTGATCGTCAGATGGTATTCCCTGAGGATCTCCCTGGCACTGCCGACAGCATTCTTTATCGCAGTGATATTCGTATAATACTTTTCCGCGAGATCCGCCAGATGCAGCGGTCTTTCCGAACAGACGATCGCTCTGATCAGCGCATGCGCAAGCTGAAGATGCTCAGGAAGTCTGGTCGTATATTCACTGTCGATCTCGCGCTTTTCGCAGAATTCAGCAAAAGCAGCGCGATCATTTATTTCCAGTACACATCCGGTCCTTGCTCTGGTCACGATCTGCGCCCCATGGTTCTTCAGGATCTCATTGAGCTTGATGATCTCATTGCGTACTGTACGGTCAGACACACCTAAAAGATTCCCCAGTGTCTTGGAGCTGTAGGGCGTTTCATTATACAGTTCACTCAGCAGGCGCTTCTGGATCAGGCTAATCTGATTCATAGTTGTCCTTCTGCAGATTGATGATCCTGCAGTCCTCAAACTGGGCTGCCATCTTTCTGACCTCTTCCAGAGCTTCGTCGCTGTAGACAAGGAAATCAGCATAGCAGTGGGCGTTGCCCATTGCGCTGTTGATCACCATGCCTTTTTTCTTCTGATCGAGGATCGCCCGCACATCCTTTTCAATATTGATCCTGGATCTTGTCCGTTCATCCTTTGACATATCCGGTGTTAGTTCCGTTACGGCACTGTACAGGCCGATGCTGCAGCGTTTCAGGAAGTCATGTCTTGCCTTTTCCGGCAGCCCTTCTTCCTTCAGAAGGTCAGGACAGATCGTCCTGCCCTGTGTGATATCCATACGGATCTCATAACTCTTGGTTTTCGCCTGATAATCAGTCGACTGCATCAGGATCTGCTCAGGGTCCTGCCAGCCTCGTTCCTTGATCTCACGTTTGAATATCTGCGCAAACTCATTCATCGTATATGCATGCTCGTTGCGGTATTTGAATTTTGACAGTCCTTTGAGGAACTGAGTCGCTCCGATATAGGCTTCGACCGCGGTCTCTCCCAGATAATCTGACAGCAGCATATACAGGACCGAGAACATTTCTTCATTGGAAAGCTCTGCCAGTTTATCCGTTTTTTCGATCATCAGCGTGACTTTCTTTCTGCTGTCATCAAACTTCGGTATGACCTTTACATCGGAAGAATCAAACGTCTTGCCGTTCACTTCTGCGATCCCCTTGCACGCAGGATGCGACCAGCAGAATTTCCATGTACCGGAAAGATTTTCCGGCAGCATTCCGCAGAAAGCGATCGCCGCCGCTTTGACAGTCGGGATCAGCTGGGTATTGAATTCCAGGATATATGTTTCTTCCTTCCTGACCTTGCTGAGACGGAAAGCTACGCCCGGGAGCACCTTGTTCAGCTGGTCCCGCAGTTTTGCGTTGACATCGGAAAAGTCATTTTTCACGATCTTCCGTTCAATGGAGACATGGTTCTTCTCAAACCATTCCATAAATTTCTTTGTTCTGGTTTCAAATTCAAGCATACTTATTTACCTGCGCTGTGTTCATTATATCAGATTACTTCCGTCTGCCTCCCCGCAGGGGAACAGACGGAAATAATAAGGCGTATACACTGCATATACGCCTTAGATAGTTACCGTTATGATACCGTTCTGTTTATGCAAGGAATGTAATCACAGAGAGAAGCATTGTAACGATCAGTACGATGACGACCATTCTTCCTGATGTCATCTTCGGTCTGTTCAGTCCCCAGTAAACCAGGAATACTGTTACGATGTTTCCGAAGTGAGGGAAAATAGAATCGAGAAGGTCGTTCAGGTTCTTTGTCAGTTCTCCGATATTGAAAGTCAGACCGAACTTGACGTTAACTGTTGAAGCAACCATTGCGCCGACTACTGCCAGACCAACGATCTGAGCAGCTTCTGTCAGATGGTCGAGCTGCTGTCTTCTGTCAGTAACGAAGCTGATTCCCTGATCATAAGCTGTGAAGAATCCTCTGTAGAAGATCGCCCAGATAGCCCACTGTACGAGCAGAGCCATCCAGATACCGATCGTACTTCCGTCAAGAGCCATGTAAGCAGCGATAGCGGACATGATGTTCTTTGCAAGAACCCAGATCAGCGCGTCACCCAGACCTGCCAGAGGGCCCATAAGTGCTGTACGGAGGTTGATTGCTGTTTCAGTAGCATCCGGAGCCTTTGTGGACTCGATTGCAAGGACGGCACCCATGATGAGGTTATTCATCCAAGGGTGTGAATTGTAGAATCTGAAGTGTTCATCATACTTCTTTTCGAGCAGGTCAGCGTCGCCGTCATAGATCTTCTGCATAGCAGGGTCAATACCCCATACCCAGCCGCCGGACTGCATTGTTTCATAGTTGAATGGTGACTGACGTACCCAAAGGTAACGATGCAGTACTTTCTTTAAATCTTCTCTAGTCAGAAGAACGCCCTGTGTGTTACTCATCGTAGTCATCTCCTCCCGTTGCAGCTCCAACAACTGCTGTTCTGGAGTCGCGGTCTTCAAGATACTTGAATGTAAGAACTGCTGCGATCATAGCAAGCAATGCTGTTGACAGCATGGACTGTCCGAAATAGGAAACCATTACGTAACCGAATACGAGCCATACCCACCATTTGCTGAGGTTCATATACTTCAGGAGGATTGCAAGACCTACTGCAGGCAGAGCACCGGCAGCTGTGTTCAGACCCTTCATCAGCCAACCCGGAATACTCTGCAGAAGGCCATTGATGAGTCCCGCACCTGCTGTCATACCAAGCAATACAGGGAGTGTGTAGAATGTTGCCTTGAATGCTTTCCAAGCCCAGATCCACTTGCCCATTTCATTGAATCTGTGAGCATGTGACATATCGATCTGCTTGTGGAGGAAGAATGAACCGGCCATCTTGGACAGCATATCGAACTGTGTTCCAAGTGTAGCAATCGGGATACCGATCGCAAGACCAGCCTCAAGACCTTGTCCGGAAGAAACAGCGAAAATCGTTCCGGTCAGAGCGCCGAACTGATAGTTCGGAACGGAAGCACCGCCGAATCCGCCGATACCCATGCCCATAAGGCACATTGTAGCACCGACTTCGAGGCCTGTTTTAACATCACCCATAATGAGTCCGCAAACCAGTCCGTGGAAAACTTCTGCCGCATAGTTGATGAGCTGGATGTCACCGGATACCAGTGTGAACAGCCACCAATACACACAGACAAGAATTACTTGAAATGGTGTAAACATGAATTATTTGTCCCCTTTCTGTTTTACCCTTTCATAAAACCTTTTGTTACTGATCAAAGCAGTCCGCTCAGATCCTTTGGTGTATTGTCATTTCTGAATTGAGCAACGATCGGGATGCCCGCATCGGACATTTCCTTCAGCATTCTCTTCTCTTCCGCATTGACACGTACTGTGTTGTCAAGAACAGTAACTTCACCCGTATTCTGTGTGACGTTGCCGAGGTTGACGCGAGGAAGTTTGACACCGGCTTTGAACAGTTCGTAGATATCACTGATGTATCTTCCGCATACATACACACGCTGGCTCGCATAATTTCCATTATTCAGATTTGCGGCAGCTTTGGCAGGAGCCAGAAGAGACATGTTGACGCCGGCAGGAATTGACATTCTCTGCAGGTTGCGCTGCATCGGATCGTTGGATGCTGCTTCGTTGACGACCATTGCACGAGTCGTGTTCAGGCCGGGGATCCACATAGTCGCGACGATTCCATGTACCATTCTGTCGTCTACGCGGACTTCGATGATTCCGTTTGGAAGTGGTTCATATGCCATGAATACTTCCTCCTTTCTACTTACATTTTCAATTGTACATCATCCCACAATTTTGCGTCATTTTGTTTTTTCCGTATTATTCAGCACTTATTGCGGCATATTTGTACGAAAATGTATTTACAGAATATCGATACCAAGAACCGCTTTCATATTATTCCGCATTAATACGGAAATTTATGGAAGCTGTTCTCCGCCAATTCTGCAGCATGTCCATCCATGCAATATCATTGTAATGGCAGCGCTTCCAATCTTTCTGTCACAATATCTTTTTTTAATATGACAATTCGTGATTAAGAGCTTTTTTCAGTACAGCGACTGTATCAGTTTCCCGACATACTCTTCTGCCTGTCCGCGCTTCAGTTGTGTGGAAATACCGTCATGTCCTCCGTTGAATCCTTTGGCTTCAACAACATATGTTGAATGTCCGTTGGAGTAGCCCCAGATCAGGCATACCTTCGCGTTGGAAGCGGACTTGATCTGTTTTCCGAATGCACTAGCCAGTTCACACGGTATGACGACCAGCTCCAGTTCACCCAGACGGATGATCGTGCTGTCCAGGCAGATATGTACATGGTCGACTTTCAGTTTGCGTTCACAGCCGGCGATCTCGGACAGCAGCCATTTCCGGTCATCGAATTCCACGGCCGTTTCCAG
>JAFOMZ010000075.1 GCA_017421125.1 Solobacterium sp.
CTGTTCTGGGCATTCTTCTACAACCTGATCTGCATCCCGCTGGCTGCAGGTCTGTACGGGTTCAAGATGAACCCGATGATCGGTGCTGCAGCAATGAGCCTTTCCAGTGTAACGGTCGTATCGAATGCCCTGAGACTGAATCTCTTCAATATGCACAGCAGCGCAAAGGATAAGCCTCTGAAGAAAAGAGCACTTCCTGCAGAGAAGATTGAAATAGAAGAAAAAGAACCTGTGAACGCTGAGACATGTGCATGTGATGCTTCCTGTGCACTGAAAACAGAAATAGTACAGATCGAAGGAATGATGTGTGAACACTGCGAAGCCACAGTACAGAAAGCGCTGATGGCTATAGACGGTATTGAAAGTGCGAAGGCAGATCATACTGCCGGAACAGCGGTGATCACAGTTACAAAGGATGTCGATCCGGAAGTGATCAGACAGGCAGTTGAAGCAAAAGACTACAAATATATCGGCATTCTGAGGGAAGAAGAACCCTGTGTATGTGAACTGAAAACAGAAACGGTACAGATCGAAGGAATGATGTGTGAGCACTGCGAAGCCACAGTACAGAAAGCATTGATGGCGATCGACGGTATTGAAAGTGCGAAGGCAGATCATACTGCCGGAACAGCGGTGATCACAGTTACAAAGGATGTCGTTCCGGAAGTGATCAGACAGGCAATTGAAGCAAAAGACTATACATATGTCAAAATGATAAAGGAGGCCACGAAAATGAAAAAGACATTAACAGTAGAAGGAATGATGTGCGAACATTGCGAAGCAAGCGTGAAAAAGGCGCTGGAAGCGATCGACGGTGTTGAAAGCGCTACAGCAGACAGAACCAGGAATGAGGCAGTTGCTGTTCTCAGCAAGGAAGTCAGCGATGAAGTCCTGAAAGCAGCTGTTGAAGCAAAAGATTACAAAGTTACAGCGATCGCGTAAAATACGGTCAGATACGGCAGAACAAATGTGTCCTGCCGCTTTTTTTGAATTGCGTTTTTGTGATACCATTGATTCTGTTATAGGAGGCTAACCTATGCTGAATACAGAACGTTTGAAAAAAGTGTACGGACAGCTTGAAGAACTGGGCGTACGTCAGATGCTTGTGTCTGACCCGGTCGCGATCTTTTATCTGACCGGCAAATGGCTTCATCCCGGTGAGCGTTTCCTGGGCCTGTATCTGAATGCGGACACACAGCCGCAGTTGTTCCTGAATGACCTGTTCCGCTTTGATGAGGAGATCGGTGCAGTCAAGGTTCCCATTACCGACACAACAGATCTGATCACACTGCTTAAGGCATATGTGGATCATTCCGCTCCCCTGGGCGTGGACAAAGAACTGGCTGCCAAATTCCTGATCCCGATGTATGACGCGCAGATCGCATCCGGCATCAGAAATACATCGCTGGCGATCGACAATGCAAGGGCACTGAAGGACGCGCAGGAGATCGAATGGATGAGAGAATCCTCCAGGATCAATGACCGTGCCATGGAACAGTTCAGGGCATGCATCCGTGAAGGCATTACCGAGAAAGAAGCTGCTTCACAGTTCCTGAGCATCTACCAGTCACTGGGAGCTTCCAAATATTCATTCAGTCCGATCGTAGCGTTCGGCGCCAACTCGGCCGATCCGCACCATGGACCGGATGACACGGTACTGAAAGAAGGCGACACCGTGCTGATCGACGTCGGATGCGTCTATCATGATTACTGCTCGGATATGACCAGGACGTTCTTCTATAAGACAGTACCTTCCGAAGAAGCCAGAAGAGTCTATGAGCTTGTCCGCAATGCCAACCAGTCCGCGGAGGATATGTGCAGACCGGGCATTACGCTGGCATCCATCGACAAGACAGCCAGGGACATTATTGAAGAAGGCGGATACGGTCCCGACTTTACCCACAGGCTCGGACATTTCATCGGCATCCAGGATCATGACTTCGGTGACGTTTCCCAGGCAAACATGAACCTGACCCAGGTCGGAAACACCTTCTCGATCGAACCGGGCATCTATAATGCAAAGGCAGCAGGCGTACGTATTGAAGATCTTGTGCTGATCACGGAAGATGGCCATGAGGTGCTCAACAAGTACCCGAAGGACCTGCAGATCATCGAATAGTTCAGACAGACAGGGCTCAGCCCTGTTTTTCTGTACTCTGAGCAACTTAAGAAACGGGATATTGACAGTATGTTATAATATTCTCAAATCACGGAACGGAACAAGGATCATTTATCAACAGATATACCGGTTTCTTTTCTGCAGAGAAAAGACCGTGGTTTGGAACAGGAGGGTAAAATGGGACCTACAACAGTCATGGGAATCGTTTTGCTGATTACGGCTTTTATCCTGCTGGCAATCGAAGCAGTTATCCCCGGATTCGGCGTGCCCGGCATCACGGGACTGGTTCTGCTTGGATTAGGCATCATGATGTGCAGCCATACGCTTGCTGAAGCGCTTGTGCTGATCGCAGTGCTTGCAGTACTGCTTGCGGTAATGATCTTCGTTGTGCTGAAGCTGTTAAGCAGCGGCAGGATCAATCCGCCGGTCGTATTGAGTGAAACACTCAGCAAGGACAAGGGATTTGTCAGCCGGGATCTTCCCAAAGACTTGATGTATCAGAGAGGCCAGGCGCTTTCTGATATGAGGCCTGCAGGAAAGGTCAGCATCAACGATCGTACATACGATGTGATTTCCGAAGGTGAATTCATCCAGAAAGGTGAAACAGTAGAAGTGATTTCCGTCAGCAACAATTCGCTGGTGGTCAGAAAGGTGTAAATATATGAATGCTATGATTTTAAAACCGATCATTACGATCATCATCGTCGCTCTGTTATTGATTCTGTTCTTTACGTTCGTTCCGGTAGGACTCTGGATCTCCGCAATGGCATCCGGCGTCAGGATCGGTATCTTCTCACTCATTGGTATGAGATTGAGAAGGGTAAGTCCGCCCAGGATCGTTCTTCCTCTGATCAAGGCAACCAAAGCAGGCCTGTCATTGAATGCGAACGAACTGGAAGCGCATTATCTTGCAGGCGGCAATGTTGACGGTGTCGTCGATGCGCTGATCGCGTCAGAACGCGCAGGCATCGCGCTTTCATTCGAAAAAGCTGCTGCCATTGACCTGGCAGGCAGAAATGTCCTTGAAGCAGTCAAGATGTCGGTCAACCCGAAGGTCATCGAGACACCGAATATCTCGGCAGTCGCCAAGGACGGTATCGAACTTCTGGTAAAGGCAAGAGTCACAGTACGTACCAATCTGGACCGTCTGGTAGGCGGCGCCGGTGAAGCTACGATCCTCGCCAGGATCGGTGAAGGTATCGTCACCACAGTCGGTTCCTCTCTCTCCCATAAGGCAGTCCTTGAGAATCCGGATGACATTTCCAAGCTCGTATTGTCAAAGGGTCTGGACTCAGGTACAGCATATGAGATCCTTTCCATCGATATCGCGGATATCGACGTCGGCAGAAACGTAGGCGCGCATCTGCAGAGCCTGCAGGCTGAAGCCGATAAGAACATCGCACAGGCAAAGGCCGAAGAAAGAAGAGCTATGGCTGTCGCGAAGGAACAGGAAATGAGAGCGGAAGTCGTCGCTGCGGAAGCAGAAGTACCGCGTGCTCTTGCACAGGCTCTGCGTGAAGGAAAGCTCGGCATCATGGATTACTACGATATGCAGAATATCCAGGCCGACACACGTATGCGCAGTGAGATTGCCGGCGGCAATGCACCTACCAAGAATCTGACTGCACCGAAGAAAGATGGCAAATAGAAATTCGCTGAAAATGCTGAACGATCTGCTCCAGAGCACGATCACAGCTGATCTGGAGCGGATGACGCCGAAAAGGAACAGACCTGCTGTGAAGCAGGAGCCGACACCGGAGGAAAAGAAGCGGGCTGAAGAGTTCAAAAGAAGGACTGAACACCCTGAACCCGTCAAGGTCACGGTGGCTCCTGCGAAAACAGCGAAAGATGTCAGTGAACTCAGAAAAGCAGTGGTGATGGCTGAAGTCCTGAAAGAACCAGTTGCCTACCGCAGACACAGAAAGAGAAGATCAGTCAGAATGGTTTAAAGAGATCAGGTATCCTTGTGGTACCTGATTTTTATGCTATACTGCACAGGTATGGAAAAGTATTTGTTTTTTGATGTCGACAGGACACTGCTGGACAGCAGGGATCTTACAGTACCGGAAAGTGCTGAAACAGCGCTCAGAATGGCTGCGGCAAACGGTCATCATCTGTTCCTCTGTACAGGACGCTCTGTATACAGTCTGAAGGAACTGAAGGAACTTCCGATCGAAGGGATCATTTTCTGCAACGGCGCGGGGATCGAACTGAACAGCAGGATCATCCGTTCCCGGACGATCCCGGCAGAGACTGTCCGGAAAACGATCGCTCTTGCGGAAAGAAGCCGTTCCGGTCTTCTCATCCAGGGGTATGAGCAGGCATGGTCAGATCCGATCAGCACTGCGCGCACGGAATGGATCATTGAACAGAAACGTGCGATCTCGGAAGGCGCAGCCCGACGCGTCAGCGTACTGTTGGGCGGAGAACCGGTCAGTGCGTATGACGGCAGCAGTATCTATAAGATGGATGTCTATTTTGAAAAGGACGCGGACATTGACATGTTCCGCCGTGAAATCGATCCCTCGATGTCATTTGTGTGCATGCTGTCGACAAGCGGCAATCGCCGCAACGGCGGAGAGATCACGATGCCCGGCGTTGATAAAGGGGATGCGCTCAGATGGCTGTGTACACAGCTTGGCGCAGACATCAGCGATACATACGGCTTCGGGGATTCCCTCAATGATCTGGCAATGCTGGAAGCCTGCGGTACCGGGATCGCCATGGGAGACGGTGAAGCAGAGCTGAAGGAAAAGGCTGACTATACTACGACAGGACTGCATGAAGACGGCATCATGAACGCGATGAAGCACTTTGGCCTCATCTGATAAAAAATGATGTCAAACAGACTGATCTGTTGTAAAATGTACTGGCAATATTGCGGCATAGCCAAGCGGTAAGGCAAGGGACTTTGACTCCCTCATGCGCGCGTTCGAATCGCGCTGCCGCAGCTTAAAACAGACGTGGTTTCACGTCTATTTTTTAGAGGTCCGTTTATGAAACTTTATATGAAACAGAAAGTATTCTACCTGAAAGACCGTTTTACGATCGTCAATGAATACGGTGAAGTCTGCTACACTGCAGAAGGGGAATTCTTTACATTGATGAAAAAACTGCATATTTTTGACCATGAAGGCAATGAGACCGCGTATCTGCGGCAGATCTTCAGCTTCATGCCGAAATATGAAGTGATCGTGGATAATCATCTGATCGCCGTCGTCAGTAAAAAACTGACGCTTCTCAGACCGCAGTATGAGATCGAAGGACTTGACTGGCATGTGGACGGAAGCTGGCATGAACATGAGTATGAGATCACGGACAACAGCCGTGTCATAGTGTCGGTCCACAAGGAGTGGATGTCATGGGGAGATTCCTACGAGATCGACGTAAAAGATCCTCTTGATGAAGTGAATGCAGTAGCAGTTGTACTTGCGATCGATGCCGTTCTTGCCGCACAGGCAGCCGCCGCCTCCTCAGGAGGTTTATAAGGACTTATGAAAACGGTAAGAGTCACGGCAGCTGTGATCGTCCATGACGGCAGAATATTCGCCACACAGCGCGGATACGGCCCGTATAAAGACGGCTGGGAGTTCCCCGGAGGAAAGATCGAAGCAGGGGAAACACCTGAAGAAACGATCGTACGTGAGATCAGGGAAGAACTCAATATCACGATCGCAGTGGACGGATATATCACGACAGTCGAATATGACTATCCGGAGTTCCATCTGTCCATGGATTGTTTTTACGCGCACATTACGGAAGGACAGATCAGCCTGCTGGAACATGAAGCAGCCAGATGGGTCACAAGAGACCAGCTGGATGAAGTTGCCTGGCTGCCGGCAGATCTGCTGCTGATACCGTATCTGAAACAGTCATAACGCAAACGAAAAGGCCATCACCCGATGACCTTTTGTTTTTCTGATCAGTACCAGCCCTGGGCCAGCATTGCGTTTGCGATCTTTTCGAATCCCGAGATATTGGCACCCTTGACAAGGTCATATCCCAGGCCGTATCTCTCTGCTGCTGAAGCGGATGAATCATGAATGCTCTTCATGATCGTATGGAGTTTTTCATCAACTTCTTCCGCGCTCCATGCGAGTCTCTGTGAGTTCTGTGACATTTCCAGCGCACTGACTGCGACACCGCCGGCATTGACTGCCTTTGACGGAGCTACGATCAGTCCTGCTTTCTTCAGGTATTCGATTGCCTCGTTGGAGGTAGGCATATTCGCGACTTCGAAGTAATACTTTGCGCCGCTTTCCGCGATCAGCTTCGCTTCTTCCATACCGACTTCGTTTTGTGTTGCGCAGGGCATGTATACATCTCCCTTGACGCCCCATGGCTTCTGTCCTTCAAAGAACTGGCAGCCGAACTTGTCCGCATACATTTTGACGTTGGCATTTCTGGACAGGCGCATCTCGAGCAGATAATTGATCTTTTCTTCTGTAACGACACCGTCCGGATCATAGACATAACCGTTATGTCCGGAGATCGTAACGACCTTGCCGCCCAGTTCCGCGATCTTCTTGGCAGCACCCCATGTTACATTTCCGTATCCGGAGAGAACGAATGTCTTGCCTTTGATCGTATCATTCTCATGTTTGAATACTTCTTCCGCGTAATACAGGGCACCGTAGCCAGTGGCTTCCGGTCTCAGAAGGCTTCCGCCGTAAGGGATGCCCTTGCCTGTGAGAACGCCGTTTTCATATGCGTCACGGATACGCTTGTACTGTCCGAACATATAACCGATCTCTCTGCCGCCGACACCGATGTCGCCTGCGGGAACGTCGGTGTTGATGCCGATGTGCCTGTACAGCTCGGTCATGAATGCCTGGCAGAAGCGCATGATCTCTTTATCTGATTTTCCGTGAGGATCAAAATCCGATCCACCCTTGCCACCGCCGATGGGCAGTGTTGTCAGGCTGTTTTTCAGAGCCTGTTCAAATCCGAGGAATTTCAGGATCGAAAGGTTGACCGACGGATGGAAGCGGAGGCCTCCTTTGTACGGTCCGATCGCACTGTTGAACTGAATGCGGTATCCGCGGTTGACACGCGGCTTTCCCTGGTCGTCTTCCCAGACGACTCTGAATTCGATCACTCTGTCAGGTTCTATCATGCGTTCCAGGATCGCATGGCCTTCATATTCCGGGTGAGCCTGGATCACAGGTTCCAATGAGGTCAGGACTTCTTCGACTGTCTGAAGAAATTCAGGTTCATTGCTGTTCTTTTCACGGGTCTCATTCAGGACGCGTTCTACATATCCGTTCATAGTATTTCCTCCTAAAACGTATTTATTTTATTACAGTTTGAATACAGCGGAAACAAAGGACAAAAAAAAATCATGCGCATTGCATGATCTTTTCTGAAACTATTTTTCAATTATTTCCATTCCGATCGCACGCTGGACTTTTTCCAGTTTGACGGCAGCGATCTTTCTTGCCTTTGCGGCACCGTCGTCCAGTGTTGTCTCGATCAGTCCGGAGCTGATGATCTCATTGTATCTGGTCTGGATCTCATTCAGCTTTCCGCATACCGCATCAGCGACTGCGCGTTTGAAGTCACCGTAGCCCTTGCCTTCGAATTCCTGCTCAATGTCAGCCATACTGCGGTCATCCTGCAGGGAAGACAGGATCTGCATCAGGTTGGAGATGCCCGGCTGGTTGACAGGGTCGAAATGAACACGTCCCAGAGAGTCTGTCACCGCAGACATGACCTTCTTGCGGGCGACTTTCTCGCTGTCCAGCAGATAGATGCATCCCTTATTGGTCTCATCGGATTTGGACATCTTCTTTTCCGGGTTGGAAAGGGACATGATGCGGGCACCTGTCTTTGCGACAAGCGGTTCGGGTACTCTGAAGAGATCGCCGTACCGGTTGTTCATGCGGATCGCAAGGTCTCTTGTCAGTTCTACATGCTGTTTCTGGTCATCACCGACCGGAACATAATCCGGGTCATACAGCAGGATATCCGCTGCCATCAGGGAAGGGTATGTATACAGGCCGCCGGACAGGTTTGTCTCGCCGTGAGCCTGCTTGTCCTTGAACTGTGTCATACGGTTCAGTTCACCCATGTATGTATGGCAGCACATGATGTAGCCGAGCTGTGCATGCTGGGGAACATCTGTCTGCAGGAAGATGGTTGCCTTGGAAGGGTCGAGTCCGCATGCAAGATACAGTGCAACACAGTCCTTCAGGTTCTTCTGCAGTTCTGCCGGGTCCTGGGGGACCGTGATGCAGTGAAGGTTTGCGATGAACGCAAACATTTCATATTCATCCTGGTAATCGACAAAGTGTCTCAGTGCACCGATATAGTTGCCCAGGTGCAGCTGTCCGGTAGGTTTGATTCCGCTTAACATTCGTTTCATAATGTGATCTCCTTCTAGTAAAAAACGTCCCTTCAAATGAAGGGACGCATAGTTTCCATGCGCGGTGCCACCCGACTTATCCATACATAGCGTACGGATCACTTTACGGGATAACGGGCCGTCCGATGTAATAAGCTCCCAGGCTCCAATGCTTGAGCACACATGAATGGCTTTCATCTGCCGCCATCTTTCTGCACATGCCTTGCTGTCGCCGCACCTGATCATTGCTGTAATTATTTAAGCACAAAACTTACGGGTGTTCAATCAGTCAAGAAACGGATCCATCAGTTTTTCAACTTCAGGAAGATGCTTGAACTCCGGATGTTCGTACAATCTGCCGCGTGCCATGACCATTGTGACGTTTCGCAGTGCCTTCAGGTCTTCCAGGGGATTGCCCTTTGTGACGATCAGATCTGCGCACTTCCCGGGTTCTATTGAACCTGTGATGTCACCGATGCCCGCAAGCTGTGCATTTCTGAGTGTTGCGGTATACAGAGCGAATTGGTTGGATACGCCGACATATTTATGGAAGTAAACAAGTTCTCTCCAGAAGTCATACTGTGTGATGTAGGGACAGCCTACATCATTTCCTAAAGCGACCGGGATATCGTTTGCCAGAGCTGCCTTTGAGCATTCGATGATCCCGTTGAATACAAGGTCACCGTTATACTTCTCTACTTCACTGACATGACTGATCGAAGGATCAAGCAGTGAATAAGGAAGCGCAGGGGAAAGCGTTGTTGTCAGAAAGGCGTTTTTCTCTTTGAACAGAGCGATGATATCATCATCCGGCATGCCGCCGTGTTCAATGGAGTCCACTCCGTTGATCAGGGCAACACGTACGCCTTCAGCACTCTCTGTATGTGCTGCAACTTTATAGCCAAGCCTGTGTGCTTCATCACATGCAGCTTTGACGATGGAAGGCGGCATCTTCAGTTCGCCGGGAACACCTTTTTCCTTAGCATCCAGAACGCCTCCGGTGATCATCAGTTTGATGAGGTCTACATGCTCAGCATCGCGTGCCTGTACCATGGCAACAGCCTCTTCTTCATTTCTGACAGGCATTGCGACAGAACCGGCCATGTGTCCGCCCGGAACGGAAATGCCCTCATTTGAACTGAGGATACGCGGTCCGTCCAATGTTCCGTTCAGGATCTCGTCACGCACCTTGGAATCATAGTCACGCAGACCGCCGACTGTTCTGACTGTCGTTACACCGCTCATCAGCGCTGTCCTGGCAAAGCCGGCTACCATATGATAGGCGACTCTGGAAGAAACAGGGTTGCTGAAGATCAGTTTAACAAGCTTTGTGTTGTCTCTCTGTTTCTTCGGTGGCTTGCCTGAACCGGCAAGGTGGACATGCATATTGATCAGACCGGGCATCACATAACGGTGCTTCAGATCGATCTTCTCATAACCGTAGATATGTGAGCTGTCATCTACGATATCTTCAATGATGCCGTCGTTGATCAGGATCGCTTTGTGCTCAACCGGCTCCATATGCTCGGTACCGTCAAGAATGATACCGTTCATGAGTGCGTACTTCATAATGATAGTTCTCCTTCAATACTGAGAACATTATACTGTGAAACAGAGCTGCTGATTCAGACTTTACGGCCAATGAGATGACAAACAAAGAGAAATTTGAAAAAAGCCTTGCAAAACTCTCTCCTTTGGAGTAGTATAACTAAGCAAGTTAAATGACTTCTTAGCTCAGTTGGTAGAGCAACTGACTCTTAATCAGTGGGTCTAGGGTTCGAGTCCCTAAGAGGTCACCATGTAGAAAAGGCTTATTGATCGGCAGATCCGGTCGATAAGTTTTTTTGTGTTTCACTCTACAATTGAGAATAGTGCAGATATTTTTGTGGATCTTTGTAAAACCTAATTGAATATATCGGGTAATATTTAAGCCACCGTAAAAATACTGCATAAGCAATAAAATGATTAACGTACAATTAATTGTACGTTAATCTGATGTTGGGAGGTGAATACTATGATTGCAGTAAACTATTCACAATTCAGAGAAAAAATGAAGAGCCATCTTGATCTTGTGACAGATTCTTATGAGACGGTTGTTGTGACAAGAAAAGAAAATAAAAACGTTGTCATAATGTCAGAAGAAACTTACAACAATCTTATTGAAAACATATATGTGATGGGAAATAAAACTAATTATGATTGGCTGATGGAGTCAAAAGCTCAGCTTGAAAAGGGAAAATATTCTGCATACCAGCTGATTGAGGATGCTGATGAATAAAATGCTTACTGAAAACGGCTGGCTGGACTATATCTATTGGGAGACAGAGGACAGAAAAACACTAAAAAGAATCAATAAACTACTGGATGATATTGATAGAAATGGAAATGAAGGAATTGGAAAGCCGGAACCTTTGATCGGTAATCTTTCTGGGTTCTGGAGTCGGAGGATCAACGATAAAGATCGTCTGATTTACTAAGTCGAAGGTGATAACATATATATTCTTGCCTGCAGATATCACTATTCAGACCACTGAAATCATATTTGAAAAAAGCAGTCATCATATATATGGAATCACCGAAATGAAAAGAGAGATTATGACCGGAAAACCAACTCATCCGGGAACTGTCTTACTGGAAGATATTATGAAACCGCTGAATCTGTCAGTTACAGAAACAGCCAGATTGCTTGGGGTAAGCCGAAAAGCTTTATCTGATTTGATTAACGAAAAATCTTCATTGAGTCCTGAAATGGCAATCAGAATTGTTAAAGCTACGAACACTTCACCTGAAAGATGGATGAACACGCAGCAGAAACTGACTCTTTGGACTGCATATCAGAACGAGCAGAAGAACGTAAAACTTTTTCCGCTGACAACGATTTGATAGGAATTTGCTGATCATTGTAAAAAATGGCTTATTGATCGGGTGTCCTGATGAATAAGTTTTTTTATGCGGCAGATATTAAATGGGTAACTATGGTTCAGAACGGTCACAATTCTGACTTCATAAATGTTTATCAGATTACCATGTAAATCAGCTGTCCCTGATCAAAATCAATGCCTTAACCATATCCGTATTATATGATTAAGATACAGTTTTGGAAGGAAACAAAAGATATGAAAGTAGTATTAATTCACACAAGCCCGGTTTCGCTGAACGATCTGAAAGCTCTTTTCAAGGAGATCATTCCGGAAGTAGAAATGGTGAATATCATTGATGATTCACTGCTGGACGAAGTAAAAAAGAACGGACAGATAAACCCTGCAATCATCAGCAGAATGTGTTCGTATGTCCAGGTTGCCAAGACATTAAAGCCTGATCTGATCTTCAACCAGTGCTCATCTGTTGGTGAAGCATTTGACATTGCCAGACAGCAGGCAGACTGCAAGACTCTGAAAATCGATGAAGCAATGGCTGAAAAGGCTGTTGAACTTGGTTCAAAGATCGGTGTTGTTGCGACCGTAAGTTCTACGGTTAAACCCAGCTGCAATCTGGTCAGAAGAAAAGCCTTAGAAGCGGGAAAGGATGTTGCTGTAACCGGATATCTGGTAGACGGTGCTCTGGACATCTTAATGAGCGGTGATGCAGACAAGCATAATGAACTTGTAATCAAGGCGATCCGTAAGGCTGAATCAGAAAACGATGCAGTCGTTCTGGCTCAGGGCTCAATGACCGCCATCCTGCCGTTATTAGGCGAAACGGAAAAGCCGGTCCTTACTTCACCAAGACTCGCTGTTGAAAGAGTAAAGAAGGAGTTAGGCCTTTAAGAACAGTATCAGCTGACTCATAAAAAGAAGAGAAGATGAAAATGCATCCTGGTTTGATTCAGGATGCATTTCAAATTGCAGGAACCAATAGGGTTCGTGTTATTCCGATACAAATATCAGCTGCATATATGCATCGGATGTTTTCTTGCTGATAATGTGTTCTCTGCCGTCGGAAAGATCCAGACGCCGATGTCTGTAATATCCGTTCAGTGTAACTCTCAGTTCCATCTCTGCCGGTCTGTCAGGTTTGTTTTTTACTTTCAGTCTGAATTCCGCTGATTCGACCTGCCACTCCGAATAGTCGATTTGGGTCAGTTCATCTGTTTTTTTGATCCTTGTATACAAAGCGGAGGTAAACGGTTCCACACTGCCGATCGTTCCTTCAGCCGTTTCGGTGCTGTCATACGCAGTATGTTTCTCCATAAAACCATCCAGTTCAAGCGAAGGTACCTCACGCATATTTTTATAGATACTGTCTTTCGGTGTACGATGCGTTTCTGAGTACGGAGTCACCATTTCAAATGCATTATCCTTCTTATAGATCCTGAAGGTACTGTAATAAGGCTCCTGAGGATAGTAATCTGCAGATGTGAAGCCGTTATTTGCAACCACTGAGGTCAGACGCATATTGGTGTTTTCAAACAGAATATGATCATCATATCCGCCCAGATCTACCGATGCCTCTGTATTTTCTGCCGTAATGTCCAGATTACCGGTATACAGCGGTTTTCCGTTTTCCATGTCTTCTTTTGTTTTATATACTGCTGCAGATACCGGGAATCCCGCCAGAATATAGTCATTCATGGTAAAACTTCCCTTATAGGTACCGTTTTTATCCAGTTCTCCTTCCCATTGTGCTTTTGGCGCATGTTCTGAGACATTCACAAACCTGAACCAGCATCCGGCATATTGTTTTTCTTCTGTCCGGTCGGTTATCGTCAGCGTGATCGGTTTTCTGAACTGTTTCTGAATATCTCTGAGAGCACGGAAACAGTCACGGTACTGAATATACAGGTAATAGCGTTCCACACCATAAACGATCGGGGAAAGACGTATGCGCAGATTGTGCAGGTATTCTGCAGTCAGCTTCTGCTGTTCTTCCGGCATCGGCCATGTTGTTCTCCTGTAACCGATATCTGATGCCGCAGAAGACAATACTGTCAGAGGGATATTCCAGAAGCGCTCAGCATATTTTTTCATCTCATCATCTATTTTCTGCTGTATTGCTTTTTCATTTCCTTTGTTTTCTTCTGAAATCTGTATGAACAGTTCATACCATTCCTTGTTGGTACGCGGTTTGTATTCTCCTTCTTTATAAGTGTCCTGGAAGTATTCGTATATTTCACCCAGTTCTGACAGCCTGATCCGTTCCACCTCGGAGAACATTTCAGAAATGACATAGTTGAATATAAACACTCCGGAGAACGCAACATTGAATGCAGAAGAAGTAACACCCTTGATGACACTTGCGTAGTCAGCTGCCAGCAGCGCGGCATCCTTGTACAGGTTCAGGATCGTATTTCTGTCATTTCCTTTGCCTGCTGCCAGCTTGTAATATTCTCTTACCAGTTTGTCCGCAACTGCCACAGTGGAGAAAAGAAACCCTCTCTCAGCAAGTTTGTTCATATAAAGAATTGTTCCGGGGTTCGGCCAGGGCTGTCCCATGGTGATCATCGTATTGATGTTGCTGATCCAGGAGAGTGTATCTTTCTGGGCATTGAACGCCAGATGACCGGTTTCTGCGATCGTTGTTATGATACCGATCGACTTTACGTCCGCTTCACCGCCTGTTACGCCTGATCTGACCGCCTGTTCAACTTTTTCGAACGTCAGATTTTTCATCAGGGAATCCATCTGTAATGATAGTTTTTCCCTTGTATACCGGTCGATCGTTTCAATCAGCGCAAACTTGGAAAAATGATCTGTCATGATCCGGACTTCGTGACTGTCGGGAAGTACTTCATATATGGCGTCTTCCCATTCACCTGTCTCTTCGTTGAAGAACAATGCGCCGACACATTCTTCCTCTGTTTCACCCTGCGCACAGAATCCGGATCCATACGGCAGGTAGACAGAGACAAAAGAATTCAGCTGATGCTTATCTCCGAGTGATATCTCATACGGCAGCAGTTTATATCCTTCTGTACTGTTTTCTTCGATATTCAGCGGCTGGCACTGCACCCTTACATCTTCCTCTTCATCAAATGTATAAGAATTCAATACGACTCTCACTTTTTCCGCGTCCGGAGATTTCTGATCTGTAACCGTGGTTCCGGTGATAAATCCATTGCCGTACGCAATGGTACCGGAAGACTGTGTCTGCTGTTCAGTGCTGCCGGAAGGATCATGCACTGTTTCCGGTTTGTATTCATTCTTCCCGTCATCAATGCATCCTTTGATCCGGAACACACCGAAAACAGCCAGACAAAGTACGATCACGATCACCAGGAGGTTTCCCGATCTCTTTCTGTTTGGCTTCAAAGCTTTATCAGGTTCTGAAAATACCGGTTTTCCCTGTGCGGTTCCCGATACAGGCTGTCCGCATTTCATGCAGTATTTTGCGCCGGGAGGCAGGGGAGCACCGCATTTCATACAGTAGTTTGCCATGGTTATTCTCCGATTGTTTCTTTACGGTCTTACCAGACACAGGATGCCGACAACACCGGCCGCTGTTTCGATCCGGCCGACGCCGTACTGCCTGTTCTGATAGTAATAAAAGCGCTTCATATGTATTTTTCCTGGGCCTTCCGCTTTGAGTTCAATACCGTTTTCCTGATCTTCAAAGCTTCCGTAAAAATGAGATGGTTCTGAATCATCATAGAAAGAGTCGGGATCTTTCAGGTAGTGGATGGAATACCATACCAGTTTCAGGTCTGTATTGTACTGGCCGATGGAAATGTCCGCATTCAGCAGCAGGTCTGCCCGCATATCATTTTCATTGTCCGGGTCCAGCTTGATATATGCTTTCCAGTATCCTGTCAGTTCGCCTGGATCATGTATGCCGGGAACGTCACTGTCAAATTCTTTCAGCTGTACTTCTTTTGGATACCAGGCAAAATCCTCCATTGAAGGTCTGCCTTCAACACCTTCGGGGACATACAGATCCATTTCATCTGCTGAAGGAAGTTCCTCCTGTACCGGTACAGATATCTCTGCCGGTGCCGGGGTGTTTTCCTGCACGGGCTCAGTATCTTCCAGCAGCTGGGAATCCAGGATCTCTTCACTTAATTCCATATCAAAAGAATCATCATATTCCGGGATCAATTCTATGACTTCCTCCTGATCTGAGGTACTTTGATCGACCGGAGCAGGGGACTGGGCTTCTTTGGAAGAAGAACATCCTGTCAGAACGGATGCGGAAAGCGCAGATATGAATAAAAAACGAAAAAAACGATATTTATGATTGCTTATTATCAGCATAACATCCTCCGGTCAGACAGCTGTATGATCCCTGTCTGTATCAGTTTCATTATATGATCAGCAGTATCTGATCCATGGCTGTGACATACATTGTCATTGACAAAACCGATTGTGAAAAATGTTAACTCCTGAAGCAGTCAAGATACCGGAGCTGTCTCTGTCGGTATGTTTTAAAGCAGGTAAATACGGTCTTTATGAAATGAAAAATGCATCCTGTGTCCAGAATGCATCTGTGTTTCCGTGATAAGGATCTTCTGGTCTGCTATTCGCTGTGTTTCTTTTCCGCGATATACGCAGTCAGTATTTCAACGAATGCCATCATCACGAACTGGGATGAGACCGGATAGGCATTCATCGTCTGAATGCCCGGAAGGGTGATCTGTCTGCTGACATATTTACCCATTTTCGGATTCAGGTTATTGGTGATCAGCCAGCGTTTGTCCGCAGCCTGCTTCAGCTGCTGGAAAAAAGGAAGTGCGTCCCGGATTTCACCAAGTGCAGAGAATATGATGACACATGATTCCGGGTCTGTTACATAAAGAATATGCTGGTAACTGATCTCATCGTCTGCGCAGACACAGACGATACCCAGATCCATCAGGTTCATTGCCAGTTTTTCGACAACAGTCTTATTGCGGTATCTGCCAAGCAGGATGATCTTATCTGCTGAGCAGATATCGTTGCATAACTCATCAATGAGTTTTTTATCAATATCATGCAGATGTTCGATGCTGTTGGAGAAAGAGGAGATCATAGTGGTGAACAGGTCCTGGCTGTTATCTGAGAGATTGCTGTCTATAGCGTTTTTCCGCCTTACGATGGCAGCACGGAAGTCCCTGTATCCGGAATAGCCGACCGCTTTTGTAAAACGCTGTACAGCTGAAACGGAAGTTCCGGCCATCATAGCGACCTGCTGGATCGTATACTGGATCACAACATTCGGGTCTTTCATAATGAACTGGAGGACCTTTTTTTCTGACTCTGAAAGATCACCTATATAAATTAATGCAGTGTTGATTTCGTTCATAGATCCGTACTCCTGGTATATTCATATTTTAACGAAAAAACTGTCAGTATTATCATGCAATTATTATCAATAATTATTAATAAATGACGATAATTATGATAATATTTCTGCGGAGGGAAAGAATATGAACATTTCAAAAAAAGTCCTGCTTGCGGCTGTTACAGTGTTCTCTCTTGCGGCGTGCTCTTCAGGAGGCGCTTCAGGAACACCTGAGCCGAAAGCATCCGAACCTGCAGCAGAAACACTCTTCAAAGCCGGCACATATGAGGGTGAAGAACCCGGTTTCGGCGGAGAAGGCAATCCGATCCATGTAACTGTTACTCTTTCTGACGATGCGATCGAAAGTATCGAATACAAAGCAGAAGGCGAAACACCTACAGTCGGCGGCGCAGCACTGCCTCAGCTCGTCGAAAAAGTCCTGAACAACCAGTCCACGAATATCGACGGCGTATCAGGCGCTACAGTTACTTCCACAGGTTTCTTCGCAGCAGTCAATGAAGCTCTGACAGAAGCCGGTACAGATCCGGCAGCTCTGGAGCCTCAGGGTGCTGAAGAAACAGTTGAAAACATTGATAAAACAGTTGACGTTGTCATCGCAGGCGCAGGCGGTGCCGGTCTGACAGCAGCTATTACAGCAGCACAGAACGGAAAGTCCGTTGTTGTTCTTGAAAAGGCAGCAGTTGTCGGCGGAAACTCCAGCTATGCAACAGGCGGCATGAACGCAGCTGAAACACATTACCAGGTAGAACAGGGAATCGAAGATTCCGCTGATCTGTTCTACAGCGACACAATGAAGGGCGGACATGATCTGAACAATCCGGATCTTGTCAGAACACTTGCTGAGAACTCTTCCGAAGCGATTGACTGGCTCGACAGCATCGACGCACCTCTGGCTAACGTTGGTCAGGCAGGCGGAGCTTCCGCTATGCGTCAGCATCGTCCCGTCAACGCTGAAGGAAAGATCCTCTCCGTTGGTACATACCTCGTTGAACACCTCAACGCAACAGCTACAAAGCTCGGCGTTGAGATCATCACAGAAGCAAAAGTTGATGAGATCCTGATGGACGGCGGCAAGGCTGTAGGTCTGCACGCTGTTGGTGCAAAGGGAAATGAGATCACTGTCAAGGCTAATTCCGTAGTCGTTGCAACAGGCGGCTTCGGTTCCAACCCTGAACTGATCGTTAAGTATCGTCCTGACCTGGAAGGCTATGTTTCCACAAACGCTCCTTCCGTAACAGGTGATGCAATTGCTTTCCTCGAAGCAGTCAATGCTGACTTCGTTGATCTCGATCAGATCCAGATCCATCCGACAGTCGTTCAGACTGACGGCGCTCTGATCTCCGAATCACTCCGCGGCGACGGTGCGATCCTCCTCAACAGCTCCGGTAAGCGTTTCTGCAACGAAACACTGACAAGAGACGTTGTTTCCGCACATGTCATTGAACAGGACGGCGGCTATGCTTGGCTGATCGCTGACGAAGTAATGCACTCCGGTTCCACAGTTATCGACAAGTATCTGACAAAGGGCTACATGATCAAGTGCGACACAGCTGAAGATCTTGCTAAGCTGATCGGATGCGATGCTGAAACAGTTAAGGAAACACTGAGCACATGGGCAGCTGCAGTTGATGCACAGAACGATGCTGAATTCGAAAGAGGCAGCTTCGAAGCTATGCTGACAAACCTGGCAGAAGGTCCTTACTATGCAGTTAAGATCTCACCAGGCATCCACCACTGCATGGGCGGTGTCAAGATCAATACAAATGCTGAAGTCATCGATA
>JAFOMZ010000076.1 GCA_017421125.1 Solobacterium sp.
CTTTTCCCGTCCCATATTGAAGGAACACTCCGCTGTATTGTGATAGAAGTATCCTGCAGCCTTTTTTGTTGACCCGTTCAGGCGGATATAGAAGGGGATATGCTTGTAGAGGGAATCAGTCTCTGCCGCGTTGTATCCCATGGCATCCCCGGGAGCCATCGTCATATAACATTCCGCTTTATCAAGCTTACCTGTCTTTTCACCGAAGCCGTAGAAATGATCATCTGCTTCGATGCGTGAGGTATGCTGTCTGCGGTGATTCGGATCTTCCCGCCAGCCCAGCTCCGGGATATCCTGGTGGATCAGCGTTCCGTCCGTATCATAAACAGAGATAAAGAACGGATCTTTATGAATGACAGCTTTCAGGTGTTTTCCCTGTATGACAGCTTCCTCAGGACCGTCTGTCAATACAGCATCCGCAGTCTCAATGCGTTTCCGTTCAGGACGCATAAGATCATCCGTCCGGGAATCCCACGCAGTCATGACAAGGCTGTAAGATGCCTCGTCAAACGTTTTGTCAAAACCTGCCCTGATGCGCAGGATATCATCTGTCAGAAACCAGATCCTGAATTCAATGCCATCGCAGAATACCGAAAACCAATTATTCTGCTGAGTGACTGTTTCTGCCCGGTAACAGATCTTCATAGGTCTTCCTCCATGCATATGATGATCATGCAATTTGTTTCAGATGATTTTATTATGACAGATACCTCCGAGGAACGTCATACCCTTTATGCAGATTGCTGTCATTTTTGAGCAGTTCCGATAATTCGCATCAAAGCATTGCACAGCCGCTGCACATCATTTCCGCATTTAATACATCTGCAGAGGCTAATATGTTTATAACAAGTGAACTGCCACATCTGATCGGTGTAGAACGCAGTTTTCTGCATTACCATGACCGGATCGGTCATCCGGTATATTCAATACAGTCCTGCTGGACAGAAGCAGTACAGAGTCCTACAATTTTTCTGAAGTGAGGTTCACAAAATGAAAGTTCCCGGATGTATCGTTACGGTACTGATCAGCGTACTGATGTGTGCTTTTCTGGAATTGAATCATCATACGATAACAGGCTGGCTGCTGTTTGCGGGAGCCGCAGGCGCTCTTGTTTTCTGCAGCAGAAAATACATGAAAACATGGAAATGGTGGCAGAGAGGACTCAGTGTGCTTGGGTACATTGCCCTCTGTCTCTGCATCATATTTGTCAGCTGGCCGCCGGTCCGCCGTGTACCTGCTTCAGACAACAGAAACCCTGAGAAAACAGATGTCTATGAAACAGCGTATGGCGATGTACGGGGTGTCGTGCTGGACAGCGGCGTTGAGCTGTTTGCAGGTATTCCTTATGCGGCACCTCCCGTCGGGGAACTGCGCTGGAAAAAGCCCCGGGATCCCGAGCCGTGGTCATCCGTCAGAGAATGCGATACGTTTGCGCCGATGTCCATGCAGGTACAGAACCTGCCGTTCATGGGATCGATGGCGCAGATCATCGGATACCGTCATTACAGGCTTTCCCTGTATGACAACTACCGTGCAGCAAACTCTGAGGACAGTCTGTACCTGAATATCTGGAAGCCTGCGGGAACCGTTGAGAAGGCTCCTGTAGCGGTGTACATCCATGGCGGATCCCTGCAGACGGGACAGACATGGTTTTCTGACTACAGCGGGGAAGGCTTTGCGAAAGACGGTATCATCACGGTCAATATGGGATACCGCCTTGGCGTATTCGGCTTTCTGGCCACGGAAGAAATGCTGGAAGAAGAGGGAACAGCGGGAAACTTCGGCCTGCTCGATCAGATCAAGGCACTCGAATGGGTGAGGGACAATATTGAACACTTCGGAGGTGACCCGGACAATGTCACGATCATCGGAGAATCCGCAGGCGCTGTATGTGCAGACGCATTGTGTGTTTCACCGCTTGCCAAAGGTCTTTTCAAAAGGGCGGTCATGGAAAGCTCGACGGTATCTTCTCCTGAACCACCGCATTCCTACCGCCTGTTCGATACCGCACTGGCATCCGGGAAGGCACTCATGGAACGGTATGGATGTTCTTCCCTGGAAGAACTCCGGAAGATTCCCGCAGAAAGCCTCGTCAGCGAACAGGGGACCCAGCATCATATCACGGTTGACGGCTATGTCCTGACGAACACACCTTATCATCTCAGAAAGCAGGGGATCCATAACGAAGAAGCCGTGCTCCATGGCTTCAACAAGGAAGAAAGCGGTCCGTTCATCCTCCTCAACCATGCAAAGCTGAAGGATTATGAAGGACGTATCCGCAGATGGTTCGGTTCATATGCGGATGAAGTCCTTGCCCTGTATCATCCGGAAACGGATGAACAGGCAGATGAGTACTGGGCAAGGATCTACGGTGCGATGTTCTTCAACTATTCCCATTACTGCCTGAACCGTCTGGAGAAAGAAAACAATGTTCCAAGCTGGGAATACTTTTTCAGCAAGGACAACGGAGGACTCGGCAGCTGGCACAGCGGGGAACTGCCATACGTATTCGGAATGCTGGCGGAAGATTCAAGGGCATATACGAACGGTGACAGGGATCTTTCTGCGATCATGCACGGATACTGGGCAAACTTCATCAGAACAGGTGAACCGAACGGACAGGAACTGCAGGCATTTGAGCAGTCGGAAGATTCCACGATGTTACTGGAGTTCGGAAACAGCGGCGGCATGATCAAAGACCGTGAACTGGAACTGTACGGGATACTGGACAGGATGTACGGCTGGAATGAATGATCTTCATTTCCTTATCTCTGTGCTTCGCTCAACTGTATAATGGAGTTGAAAGAAAACAATACGGATCATCATAAAAATCGTGATCCGTTATCATGACAGGAAGATCATATTATGAAACTCTATTTTATCGGGGCAGACCATGAAGTAACAGGGAGCTGCCATGTCATTGAAACAAACGGAAAATACATCATGCTGGACTGCGGTTTGGAACAGGGCAGGGATATTTATGTGAATGAAGACCTCCCTGTACCGCCTTCCAAGATCGATGCGGTCCTCCTCTCACACGCGCATATCGATCACTCGGGACTGCTGCCGAAACTCTATAAAGAAGGATTCCGCGGCAAGATCTGGTGCACATCAGCGACCAGGCACCTGTGTACGATGATGCTGAAGGACTCTGCAGAGATCCAGGAATCGGAAGCCGAGTATGCAAACCGCAAGGCAAAACGCAGCGGCAAAAAGAAAGTGCAGCCGCTGTATACCGTAGAAGATGCTGAAGCAGTATCACATCTGCTCAGACCTGTCGACTACGGAGAAATATTCAGTCCGGTGAAATACGTGACAGCTAAATTCGAAGATGCCGGGCACATCCTGGGCAGTGCAGTCATCTATCTGAGCCTGGAAGAAGAAGGAGAAACACGGACACTGGCATTTACCGGAGACCTCGGAAATATCAACATGCCGATCGTCAACGATCCTTCCCCCAGGGAAACGACTGATTATGTCATCACGGAAAGCACATACGGAAACCGTGACCACGAGAAGACTGATGATCCTCTGAAACAGCTGGCGGACATCATGAACCGGACATTTGCCAGAGGAGGAAATGTCGTCATTCCTGCGTTTGCGGTCGGAAGGACACAGGAGATCCTGTATTTCATCCGGGAGATCCTGGAACGGAATATGGTCGCGTATAAGGACTTTGACGTATATGTAGACAGCCCGATGGCAGAAGAAGCGACGACGATCTTCGAACAGAACTTCTTCGGCTATTATGACGAAGAAGCCATGAAGATCATCAAGGCAGGAAATGATCCTCTGAGATTCAGAAATCTGAGAGCAGTCACGACCGAAGAGGAATCCCGCGC
>JAFOMZ010000077.1 GCA_017421125.1 Solobacterium sp.
GGCGGCGATAACGGAGGAACCGTGATCGCGTGCGGAACACCGGAAGAGATCGCCGAAGTTCCGGAAAGCTGGACGGGACAGTACCTGAAAAAGGCTCTGGAATGGACAAAAGAAAAGCAGAAAAACATCGATCAAGGGGACTGAAAACGGTCCCTTTTATTGATGTGCGGGCGACAAGTATTCTGTTTATCAAAGTTGTGTACCCTGTATTATCAAGTGAAAGACCGTCATGTTATAATCCATTTGAACGGAGTCTGCAATGGAAGAAAAAACATACGATAAGAAAGTACTGATCAGCGAAATCAAAGATTTCTTTCAGTTTGAACAGCTGACCGGGAATGAAGAATCGCTGAAGAGATGGGTAGTCGTTCCGGATATCAACCGTCCGGGATTTGAACTGATGGGTTATGTCAAGCCGACCAGTCCCCGCCGTGTCATCATAATGGGCCACAAGGAAATGCAGTTTATCGAAACGCTGAGTGAAGAGCAGCAGCGTGAACGCTATGAGCCGATCACGGATCCGCTGACGCCGATGATGCTGATAACACATAATAATCCGATCCCTCCTGTACTGAAACAGGTAGCTGATGAGCGGAACTTTCCGATCTTCAGAACACCGTTTGATACGTACAGAATGGTCGTGGACCTGATCACATATCTGGATGAGAAACTGGCGGAAGAAACGACTGTATCAGGCGTTTTGATGAGCGTTTACGGCAAGGGTGTACTTTTGCTGGCGGACAGCGGAATGGGCAAGTCCGAGACTGCGCTTGAACTGATCAGGGACGGTCAGGTCCTGATCGCGGATGACCGTGTCGATCTGCAGAAGATCCATAACAGGATCGTCGGACATGCGCCGGATCTGTTAAGGGGAATGCTGGAACTCCGGGGAATCGGGATCGTTGATGTTGCCAGAATGTACGGAGCCAACTGCCTGATGGATAAGCACAGTGTTGATCTCGTGATCAATCTTGTGAAATACGATCCCAATGATGAGTATGAGCGTCTTGGTGAAGTGTCATCCAGGTTTACGAGGATCCTGGATATCCTGATCCCGACGATCGTGCTCCCTGTCAGCACAGGACGTTCCATGCGCATCCTGATCGAGTCTGCAGTCACGAACTTCATCCTGAAAGAAGAAGGATACAACGCAACAACGAACTTTAAGAACAAACTGTATTCATATCTGGAAAACAAGGATCAGGAAGACAACAAATGAGTTTACCCGCAGTATTATTTGATTTTGACGGAACATTAATGGATTCGGAACCGGCGATCATTTCCAGCTATTACCATGTATTTGAGATCTATGCCACACCGGAAGAATTTACCGATGACCGGAAGACGGAAGTCCTCGGGCCTCCTCTTGAAGTGGAAATGCGCAAGTTTTTTCCGGACGCGGATGTATATGAAGTGATGGAAGAATACAGGCAGTATCAGGAACAGCATCTCCGGGAACTGATGAAGCCGATGAAAGGTGCCGTAGAACTGCTGAAGTGGCTGAAAGAAGAAGGATATCCGACAGGTATCGTTACTTCCAGACTCAGGAAGTCTCTGGAGCTGATCCTGAAGGTATTTGAACTGGAGCAGTATTTTGAAGTCCTGGTATGCCAGGATGACCATCAGAAGCCGAAGCCTGCACCGGACGGCATCCTGTATGCCATGAAACAGCTTGGCTGCACCGACAGCATTTATGTCGGCGATAGTATCAGTGACCTGCTGGCCGGAAGAAATGCCGGGTCAACTGTGATCGCAGCGCTGACAAAAATAGAAAAGGAACAGGGACTGATCGATTTCGGACCGGATCACGCAGTTTATGAACTGGCTGAGATCAGACAGATCCTGCAGAAGAACCATGAACAATAACGGACAAAAAGAACTGCTGAAGATCATGCGGTATGCAAGTGACAGTATTCCCGTATATGAAATGATGGCAGGAAAAGCGAAAGATCCAAGAGTACGCGAAGCACTGCTGAAGATCCGGGATGACAAGCAGTCGCATGTTTCACTTATGGAACGTCAGACAGGCACGACGGTAAAGCAGGGAAAAGGAGACCGCAGGTTTTTTACGGTCATCCGGGGAGTCTTCGGACTCAAAGGCACAATGAACATGATGGCTCAGAGTGAATATGATGCCGCAAACGAACACGAAAAACTGACAGGCACATACCCGTGGCTGAAGCGTGTCGTCCAGGATGAACGCAGACACGGTGATACACTGGTACGCCTGAAAAACATGAAATAAAGGAGATTGTATGAAGAGACCTCACATTATCATTCTGAACCCCGATGAAATGCGTGCTGACGCTGTTGCGCACCTGGGAAATCCCGCATCCTGCAC
>JAFOMZ010000078.1 GCA_017421125.1 Solobacterium sp.
GATCAACCGTTACTGGGTGCGCCTGCCATGCGGCATCGATGAACACTTCTATGGATGCGGGGAAACGTATTCCCGTTTCGACCTGAAAGGGGAACGTGTCAGGATCTTTGTTGCGGAGCACCAGAATACAAGAAGGATCTCACGGAAGATCATTCATGACAAAGTGATCGGACATGACCCGGAAAAGGATCTGCGGTTCTCCGCCTATGAGTCTTATTATGCCCAGCCGACCTTTGTTTCCTCACGCAGATACTACCTGCACGCAGACACGGTACGCTATGCGGAGTTTGACTTCCGTAAGGACAGACAGCTGTCCCTGCGTCTGCAGGAACGCCCTGTATTCCATATGGAATCAGGCAGTACATTCCCGGAAGTCTCTGAAAAACTCAGCAGGCTGCTGGGTTCATACGGGAAGCTTCCCGAATGGCTGTATGACGGCGTGATCCTGGCGATCCAGGAGGGCTGTGAAGCTGTTGATCAGCGCCTGAACAAAGCACTGGAGGCAGGTGTCAAGGTCAACGGTGTATGGTCGCAGGACTGGTGCGGATGCCGCAGGACGGGATTCGGCTACCAGGTCATGTGGAACTGGGAAGCGGATAATGAACTGTATCCGGACCTGAAGAACAGGATCCGTGAATGGAACGCAAAGGGTGTCAGGTTCCTGGGCTACATCAACCCGTTCATGGCGATCGAGAAGCCATTATATAAATACGCAAGTGAGCACGGATACTGCGTAAAGAATAAAAAAGGTGAGGACTACATGGTCACCATCACGACATTCCCTGCCGCGATGATCGACTTTACCAATCCCGAAGCATACGCATGGTATAAGGACCTGATCAGGAAGAACATGATCGGTATCGGCATGTCGGGATGGATGGCTGACTTCGGTGAATACCTGCCGGTGGACTGTGTGCTGTATGAAGGGGATCCCAAAGCCCTGCACAATCAATGGCCTGCCATCTGGGCAAAGATGAACCGTGAAGTCATAGAGGAATGCGGTGTCCGTGATGAAGTGTTCTTCTTCATGCGTGCCGGCAATACGGGCAGTGTTGCGGACGCGGCATGTATGTGGACCGGCGACCAGCATGTCGACTGGTCAAAGGATGACGGACTTCCTTCGGTCATCCCGGCAAGCCTGTCGCTGGGTATGAGCGGTCAGACGATCGTCCATTCAGATGCCGGGGGTTATACCACGATCATGCATATGACAAGGTCAAAGGAACTCCTGATGCGCTGGGAGGAGATGAACGCGTTCTCCCCGCTGTTCCGTCTTCATGAAGGCAACCAGCCTTCAAGGAACGTCCAGTTCGACAGTGATGAGGAACTGCTGGAACACCTGGCAAAACAGTCGAGGATCCATGCGGCACTGAAGCCGTACCTGCTGAAACTGGAAGCGGAAGCACAGCAGGGCATCCCGATGATCCGTCCGCTGTTCTACCACTACGACAGCAACTACGATTACGACAAGGCATACATGCTCGGACGAGATCTGCTGGTCGCGCCAGTACGCAAGCAGGGAAGGACCGACCGGCATGTGGTATTCCCGGACGATGAATGGGTGGACCTGGCAACGGGAAGAGAATATAAGAAGGGAACATACCTGGTGGAGGCTCCGATGGGCAGGATCCCGGTATTCTGCCGCAAACAGCATTCCCAGCTCGATGATGAAACGATCGCGCTATTGAAACAGGAGATCAACGCATAACAGCGCATTGAGATAAACAGACAGAAAGAGGGAGAACATGAAAATCGGTTTTATCGGACTAGGCATCATGGGTTCCGCGATGTGCGAAAACATCATCCGCAAACATGATGACCGTGTATTTGTATTTGACCATATCAGTGAAAAGACAGAACTGCTTGCAAAAGCGGGCGGCATCGCATGTACGTCATGCCGGGAAACGGCTGAAAAGGCTGACCTGATCATTACCATGGTACCCAAGAGCGAACATGTGCGTGCGGTCATGGAAGAGATCCTGCCGGTACTGGATGCTTCGAAGACCTGGATCGACATGAGCACGATCGATCCTTCCGTATCCGTGAAGATCGCGGAAACAGTAAAAGCTGCCGGAGCAGCCTTCCTGGACGCGCCGGTCGTCAAGTCACGTCCTGCCGCTGAGGCAGGAAAGCTCGGCATCTACGTCGGCGGCACGCAGGAAGACTATGAGAGAGTGCTTCCGGTACTGTCCTATATGGGAGAGAACATCATCCGCATGGGTGACAACGGCAAGGGACTGGTCATGAAGATCTGTCATAATGCGCTGGTCTCCCAGATCCAGAACGGCGTCAATGAGACTTCCGTCCTGGCGGAAAAGAACGGGATCGATATCATGACATTTGCCCAGGCAATCAGCTACGGCGGCGGACAGAATTTCTACCTGGATTCCAAGAAGCGGGTGATCGCTGCGGAAGACTTTACGACAGCCTTCTCTGTTGCCAACATGCATAAGGATGTGCATATCTGCCTGGACCTTGCAAAACAGTCCGGTACAGCAATGCCGGGTGAAGAGAATGCCGCAAAGGTCTATGACGAAGCGATGGAACAGGGACTCGGGAATGAAGACTTCTCTGCGACCGTGAAGGTCGTCAAAGGGAGGAAGGCATGCTGAAGCGGCTGAATGAAGTCAATGATGTCAAAGTGCTCAGCGTCACGGATCCGGCATTTGCCTCATACGGCAGAGTCGTTACCGGCTATGACATGCGGGAAGCATATGACTGGATGAAACAGAATACGAATATTCCGGAATCGGGCAATATTTATAAAGCATCTGATCCGGCGCTGGAAAGCCTGGATGTTTTCCGGCAGATCCAAAGTGTCTGCTATGGAGGAAGAGATATCGAAGTCGGTTACTGCAACGGACGCAATACAACATACAACGGGTTTGAATACCATAAGGGCTGTGAACTGAACGGGGCCGTTACGGACTTCATGCTGGTGCTGGCGCATCTCTGGCAGGTCAGGAACAACACCATCCACGTGGATGACGCGCAGGTATTCTATGTTCCGGCAGGAACACTGATCGAACTGTATGAAACAACGCTGCACTTGTCGCCATGCCGTATTAATGACACAGGCTTCATGGATATCGTTGTCCTGCCGAGGGGAACCAATACACCGCTGAGTGATGAAGAAAAACAGATGCGTGACGCATGCGCAGACCCGGAAGCGCGTCTGCTGCTGCAGAAGAACAAGTGGGTACTTTCTCATCCGGAGAGAAAGCCTCTGATGGACCAGGGAGCGCATCCCGGCCTGCTTGGGGAAAACAGGGAACTGAAATATTAGGGGAGTATATTATGCATAAAAGTTTTCAGGCAGTCTATGTACCGATGGGAGTAGGTACATTCCATATGCCGACTGCCGAGGAGCAGTTTCAGTCTTCCATCGCAATGCTGAGGGAGTTCTGCGATGACATCATCGTTCCCGAAGAGAAGATCCTGAGCACAGATCAGCTGAGTGCGTATCTCGATACGCTGGAGCCGGACCTGGTCATCCTGCAGAACCTGACATTTGCCAATGCGGCATATACCTCGGAAGTCATGCACCGCTTCCGCAATGTACCGCTGCTGTTATGGACATTGAGGGAACCTGTGATCGACGGGGGCAGGCTCCGTCTGAATGCCC
>JAFOMZ010000079.1 GCA_017421125.1 Solobacterium sp.
CTGGTTAGCATTATTTTATACAACTCATCCGCCGAGTACAAGTCAGCCATTCTGACCGTACTGCTCGAAGAATCTGTATAATGCCCCGATCAGGTTCGCATCACTGCGGTATCTGCAGGGTCTGATCACAGGTTCCGGACAAAGCGGCTGGTCAGCCGGTACATAAGCCCCTACTGCTTCTCTCAGCATCCTGATATAGCTGTCCTGTTCACTGATCCCGCCGCCGATCGCAAACGCATCCGGATCGATCGTGCACTGGATGTTGAAGATCATCATGGCAAGATCCCTTGCAGAATCCCTGACAGCCTGCAGCGCGCACGCATCTCCCCGGTCCATTCTTTCAAAGACCAGTTCACAGTCTGTACGCTTCAGACCTGTTTCACCGCTGAGTTCCGCATAACGCTTTACAATGCCTGCAGGCGTGCATACGGTAGAATAACGGCAGTCAAACTCGTCATGGTCACGGACATGTTCTTCACCGAACAGCTGCTGATTACGAAGGTAATGGTAGGACAGTTCTCCGGCCCAGAGATGACTTCCCCTGACGATCTTCCGGTTTACAAACACCGTGCCCCCGATCCCTGTTCCAAGCAGGATGACAACACCGGTATCCGCATCCTTCAATGCGCCGCTGATCATTTCCGCCCGTGCTGCCGCCTTCCCGTCATTTTCCACGGATACAGGCAGGCCGCCGCACTGTTCCGATATCAGATCGCACAGATATGTCCCTGCACAGCACCGTATCGCTCCGGCATTTCTCATATATCCTTTGTCGATATCAATAATACCCGGCATGGACAGCGCAATGCCTGAAACATCCGGATACTCCATCCAGATCTCATGGATCCTGGCAAGGAAAGTGTCCAGGTCATCCCGGGGCGTTTCATATTTCGATCTGTACAGGATCTCTCCGTCCCCGCTCATTACGGCGTATTTCACATAGGTTCCGCCGCCGTCAAAACACAAATACGTTTTCACAGGTACCTCCGTTCTTCATCATTATAGCAACCATTCAGGGGACATGCTGTAAGAGTGCCGCCGTATTTCTTAAGAATATATATGATGTGTGTGCTTTTTTTCATATCCCGGAAGCGGCATATATGACAAGGCGTTCATGCCTTCGTATTGGCACAGAACGCCTTTTTATACGGTCTGTTTTGATGATCTGATCCTGTTTCCGGCAAACAGAAAGGCAGGTGACTGCCTGCCTTTCCGTTCAGATTACAAATTGATATACAGTAAATACTGCATAGATGCAGAGCAGAAGGATGCCCTGCCAGCGATACAGTTTTTCTTTCATCAGTGCGGGAACGCACAGCAGCAGCATTACACCCAGCATGACCGGAATATCCACGATCAGGGAACTGTTCATTCCCATCAGTGTCTTCTCTGCTGGTACTGCGAACGGGCTGATGCTGATTGCAGCGCCTGAAACAAGAATAATATTGAAAAGATTTGCTCCGATCACGTTTCCGAGCGACAGCGCGCCGTGTCCCTTCATCAGGGATGTGATCGCTGTGACCAGTTCAGGCAGTGAAGTGCCCAGTGCCACCATTGTCAGTCCGATGACACTGTCGGGAACACCCAAAGCCGCAGCGATGATCGTTCCGTTATTGACCAGAAGGTTTGCACCGACAGCGATCGCTGCAGCTCCGGTAACCAGGAGCAGCAGTTCGTTCGCCAGTGTCCGTTCCTTCTTTTCTTCTTCCTCATCCTCTCCGTCCGCTTCCATATCCCCGTTGGCCATTGCCTTGACCGACAGGAACATATATACCACGAACATTCCCAGGAACATGAATCCCTGCCATCTGCTGAATTCACCCTTCGTATAGACGATCAGCACATAGACTGCCGCAGCGATAAAGAAGGCTGCTGCAGGGAGCTGAAGGGATCTCCTGTTGACCGGACCCGGTTTGACAGCAACCGTCAGTGCTGCGATCAGGGAAGTGTTGCATATGATGGAGCCGATGGCATTTCCGTAAGAGATCCCGGCATTATGCTGGAGAGCAGCCTGTGAGGAGACCATGACTTCCGGAAGTGTTGTTCCGATGGAAACAACAGTTGCGCCGATCAGCAGTTCAGGAAGGTGATATCTTCTGGCGATCCCGACAGATCCGTCGACAAACCAGTCTCCGCCCTTGATGAGCAGCACGAAACCGAGGAGGAACAGTAATATAGCTGTAAGCATATTACTTGTCTACTTCTCCGGATGTCGGATTGTAGGTGCCTGCACCTCTTTTGGCACCGATCACATCGCTTTCACTGAGTGTGACCCATTTGACGCCGATGCGCGTTCTGTAGGCGTAGGACAGATGCAGCATGCCGTCTGCTGACTGCATCAGATACGGATATTCATACTGCAGGTTGTTCGCACGGTTTTCATCTCCGGCATAGCCTTCGCCGCGCTCAATGTGACGGATCAGCGGGAATGTCTTTCCATTGTCTTCGGAGAGCGCGATCGATACCGGGCAGCGCAGTCCCGGCCATGCGCCTTTCTTCGTATAGGAAGCAGGAGCGCTTGAATGGTTGTAGGCGATCGCAATACGTCCGCTCTGCAGCTTCAGTGCGCTGATGCTCGAGTTGTTGTTGGGCAGCGGTGTCGGCTCAGGTACGCTCCATGTGTCACCGTAGTCAAATGATTCGCTTTTGTAGATCCAGTCTGCTTCCCTGGAACGCATGAAGGCAACGAGATGACCGGCTTCACACTCTACGACATTCGGATGTACACGGCCGTTGGAAGAAGGCATATCAACTCTTCTCCATGTCTTTCCTTCATCATCAGAGATCCTGAATGCACTGGGGTCACCGGAAAGACCGGCTTCACTGTCGGTGCAGATCCAGTTTCCGAAGATCCATCTTCCGTTTGAAAGGATCTGGATAGGCTGTCTGGCAAATGTACCCTCTTCCGGGAATACCGTTTCCGGTTCTCCCCATGTCCTGCCGTCATCGGAGCTGATCTGTTTCTTTACCACAGATGTATACTGCATATTGTCCTTGCCGGGCTGTCTGCCGAGCTGTGAAGTATACATTGCCCAGATCTCTCCGTTGGGAGCGTTGAACAGGGAAGGATTCTGGTCTGAGAAATCATTTTCATTGGAAATATAGACCGGCTCTTCCCACCTGGTGCTTCCTTTGGGAAGACGTGAGACAACGATATTGATGTCCGCTCCGCCCTCAAAGGAACCGGCAAACCAGCAGCACAGCAGTGTGCCCTGAGCCGTCTCCAGCATAGCCGGCGCATGTGCTGTTTTCCACGGTCCCGGCGGCAGCATCGCCTCGGTGACCTTCATTTCTTCATCGTAATAGATCTGACCGTCCGGAGTCAGTCCTTTCAATGTGATAATACTCATCTGTTATTCCCCTTTCACAGGAAGCTTGATCACAAGTTTCCTGTATGTGTGCTGTGTTTCAGTGTGTGAGACCGCCTGATGGGCATCCTCCGGGTATGCTGCCCAGAACATGCCTTCCGTGATCTCCAGATGAAAATCCTTGTTTCCCTGCAGACGTGAAACATCACGTTCTTCATTGTACGGGATCACTGTTTCAAGTCCCGAAGGATCGCTCCAGGCGATCTCTTCGCTCCCCTTCAGGAGGACCTGTACATCTATGTACTTCCGGTGGACCTCATAAGTTCCTTCTTCCATCGGCTTTGTCTGTCCTTCCTGGATCATGAAGTACCCGCCGGGGAATTCATATCTTCCGACAGGCAGGTCTTCCGCAGCACAGGCTGCTTTCAAAGCTTCATCAAGACCCGGAAGAATATCCTCATACCTGCGGATATTATCATATCTGCCAACGATCATATCTTACTCCTTATAGCTGAGCGTGCCGTCCGCATTGCGCGAATAGTGACGGATGAAGTCCCAGGCAAAGCGGATCTGCCGCAGATCCACCGCATGAGGCATTCTCTTTGCGACCATGACCTGATACAGAGGCAGATGTTCCTCGTCCTGTGAGTACCAGATATGGTGAATGAATCTCTGATCATCGCCTTCATAGCAGGAAACGTCTGCGCTCAGACCTGTTTCATATTCATCACTGTATACAAACGGCGTGACAGGAATGTTGTTGAAGGCTTTCCAGTAGTCAAATGTTTCCAGCCAGAGATTATCAGCTTCCTTGACCGGCCATCCTCTGACACCCAGACCGTCCAGCAGTCCGCTGTTCTGGATCAGTGCGATACGGTATTTATGATCCTTGTTCTTCTCGTCTGCGATCAGCTTTGTATGGGAAGGTGCATTCAGTTCTTCTTCGGTATACTGTTTTCCGCCCATTCCAAGTGTTCCGAATGTTGACTTCAGGTTTTTGAAATAACCGAGATTCTGCGCATTGAACGCTGCTCCTGCCGCAAACACATCCGGATAAGCACAGCACAGTGCATTGGTCATCATGGATCCCATTGAGAATCCCGACGCATAAATACGCGTTTCATCGATCGGATAAAGCTTCTTCATATGTTCGATCAGTGCAAGAACAAACGCAAAGTCGCTCGGTTCTCCCTGGTCATCCCAGCAGTTCCATCTCTTCTGGGTGGATGCCTTCGGATAGACAACGATGAATCCGTTCTCTTTGGCGATACGGTGCCAGTCACTCTGTTCCGCTCCGTAAAGAGGAATGCAGTTGCCGCCGTGGAAGTAGAACAGCAGCGGTACTTTCTGATCGCTGTTCCTGACACTCTCAGGCACATATTCATACCAGGTATGAGCAAATCCGTCATTCACGCCCAGGCTGCTGTCCTTGACATGCGGAATGAATCCCCATTCCGTGAAGTTCGTTCTTTCCTGGTATGTTCCGTATGTATCGTTTCTCCATCTTCTGGCTTCCGAGAACATCATATCCCAGGCTTTTACGATCTCTTCCGGCGTCAGTCCTGCTTCAGAAACAAAATGCCGGATATTCCTGTTGACGGTATTGGTCATGACACGGACGCCGTTTCTCTGTGTTTCTGCAAGAGGTCCGTTGACTTCATTCAGGTACTGCTCAGCCTGCGCATTCTTTGCATAAAGCCAGCTGACCTGCGGCTGCCTGACGCCTTCAGGAAGTGTATATCCTTCCGGGTATCCGCCGATCATCATTGCCGCACAGTCGATCGGATGCAGTGCGCTCAGCGTACTCAGCATAGCGGATCCTGCTTCATCCAGTGCCAGATAGAACATCATGCCGTTGAAGCCTGCTACGCCGCCTTTGGACTTCGGAAGTGCTGCGAAGCAGCGTACGAAGAACGCACAATCATCATCCCTTCCGGGATCCTGTGCATAATTCCAGCCTCCGTCCAGCGGATTCGGGAACAACACCGTAAAGTGTCTTTCTTCAGCCAGTTTATCCAGGCCATAGGTTTTCAGGGCCTCTTCTGCGCTCTCTTTGGAGGCACTGCTTCTCAGTACGAATAATACCTGGCCCTGTTTGGCGTCCGGACAGCCGGACTTCGGTACATAGCTGTACATATCCCTGTCCTGACCCTTTGCGGTAGATACAGAGTTCTCTGCTGTTTTAAACTCGTTATTCGCACCGGCAACTTCTTCCAGAATCAGTTCTCCTCCAAACGGTGAGAACTTCTCGATCTCATTTAAATTGTCTCTCATGATCCAGTCCTTTCCAGCGATCCGTCCGCTGTTCTTCTATAGCATCTGATCCTCTGCCAGCCAAGTTCTGCATTGTTCAGATCTACGGCATGAGGCATCCGTTCAGCACAGATGAAGTGATACAGTGTTTCCCCTTCATCGTTTTTCCATGTCTGTTCGATAAATCTTTCCCCGATCCTTTCACAGGTGTCGGAAACAAACCCGCTTGGTGTTTCATCGGTATAAGCAGCTGTAAATGCCCTGTTTCCGTTAAAGCGCACCCAGTTGGTCACCGTTCCGGTCCAGCTGTTGTGTTCCGGTCCCCTGAGAGGCCAAACGCCCTGGTCAAAACCTACATTATCCAAAAGACCGACAAACTGCACAAACGGCATACGGTAGTCATATTGTGCTTTTTTTGCATCACTGCGTTTCTTTGTGACGCTTTCTGTCTCACCGCTGTCAGGAATATCCTTGAGCACGGAGCGCGGATTGAACATCAGCAGGCCTTTTCTTGAGCTTTCCAGAGTCTTCTGGTAACCCCAGTTCGGTCCGTTCATGGCAACAGCTCCGGCAAATACATCCGGATATGAGCAGGCGAGCGCATTGGTGAACATGGATCCCATGGAGAATCCGGAAATGTAGATACGGCTCTCATCGATCGGATGCACGGTCTTCATATGTTCGATCAGTGCCATTACAAAGCTGACATCACTGGGAATACGGGGATCATCCCAGACATTCCAGCGTTCTTCAATGGCAGGATTCGGATAAACGACAATGAAATTCTCCCTGTCCGCGATATCAGACCAGCCGCTCTGTTCCGCTCCGTAGAGACCTGTGCAGTTAACACCGTGGAAGTAGAACAGAAGAGGTACTTTTTCTTCGGTGTTTCTCAGCTGTTCCGGCACATATTCATACCAGGTATGTTTGAAGCCGTCGTTTACTCCCAGACTGTCATCGCGTGTATGGGCGATATAGCCTTTCTTTGCGAAGTCGATCCTCGGCTGGTAGATACCATATGTATCGTTACGCCATCTTCTGGTCTCTGAGAACAGGGTATCCCACGCTTCTTCCAGCATTTCCGCACTCAGTGCTTCTTCCCTGTATGCCGTGATGACACAGCGGGCATTGGTCTTATCCGGGGTATTATCTTTCTGCAGATATTCCAGAGCTGCCTTATTTCCGCTGCAGACCCAGCCTGCCTGCTGGGCACCTTTTCCTTCCGGAATGACATAACCTTCAGGGAACTGTCCGACCATGACTGCAGCCGCATCCAGCGGGGATTCTGCTGCCAGTGTCATCACCATTGCCGAGCTCTCCGGATCGGTCCCCAGATAGTTGATCATGCCGTTGAATCCTGCGACTTTGCCTTTGGACTTCGGCAGTGCCGCAAAGCATCTGACCAGATACTGGATATCATTATCCCTTTCAGGATCCTGTGCATAGTTCCATCCGCCTTCTGCCGGATTGGGGAACAGCAGGATAAATCCGTACTTCTCCGCCAGGTCATCTAGTTTGTATGTGTGCATGAGTTCTTCTGCACTTTCCTGAGATGAACAATTGCGCAGCACCATGAATACCTGTGCCTGTTTTGCGTGGGGACATCCGCTCTTCGGGATATAGGAATACATGTCCCGGTCCTGACCGGTCACGGTATTGACGTTGTTTTCAGGGTTAAGATTGCCGTTGGTGGTTCCCTTGACTTCTTCCAGGATCAGTTCACCGCCAAAGGGTGAAAATTTGATCCGTTCACTGAATGTATCGATCATTTCCTGCTACTCCTTTACCTCAGCTGTCTGTTTACTGCCGGCAGGTCTGCGGAATTTCTTCATGAATTCCCAGGCAGCCCGGGACTCATCCCAGACAGCTCCATGCGGCATGTTTTTCATTACGGTCAGGCCGACCCTGACACTGCCGTCTTCAGTGCGGAATACCCGGGTAGTGAAACGTTCCCCATCGGTATATCCGTTCTCTTTTGTATAGTGGTTCGTGCCGTCCCATACTTCATTGGATGTCCGTACACAGTGATTGACCGGGATCAGGATATCCAGTTCGTCTTCCCTGTCTGCAGAGGCTTTCCCGTCACTGTCTCCGACACAGATCCAGAACGGCATATCATAGCCGCTGTCTTTAAACGCTTCATGATAGACATACGGGTCGATGCCCAGTCTGACACAGGCTTCCATGCCCGGTCCGTTCCAGGGACTGGCAACTGCGAAGAGCTCCGGATAGGTTGAAGCCTGCTGGCAGGTAAAGACTGCTCCGTTGGAGAATCCGCTGAGATATACTCTCTCAGAATCTGCCCGGTAGTCTTTCATGACTTTTTCCAGGATCGTCCGAATTGCATCTTTATCCCGCTCGATCGACCAGATGTTGTACCGGGAATCAGGATAAACGACCATGAATTCCCTCGTCTCGTCAGCCAGCGCCTGCCATCCGTTCTTCTCGGCAAATACCCAGGTCGGTTCCCCTCTGCCGTGAATGCTGAAGACAACGGGAAGGACCGGCATATTTTCTTTCGTCATGCCTTCCGGCAGATATACCGTAAAAGGATATTCCAGACCGCCGCAGGTGACTGAATCGTGATGATAGCGTTCAGACTCAGCATAGTCTTTCTTTCCGAGATAGTGTCTGATCTCTCCGTCAGGACTGTTCTTCCAGCGCAGCGTGTGGTTAAACAGCGTATTCATGACTGTATCAGAAGAAGGAACCTCCTCACTGACCTGCACCTCGCTGCCGGGGATATTCTCAAAATAGTTCCGGGTGCTTTCGTCGATATTTCCGCACATCCATACCGCAGATCCGATCTCACAATTCTTCTTCGAATAATCAGATGGTTTTCTGACAAACCAGTGTGACGCCTCAAGATCCGCATATTCATAGCTGCCGATCTTTCCGTCTTTCAGCAGGGATGCCGCAAAGAAACCGGGATGAGCAGTCAGCACTTCAGCTGCATAATCTGCACCGTCTTCATAACCGGCCAGATAGATCATCGTTTCCCAGAGCCAGAGGATCCCGTCTCTTCCGGGGATCGATACGCCGCCGGGCGCTTTGAAGTCATTCTTATGAAGATCATAGAATTCCGGGATCCAGGAGACATCCTGTGTTTTCCATCCGTTTTCTGCCAGAGGGACGATCAGCACAGCCGCATTGTTTTCCGCTGTCTGTACCCAGCCGCTCCTGCGGGCATATTCTTCCGCTTTTTCCATACTGCCGGCATATTCTCCGGGGACACACAGAAATATCGTCTGAATGCAGTCCCAGGAAGCCTGTGTTGAAACATAATTGTAGTAGATCATATGAATTTCCCCGTTTCTTATCCAACTCCGTATTTGAAGCCTCTGGTCGGATCCTTGATGAACGCTTCGATCTCTGCGATCTTGTTGTCAAAAAAGATATTCCAGTTTTCCGGGTTATCAAAGGGATTAACTTCCGGATCTTCTTTCCACTGTTCCAGTTTAGCCAGTATCTTATTCATTCCTGTATGTCCGGAAACAAAGATATCTACTTTCTCCTGACGCATTCTCCTGCAGGATTCCAGGAAGATCTGTCTTGTCACACGGTCATAGTCTCCGATCTCATCAAGATACTCATTGGTAATGGTATTGACCCCGTGAGCTCCGAAGAATCCGGCACGGCGTGTCTCTTCCCCATCTTCCAGGTTAAAGAACATCGCCATGGCTCCGGGCATATGTCCGGGTGCCATCTTAAACTCCATTGTGACCTTGCCGAAATGCAGGATATCACCTTCATTGACTTCGATATCCGGTACGAATACTTCATCAAAACAGTCACTGCTGTCCTGCAGGCCTGTCCACTCGGGATGTTCACGCATCGTTCTGGCGGCTGCCGCACTTGTCACAAGCTTGGTGCCGAACATCTTCTGCATGAACCCGGCTGCTCCGATATGATCGATATGTTCATGGTCAAGTACCAGCCATTTCACATCTCTGGGATTAAAACCTGCTTCCCATATCGTCTGTATCGTCATAGCGATCGCTCCGGCAGGGCATCCGGCATCCAGCATCAGCAGTCCGTCCCCTGTATCTACGATATAGCTGCTGCACCAGTTGTCACCGACATACCAGAGGTTGCCCCACATGTTGAAGGGCTTCATATATCTTTTGTAGAAATCTCTTCCGAGAGGTCCGCAAGCTTTTCTTCTTTCCTCCTGATCATGATAACGCTCAATCATTGGTTTTCTCTGCATGTGTGTTCTCCTATAATCTGACTTTCATCATAATCTTCTTCGCCTGTACAGGCTCTTTGTCCCGCATCATGACAGCGTGGACATCATTCTCAAGCATCAGCGCAAACATTCCGGGATAAAGTGTGATCCGGTTCAGTTCCGCTGTATAGAACTGCTTGTCTTTTTCCGCATCATACTCTCCGTTCAGTTCTGCCTGGTGGATGTCGGTATACCCGATCACTTCTTTTCCCTCCAGGCATACATGGATATCCGCATAGACCCGGTGGGTTTCAATATTGCATTTATCAGGATCCTTCGGCATGAAGGTGAAGGCTCCTCCCCTGATATTTCCTTCATCCAGTTCGATCTTCTCTGCCGTGCCAAGATCGGCTGTACTGAGATATTTCAGGGCAATATCGATATGCGGACCCAGGCCCGCATACCGATAAGCATTCTTTACATGATCAACGATCATAACTGCTGAATGATCCCGTGAGCCAATGCCGGATCTTCATCCGGATATTCTGCACGGTTGTGCACGCCGCGGCTTTCCTTACGCAGCAGGGCACCGTTCAGCACCAGCTTCATGACACGGATGGAGTTGTATGCTGTATCACTCTTCTGAAGTTCTTCATCCGCCAGCAGAGCATCCAGACCGGCAATACCTGCTGAGAGTTCTTTTTCGCTGCGCATTACCGGGAATGCCGGATCAGCAATCGCTCTGGCTTTAGCCAGATACTCATCACAGACTTTTGCATCTTCATGATACTCAGCTGTACATTCCGGCAGATCTTCCGTGAATTCCGCAAATTCGGCAATACTTTCACCGCAGATGAATCCGGTCATCGCAGCCTGTCCGCCGCCCATACCGCCGGCACGGTCACCGCCCTGGAAACCGCCTGCAGCCTCGCCTGCCGCATAAAGTCCCGGTACAGATGTCTGATAGTGTCTGTCGGTAAGCAGACCTCCTGAGTGACTGTGAGCTGCCCATCCAAACGGGATCCACCTGTTCTTCAGATCCACACCCTGGGCATCCATGTTGTTGAAGAAACGCTGCCACTGGTCAGTGCATCCTTCACGTTCTACGGCACTGAAGTCCATATAGCAGCCGCCTTCCGGGGAACCGTTGCCGGCAATGACCTGTCTCACCATTTCTCTCAGAAGCACTGCCTTAGGCACACCGGCCTCACCTTCCGGACGAATATTGTAGAGGAAACGCTCACCCTTGCTGTTGCGGATAGCGATACCGTGATCAGGCTGTCCGGTTGCCAGCATTGTTGTCGCAACACCGCCTTTGACACCTAACAGACGCATCGGTTCATACTCAAGGAATTCCATATCTACGACTTTTGCACCGATAGCCACTGCTGCGCCAAGTGCCGCACCGTTCAGATCATAGTGACCGGAACCAGGTCCCATCGGTTCAAAGTGTCCGTCGATCAGACGTCCGATACCGCCCCAGGCTGCCATCACAACAGGCGCATAATAGTCTTTCAGGTTTCCCTGCTCATCCTGTACTTTGATGCCGACTGCTCTTCCTTCAGCATGCAGGATACTGACCATCGTATACCCTCTGAAGAATCTGACACCCGCCTCTTCCAGTTTGGGATGTACGGTATCCAGGATATTGGCACCGATGTTGCCGTTCTTGTGGTTTGCGTCCACAACAGTGCAGAGTGTGCGGGGCTTTGAACTTCCGCAGGTCTGCCTCAGAACCAGGCTTCCGTCAGGGTGCTTGCTGAACTCTACACCCCACTTCAGCAGCATCTCATAGACATCCTGGCTTCTTCCGCACATTTCGTAGATCTTATCCGGATCCTGTACATGGCATCCTACATTCAGAACATCTTCCGCAAATCTGGTCGGTGAATCCCCGCTGGTGTTGTCTCTTGTGCTGAGGTTGAATGCGTTGACATGGCGGGAAGCACCTCCTGCCGTACCGAACATAGCAATATCCTTTACACCAAGTTCGGTCATGCGCATGGCTGCTGTCGTACCGGCAAGTCCGAGTCCGACGATAATCACATTAAAGTCCTTTTTCATCAGGCACACCTCTTCTCTGTTTCACGGGCAAGTTCTTCCATCTCTGCCCCATAACGTTCCATGTATTCATCGATATAGCGTTCTGTACGATAGGAGATCACCGGAATGATCCCGGCATTCTTCAGGTACAGCTGGTAAAGATACGGTTCTCTGTCAACATACTGTTTGGTCCAGACAATGACTCTCAGAAAACTGAAGAACAGCTTCCTGCCTTCTTCCCTATCCTTTTTAAATAGTTCACAGATCCGGTTGAATACCCGTACGAACAGGCCGGTCGTAAATCCTTCAGCCCCGCGGTCGATCTGTTCGGGGATCTGGTCTGTCGCTGTATCGGCAATGATGTTCAGCTGATGACCGGTCTTTTCCGCTAACAGTGAGCACTTGGATCCGGTCTCATTCAGCGGTACGGCAATGATCACCCCTTTGACCTCTTTACGTGTTTCAAACAGTTTCAGGATCTCATCTGCCGGGATACCGGCAGCTCTTTTGGTGCCGGTGTTCATATCAAAGCCTCCCGAACCGTAGTCCGTCAGAATGACATGCTGTGCTCCTGCACCGATCACTGCATCTGCAGCTGCTTCATATTCTTCTGCGGAAGTAAAGCGCATCCGCAGACATACCGCATCCGCACCAAGTGCAAGATAAGCTTTTGTCTGATCTTCGGGGGATATTTCGCAGGCTGTGACCTGAGCGGCGATCAGAGCCTGGTCTCCGGCTTCTTCAGCAGCGGCTCTGACCAGTGCCTGACGTTCTTCAAAACTCAGCAGATCCAGATCACCGATCTCGGAGGGGACAAGGATCGTTTCAGCTCCTTCAGCTTTTACATATCCGATATATCGGCGGAAAGCCTGCAGATCGATCTTTCCTTCTGTGTCATACGGTGTGATCGTCTTGACGACGGCACCTGTGCATCTTTCTCTTTTCATGATCAGTCCTCCCAGTATTCCGGCAGACGCTTTGTCAGCTCGATCGCGTAGTCAACAAAGTAATCACAGTATTCCTGACTGATCCTGTCGATCGGCACCATCCTGAAGCGCATTTCCGCGCTCTTGAAGATACCCAGTTTCTTCAGGTATACCTTGTGGAAGTAATGGTTGATGCCGGTACGTGTGAACTGAATGATCGGCAGCATATCCCGGAACAGTTTTACGGCATGTTCCCGGTCTTTTTCGTAATACAGATCATTTACGCCCTGGAAAAGTTCATATAGTCCGCTGGGCATGAATCCGCATACCCCACGGTCATATCCTTCGATCGTATTGGGTGTTCCGGCGCCTCCGTATACGGTCAGACGGGCATCGGTCTTGCGGATCAGGTTGGTATATTTGACATCGTTATTGTCAATTTCTATTTTGATCAGGCGGAAGGAAGGAATCTTTTCAAAAAGATCCAGAATCACATCTTCCGGCATGCCGTAGCCGCCGAACCCGGAGTCCTGCATCATTACGAACGGAGCTCCCAGTTTATCTACTTCCTCCCATATCCTGTAGTATTCTTCTTTATTCTGTGCCTTATAAGACGTACTGATATTCAAGGCATCAGCACCTGCTTTCAGGTAGGCCTCACCAAGAGCAGCACACTCTTCGGCAGTGTTCTTGTTGATGCTGGGAATGATCAGAGTTCTCCCTGCGGATGCCTGAGCAGCAACCCGCACCATTTCGATCTTTTCTTCATCAGTCAAAGTGTGGATCTCACTGGCACCGGAGGGGCAGAGACATCCTGCCGTATGAGCTCTTGCGGCAAGATCGATCTCCTTGGCAAGATCATCGTAGTCATATTCTTTGGTGTCTTCTTTAAACGGGGACAAGATCGTTGTCACGTTCCCACGAAGAGGATAATGTTCTTTCATAAAACCTCCTGTTGGAAAGAATGCCGCAAATACTGTATATCTGCGGCATTCTCATACCTGTTGATTCTTTATGCAAACAGCATTGTTGCAAGGGAACAGACGACAAGCATCTGAAGGACCCACTGCGGGATTACGAATTTCCAGAATTCTGTCAGTTTATATTTACCAACACCCATTGTCAGAGCAGGCATACCGTCGATCGGCATGAAGTAGTTGATCCAGGCAGCCTTTGTGCAGGCCAGAGCCAGGGGAATCGGGCTGTAGCCGTACTGCATGCACAGAGTGATTCCGATCGGAGCGAAGATGAACAGAGAACCGAAGCTTGCGCCTGTGAATGTTGCCATAACACTGGTCAGTACCGCGAAGACAAGGACCAGGACGAACAGACTCGGGTTAGCACCCAGGATACCGGCAATACCGTTTCCGATGAAAGCTGACAGACCGCAGTTGGACATCGCAGCCGCAACACCGATAACAGAAGCCATCATGATCAGTACAGGAGAGAACATGTTATTGAGAAACTCTTTGAAGTTGATGATACCGCAGCAGAGGAAGATTCCTGCAACAACAAGAGGAATACCATAGCCGATCTCGCCGGGGAATTTGGACAGGAAGATCATGGAGCAGATCAGTACGATGTAGCCTGCATAAACGATCTTTTCCTGTGTGTCGGAAAGTGTCTTGACAAATTCTTTCTTCTGCTTGAGTTCACCTTCATTCTCAGCAGCAGAATCACTGATGTCGCGGTCCGGAAGCAGTTTGTGTGCAAATACAGCCCAGATCAGGAATACAACTGACCATGCAACGTTCAGCAGAATGAACTTGCCCATCGGTACCTGAGCTCCGGTCAGACCCTGGCCTTCGCAGAGGGAAGCGATGATCGCCGCGAACATAGCAACACCGTTCGGGAGCCAGCCGCCGGCATTGCATGCCATAGCTGCAGGCAGCAGGATACGGGAAGTCGGAAGTTCCTTGTTGTAAGGGATCGTGGAGATCAGGCTGATTACCAGAATGTAATAAGCTGTGCCGCCGATGAAGTTGGAGACTGTCATGATCGCAATGATCAGAAGGATAAATCCTTTGATGCCGCCCGTCTTGGCTACATTTCCAAGGAACAGTTCCATTTTGTGTATGAATGTTGTTTTGTTCAGTGCTGCCATCGCTGCCATGAAGCCCATGATCATGATGACATTTTTATCTGTGAAACCGCTGAATGCTGTGGCAATATCTGCCTGATTTGTAACTACCAGCAATGCGCAGGCGATAAGAGCCGGAGCACCGAACGGCAGCTTATCACTGATGATGACTGCGACCATCAGAATGACGATCGCCAATGTGATTATCATGTTTAATGTCATATTTTCCTCCTTTGATAATCATGTTCTGAAATGCTATTGATAAACCTCAGCCATCCCCGTACTGAAGTTTTATCCGGATTAGGCTGCCATGCGCAGCGCGTAGTCGATCGCGTTGACAAGGCTCAGTTCATTGCTTTCGCCCTTGCCCGCATGGTAGAAGTCAGTGCCGTGATCGACGGAAGCGCGGATGATCGGCAGTCCGAGGGTGATATTGACGCCTTCCACAGCCTTCCATGTCTGTTTCTCACGGTCGTAGACAAAGCCGATCGTCTTGGTCGGGATATGTCCCTGATCGTGATACATGCATACGGTGATGTCGTACCAGCCGCCGAGCATCTGGGAGAATGCGCTGTCCGGAGGCAGCGGACCGATTGCATTGATGCCCTTCTCTTTAGCGGCATTGATCGCAGGAATGATCTCGTCGATCTCTTCTCTTCCGAAGAGTCCGTTCTCACCGGCATGCGGGTTCAGACCGCATACACCGACTTTCGGATCTTCGATACCCAGATCGCGGCATGCTTTATATGCCAGTTCGATCACTTCCAGGACCCTGTCCTTCTTGACTCTGTCACATGCCTCCCGGAGCGATACATGCGTTGATACATGGACGACCCGGAAGTCATGATGAGCAAGCATCATCGTGTACTTTTTTGTATTGGTATATGTCGCGTATATCTCTGTATGGCCGTCAAAGTGTTTTCCTTCATCAGCCAGGGCAAGATTCATCGCTTCTTTGTTCAGGGCATTTGTGACTGTGGCATCAACTTTATGATCCATAGCCAGTTCAATGACTGTTCTGACGGATTCAAATGCAGCTCTGCCGCCTTCTTTGCTGACAACGCCGAGTTTGAACTCCTTCACGTCTTTGATCAGGTCAAGGTGGTAGACATCGATCGTTCCGTATTCAAACTTCGCGTCTTTGACATCTGTTACCGGATTGATCGTGATCTCGGGATGTCCGACGAACATCTTTGCCTGTTCGAAGATCTTTGCATCTCCGACAACGAGCGGGCAGCATCTTTCATAAACTGACGCATCGCTGAGTGCCTTTACGGTGATCTCCGGTCCGCTTCCTGCCGGATCACCCATGGTGATTCCTACGATCGGACGTTTCATCAGTGCATTCCTTTCTCTTTGTTTTCTGCCAGAACTTTCTTCAGTTCTTCATAGCCTTCTTCACTGAGTCCGTTGAACGGCGCCCTGCATTCACCCACCGGATATCCAAGAAGATTGACTGCCTTCTTGACGATCGTATTGGGATTGCCGTATTTGAACACTGCACGGAATGAAGCGATACTGTTCTGTACTTCTTCTGCTTCTTCCAGTTTTCCTGCAATGAACAGGTCATAGATCGAAGCCATGACATGCGGGTATACATTGGCGCATCCGGCGATCGCTCCCTGTCCGCCGTATTTCAGGCTGTTCAGGATCAGGCTGTCGTTGCCGGAAAGTACCGCGAAATCAGGACGTTCCTTACGGATATCGATATAAGCTTTCAGGTTGTCCCAGTTGCCGCTGGAGTCTTTAGCGCCTACGATGTTCGGGATCTGTGCGAGTCTGCGGACTGTTTCCGGTTCCAGGGCATTGCCGGTTCTTGCCGGTATGTTGTAGAGCAGGACAGGCATGTCTACAGCTTCTGCAACTGTTTTGTAATGCCGGTAGAGCTCTTCCTGGCTCGCCTTTGCGAAGGAAGGAGTAATGATACTGACAACATCCGCACCGAGTTCTTTCGCCATCAGGGACTGGGCGATCGTCTCTTTTGTGGAAATGCAGCCGGTTCCGGCATATACAGGAACTCTTCCGGCTACCTGTTCGATCGTTGTCTTCAGTACTTCTCTTTTCTCTTCACCGTTCAGAATGTATCCTTCCCCGTTGGTTCCGAAGGGGAAGATACCGTCGATCCCGGCTTCGATCTGCCGGTCGATCTGTCTTCTGAGCTCTTCATGGTTGACGCTTTCGTCTTCATAAAAGGGTGTGCAGATGGGAACGATGATTCCTTTGATCTCTTTCATTATTTCAGTACCTCCTGATAGATCTTTCGTGCGTCTTCGGGTGTTACTTTGCGCATATTATTTACAAGCAGACGCTGAACGCTCATACCTGCTTCAACAAGTGAATCCAGATCCTTTGGATCGACTCCGAACTGTTTCAGGTCCGTGGGGATCTCCAGGTGCTTGACGATCTTTTCCATCCAGGCGATCAGTGCAGCGGACTTCTCTTCTTCCGTATTCAGGACATCCGTGCCGTGATATACACGGTCCCATGCTTTGGCAAGCAGCGGACGGATCACCGGTTCGTTGAACTTCATGACCGGGATCAGCAGCATAGCGTTGCTGACACCGTGCGCGATATGATACCTGCCGCCCAGCGGATAGCTCAGTGCATGCACAGCTGTCGTACCGGAAGCGGTAATGGCAGCTCCGCCATAGAAGGCCGCGACCTGCATGCGGTTCTTTTCTTCCATTGCTGAAGGATCATCACATGCTTTTTCAATGTTGTTCATAATGAGATCGAAGGCTTCCAGTGCAAACATGTCGCTGAATGGATTTGCTTTATTGGATGTGAAGCATTCGATCGCATGGCACATTGCATCAACGCCTGTCGCTGCGGCGATCGAACGGGGAAGCGTGCGGATCATTGCGGCATCCAGGATGACATAATCTGCGATCAGGTTGTCATTGACAATACCGATCTTCAGTTCCCTCTCCGGTACTCCGACGATCGCATTGGGCGTGCATTCAGCACCGGTCCCGGCTGTTGTCGGGATCATGATCAGCGGCACGCATTTTCTTGCCTGCAGAGGATCGTCCAGCAGTTCCTTAACACCGTAATCATCAGTCACCAGTACACTGGCAAGCTTTGCGGCATCCATGACCGATCCGCCTCCGCAGGCTACGATCACATCACAGCCTGTTGTCTTGAACTGATCGATGACTGCCTGTACTGCCATGTATGTAGGTTCTGCCGGCAGATCATCGAAGATCTCATACGGTACTCCGGCATCCTTGATCCTTTCTTCCACAAGATCAAACAGTCCGAGTTTACGCAGCCCTTTGTCTGTGAACGCAGCTGCTTTGTGATACCCGCTGCTGCGGATGATCTCTGTGATCCTTTCCAATGAATCTGTTCCGCTGTAAACTGCCTTGGGCATCTTAATGCTGTACTTTTCCAATGTCATATCGATCCTCCTGTAATTTCTGCTGTATTTCCGTCAGCTGATCTTCCGTACCGAACGCTCCGGATTTGGTGATCAGGCAGTGATTCTTTCCGTTATGTGTGTATCCTGCCAGAACGATCCCCGGTGCGATCTCACAGATCGGTCTGAGTGCTGTAATACCGAGTTCCCTGATAAAGCCAAGCAGTGTATCTCCGCCGATGATCATGAATGTTCTTGCTGATCCTTCTTCAAGAAGACAGCGGGCTGTCCTTCCCATCGCACAGGCGATCTTTGCGGCAAGTTCTTCATGTCTGATGTCAGGTTTTACAAACGGCGCCATGGTATCGATCACTGCGACCGGAGTATCAGCCTCCTGCAGGAACGTCCGGGCGAATTTCTGTATCTCTGCATTGCTCCAGCTGTCACTCACGATCTTTTCCATCGGTACATGGACCCTGAGCGATCCGTTCCGCTCTGCGTTTTCGAGCTGCTTTCTTGTAATATCGTTCATTGATCCCGAGAGCACCAGCAGGTCTTTATCCAGTCCTGTTTCCGGTGCATCTGCTGTCTTTCCCTCCGACTGCCGCGGGAATTTTTCCAGAAGTCCGGCACAGCCGGCAGCCAGCAGGATCTTATCGTGTGTGCTGCAGATCTCTTTTGCCAGTTCAGCAAGCTGACGGTCGTCCGTGCAGTCGTAGACAACGATTCCTTTTTCCTCTGATGAGCTTCCGTGAAGCGTAACTTCAGCGTCCGTCTGTCTGTGGATCAGATCTGTGATCAGGCTGTCTTTCACCGGATCAATGACATCCTTTGCAAAGATGCTTTCCGCCAGACGTTCTCCGTTAACATAATGGATCCCGTCCTTTGTTGTTCTGCCCATTGCAGGCCAGGCAGGAATAAATGCAAGTCTGTCCGCCTGTGCTGCATCAAGTACGGCTGTCAGTTCAGCACCGACATTGCCGCGGAGTCCGGAATCCGTCTTTTTATAGATTCCGGTGATGCCTGCATCAATTGCTTCTCTGACAAGTTCATAGATGATCCTGTATGCCTCGTCACTGGGAATATGTCTTGTCTCAGTGTTGACGACCAGGACATCAGCTTTATCCGTATCTTCCAGGGCATTTTCATGATCGACCCTGATATATACCTGATCCCCTTTCGTTGTGAACTGAACACCGGAGTCCAGGGCACCGGTGAGATCATCAGCGAGGATCAGCAGTTTTGTTCTTAACTGTTTCATAACTGTTCTCTTCCTGTCTTAAGAATACGTTTGAAAACGCTTCCATTCATCCTTTTAAAGTAAATAAGTGTTTCAATTTTTAACAATTTTAGTTGAATAATCCAACATTTTATAATAATGTTTCATTATGAAACAGATAGAAATTAAGCAAACAGATAAGATCCGTGCGCTTGCAGTGGCTCCTTATCCCGGACTGAAGGATATTCTGGAACGCGAAGTAAAAGCTTTCCCTGATATCCAGCTGGATGTTGTGACCGGAGATATGGAAGAAGGTGTACAGCTTGCGCGGGAAAACTTTCATGCAAACTATGACATCGTGATCTCACGCGGCGGAACAGCCAGACTGCTGCGGGAACGGGCACCTCTGCCTGTCATTGATATTTCCATCAGTATGACCGATATTCTGCAGGCGATACGTCTTGGACGCGACATTCCGGGCAAACAGGCGATCGTAGGTTTCCCGAACATTACGGACCGGGCTGCAGATCTTGTGGATATGCTGTCAATGGATATCGATATCTTTACCATTGACCAGGCTTCCGATATCAATGGCATCCTTGAACAGCTGAAAAAAGAAAACTGCCGGACCGTCATCTGTGACGTGATATCCAGCAGAACAGCGCGGAGTGCAGGCTTTGACACAATACTGATCACCTCAGGCCGGAGTTCTGTCCGCCGTGCCCTGAATGACGCCAGGCGGGAAGTCCAGGCAATGCAGAACATGCGGGAAGAAAATATTTTCCTGCGCAGACTGCTGAGCGAACATTCCGGTGAGACAATGGTCTTCCTGGAAAACGGCACAATGTATTTCAGCACGGAGCAGGAAGAAACACCTGAACTGACCGCATTTCTCCGGGAATCCCTGGATGATGTCAAAAACGGCATTACCTCCAGGATCACCCGTTCCCTGAACGGTTATCTTTACATGATCAAAGCTGATGTATTCCAGGTCGGCCAAAGAACATTTATCGCATATTATTTCAACAGAAGCCGTTCCGGCGGAAACAGCAGGATGGCAGGGATCTCTTATTTAACACGGCGGGAAGTCCGTAAACTGATGGAAAACAGTTTCTTCCGGCTTTCAGGTGAAATGAACCATATCCTGCCGTCACTGCAGAAAATGGCAGAAAACAGACTGCCTGTACTGATCATGGGGGAATATGGTACCGGACGTTCGGAAGCAGCCATGGAATACTATCTCTGCTGTTCTCAGGATGTGCAGAACTACATTGATATCGATATACAAACGATGAATGACCGCAGCAGAGACTTCCTCATCAACAATCACAGGTCCCCGCTCTTCTTTACCGGCAACGTGATCCACCTGAAGAATCTTGGTTTTCTCAATGAAAGCTACCTTTCGGATCTCTTCCACACATTGATCCACGCTGAGGTATGCCTCAGCAACAAAGTCATCTTCTCCGGCAATCCAGGACATATGACCATGCAGAAGTATATCCGCTATATCAAAGACAAATTCAGCTGTATCGAACTGGAGCTGTTGCCTCTGCGCTATAACACCGAACGCATTCCGGCGATCGCCAACATGTATCTCAGTCAGTCAAACGCTGCCGGAAGAACAGATGTCATGCGCATTGAAAGCCGTGCATTCCATAATCTGGCAGCTTATCACTGGCCGGGCAACTATACACAGCTGGAGCGTGTGCTCAACCAGCTGTTTGTTCTGAGCAAGGATCACATGATCCATGCGGAGGATGTCAGTGAAGTACTTCTCATGGAGCATGATGAAGACAGCGGACATTCCGCATCAGCCGATTACTTCTCACTCAAGCGCCCTCTTAAGGAAATCGAAAAGGAGATCATCCAGTCTGTACTCCGTGAAAATAACGGAAACCAGTCTGCTGCAGCCAAACAACTGGGCATTTCACGAACAACACTGTGGCGTATGCTTCAGTAACACGATCACCATCAGCCCGAAAAAAAGCGCCGGCCCGGATTACAGGTCAGCGCCTTTTCAATTATGAGTCTTTTTGAAAACTGACAATTACTTAACGTTGGAGAAGTACTTGATTGTACGAACCATCTGTGAAGTATAGGAGTTTTCGTTGTCATACCAGGAAACAACCTGAACTTCATACAGATCGTCAGCGATCGGCTTAACCAGTGTCTGAGTTGCATCAAACAGTGAACCATACTTCATACCGATAACGTCGGAGGAAACGATCTGGTCAGTATTGTATCCGAAGGACTCGTTAGCAGCAGCTTTCATTGCAGCGTTGATGCCTTCAACTGTTACTTCAGGAGCCTTGACGACAGCTGTCAGAATTGTTGTGGAGCCTGTAGGAACAGGAACTCTCTGTGCAGCACCGATCAGTTTGCCGTTCAGTTCAGGGATAACAAGGCCGATAGCCTTTGCAGCACCTGTGCTGTTCGGAACGATGTTAGCTGCGCCAGCGCGAGCACGGCGGAGGTCACCCTTACGCTGCGGGCCGTCCAGGATCATCTGGTCGCCTGTGTAAGCGTGAACTGTGCACATGATACCGCTCTGGATCGGAGCATACTTGTTCAGTGCGTCTGTCATAGGAGCGAGGCAGTTTGTTGTGCAGCTAGCTGCAGAAATAACTGTATCCTCAGCTGTCAGTGTTTCATGGTTTACATTGTAAACGATTGTAGGCAGGTCATTTCCTGCAGGAGCGGAAATAACAACCTTTCTTGCGCCGGCTTTGATATGAGCTTCAGCCTTTGCCTTTGATGTGTAGAAGCCTGTGCATTCCAGAACAACGTCGATCTTGAGATCGCCCCAAGGCAGGTTGTTAGCATCTGCTTCTTTGTAGATCTGCAGTGTC
>JAFOMZ010000080.1 GCA_017421125.1 Solobacterium sp.
ATCGCACAAGCATCAGAACTGAAAGACATTAGATTGATTGCAGAAAAAGCAGGCATCAGAGAAGAAGCACTTGAACCATATGGAAAGAACAAGGCAAAAGTGTCCCTTACTGAAATGGACCGTCTTAAGGACCGTCCGAACGGAAAGCTGATCCTTGTAACTGCTATTAACCCGACTCCTGCAGGAGAAGGAAAATCTACGACTACGATCGGTCTGGCAGACGGACTCAGCAAGATCGGAAAGAACACGATGGCATGCCTTCGTGAACCGTCACTGGGACCTGTATTCGGACTGAAGGGCGGAGCTACCGGCGGCGGATATGCTCAGGTCATCCCGATGGAAGAGATCAATCTTCATTTTACAGGTGACATGCATGCAATCACAACATGCAACAACCTGATCGCTGCAGTATTGGATAACTCACTGTATCAGGGTAATCTCCTGAACATTGATCCGGAGCGCGTTACATGGAAACGCTGCCTGGATATGAATGACCGTACCCTGCGAAACATTACGATTGCGCAGGAAAAGAAAGTAAACGGCATTGAACGTAAAGATGGATTTGTCATCACAGTCGCTACTGAAGTTATGGCAATTCTCTGTCTGTCCAAGGACCTGAAGGACTTCCAGGAAAGGATCGGCAGATGCATCGTTGCATATACATATGAAGGCAAACCCGTTACGGTCAAAGATCTTGGTGTTGACGGCGCAGCAGCAGTTGTTATGAAAGAAGCGATCAAGCCGAACCTTGTTCAGACACTGGAACACACACCTGTTCTGATCCATGGCGGACCGTTTGCAAATATCGCACACGGATGCAATTCTGTCATTGCGACAAAAATGGCATTAAAACTTGCAGATTATGTTGTTACAGAGGCAGGCTTCGGTGCTGACCTCGGTGCTGAAAAATTCCTGGATATCAAGTGCAGACTTGCTGAATTAAAGCCGGATACAGTTGTTATCGTTGCGACGATCCGTGCACTGAAAATGCATGGCGGAGTTGAGAAGGAAAACCTCGCTGCTCCGAATGTTGAAGCTATGCTGAACGGTGCGGGCAATCTTGCAAAGCATATCGAATCGATCAAACAGTTCGGTGTACCTTATGTTGTTGCGATCAATAAGTTCAGCTCGGATTCACCGGAAGAAGTAGCTGCTCTGATGAAATGGTGCAGTGACAACGGACATCCTGTTGAAGAGAGTGACGGATGGGCAAAAGGCGGCGAAGGAACGATCGATCTCGCAAATACAGTCGTCAAGATGTGTGAAGCAGAAAACCACTATGCACCGATCTATGATGTAAACGATACGATCCAGAATAAGATCATTGCGATCTCGAAAAAGATCTATGGCGCAGCGGATGTTGAATTCTCTGAAGAAGCTCTGGAAAAGATCAAGATCTATATTACAAACGGCTGGGACAGAATGCCTGTCTGCATGGCCAAGACACCGCTCTCCCTGACAGATGACGCAAAGATCAAGGGACGTCCGGAAGGATTCACCATCCATGTCAGAGATCTCAGCATCTCTGCAGGTGCAGGGTTTGTTGTCGCCTATACAGGCACTGTCCTGACAATGCCCGGACTTCCGAAAGATCCTGCAGCACTTCATATGGGTGTTGACGAGAACGGCGAAAGCTACGGTATCTTCTGATCGATTGGAATAACAGTTTATGAGTTCAATAGCTTATGTGACGGACACAAATATGATCGAATATCATCGCCTTTGCGGAACAAGGGAGATGAATTTCTGGCGTCTTTCCAGCAAGAAAGACTTTAAGGATTTCCGGAAAGGAGACTTACTGTTTTTCTATGCGCGTGGAAAGCACAGAAGGAAGAAAGGATTTGTGGGCTACGCGCATTATGTGAGAACTCATAAACTGTCTATCAAACAAATGTGGAAGCGGTACGGCACAAGCAACGGTTATGACAATATGAAAGCCTTGGAGGATGCGATCTTCAAAGCGGCGAAAGACCGTCCCGTACCGGAAAAAATGAATTGTCTTTATCTGACAGACGCGGTATTCTTTCAGAGCCCTGTGTATCCTGAAGAGGTCGGGCTGCAGATCAGTGAAAATCTGGAAAGCTTCTGCTATCTGGACCAGGATGATCCGCAGACAACTGTCCGGATCCTCCGGAAAGCGGAAGAGAACGGGATCGATCTTTGGAGTGCCAGCCAGTCATTCGAACCGGAGAATATATTCCGGCAGGATGAGTTCCGTCATAACCTGGCGCTGATCTCAACTGTGATCGGCAAAGAAGGCTGGAATAAGAAGGAAACGATGAGGGCAGCCAAGCTTGCCCAGGCAAAAGCTGCCGAAGAGGGCTGGGAGTATATCCGCAACAGCCGGACGGACTGCCTGAAACTAACGAAAGACGGAGCAGTGATCGCAGTACCGTTTATATCTCAGACAAAGAACCGACAGCTGAGGGTTGCCGAACTGATCGGAAAAATAGAATTATATCGTCTCTATCTAAAAGCTGCAGGCGGTTTTGCGGAAAACATCACATTTGAAATACTGTACGAAACCGAGCCGCGGGATGTGCTGCAGCTTGTAGAAAGCTTAAACAATGAAAGATTATGAAATTATAGTCATCGGAGGAGGCCATGCCGGAATTGAAGCCGCGTTGGCCTCTGCCCGTTTAAAAAAGAAAACGCTTCTGCTTACGCTGAGCATTTCAAATATCGGCAAGATGCCATGCAATCCGTCTGTCGGCGGACCGGCAAAAGGGATCGTTGTCAGGGAAATCGATGCTCTGGGAGGACAGATGCCGATCACTGCAGACCGTACAGCTCTGCAGTTTAAAATGCTGAACAGTGCGAAGGGACCCGGTGTCCGTGCTTTAAGAGTGCAGTCGGATAAGCTTGCATATTCGGAAATGATGCAGGATGTTTGCCTGCATCAGGAAAACCTGACAGTTCTTGAAGCGATGGCAGTTCATCTTGATACCGAAAACAACAGAGTGACCGGGGTGACGCTGACCGACGGCAGCAGGATCACTTCCGAGATCGTCATACTGACAACAGGCACATACATGGCCGGTGTCAATATGATCTCTGATGAAGTAAAAGAAGGCGGACCGGATCTTGAAAAAACAACGCCGGACCTGTCTGCTTCTCTGAGGGAAGCAGGACTAAGGACATTCCGTCTGAAAACGGGAACACCTCCGCGTGTACTGACTTCAAGCATCGACTTTTCCAAAACTTCTCTGGAACCCGGAACAGACGCATTCCTGAGATTTTCGGAAACGACAAGATCGATCCTTCCTTTTGTAAAGCAGGTTCCCTGTTATATGACTCATACAACAGCTGAAACACATGAAATCATTATGAAGAACCTGAACCGGTCCAGTATGTATTCCGGTGTTGTGAAGGGTGTCGGACCGAGATACTGCCCGTCGATCGAAGACAAGCTTGTCAGATTTGCGGATAAACCCAGACATCTTCTTTTCCTGGAACCGGAATCCCTGAGGATGGATACGACATATGTACAGGGCTTCTCCACATCGCTTCCAAGAGATGTACAGGAAGCCATGACGCATACACTCCCGGGATTTGAACACTGCATCATTAAAAAGTACGCATATGCCATTGAGTATGATGCTGTCGATCCGATCCAGATGAAGCCTTCACTGGAATCCAAGATCATTGAAAACCTGTTTACTGCAGGTCAGGTCAACGGAACATCCGGATATGAAGAGGCAGCCGGACAGGGGATCCTGGCAGGGATCAATGCCGCAAGAAAACTGGACGGAAAGGCTCCGCTTGTCTTCCGCAGAGATGAGTCATATCTCGGCGTGCTGATCGATGATCTGACAACAAAAGGAACAGCAGAACCATACAGACTGCTGACATCCAGGGCGGAATTCAGACTTCTCCTAAGACATGACAATGCACAGGAGCGTCTGATCGAATACGGATATGAGACAGGTCTGGTCAGTGAAGAAAGATTCAATGAATATCTTCAGAAGATGGAACAGCTGAACGGCATCAAACAGAAACTGGAAGATACCGGTTTTCTGCTGGATGATCCGAATACAAAGGAATACCTGGAATCTGTCGGATACAGCAGTGATGAACACCGCGGTGTATCAGGGATCGATCTCCTGAAACGTCCTGGTGTTACATCGGAAGGTCTGCTTGAATGCATCGGAGAAACAGCAGATCACGAGCTGCTCGAAAAGGTCGATATTGATATAAAATATAGTGGATATATCGCAAAGGCAAAGCGCGAAGCAAATAAACTTGCCCAGATGGAACAGCAGGTACTTGGAACAGATTTTGATTATGATCAGGTAGATAATCTGTCCCTGGAAGGCAGACAGAAACTGATGAAGTTCAAGCCTGCAACAATGGGCCAGGCATCCAGGATATCAGGTGTCAATCCGGCTGATCTGGCAGTACTTGCGATCGCGATCAGGCAAGGCAAAGGAAAGAGGGCGTAATTATGAGATATGAAGAAGTAGTATCCAATGTATGTGTATACGGATTTGATGAATCGGTACGCGGTTCGAAATATCCGATGGCAACAGATCTCAGCAAAGTCAGTGAAGAAGTTACGGAACGGACACTGAAGCTCGCAAACGCTCCTGCGGGAAGCGGACATGACAACTTCCTGAACGGTGTGATCGTACAGTTTGATCTGACATTTACCAACAAGGCATGGGTCGAAGCTGAACGGTATCATTTCCTTGACTTTGTCAGTTCACAGTCGACCATGCACAGGATCACGAAGTTTGATCTTGACCGGGCATATATTGAATATACGGATCCCAGGATCATTGAGATCATGAAGGAAAAAACAAAGGAATACAATGATCTGCAGAATGATATCAAGAGACTTCAGGAAGAAGGCAAAGATACCGGAACACTGATGTCGGTGGCTGCGGAAAAGTATCTTGAGATCCTCTATTCAAATCCTGCCGGATTTAAACTGACAGCACGCATGACGACAAATTACCGTCAGCTGAAAACGATCTATGCGCAGAGAAAAAATCACCGCCTGCCTGAATGGCGCGCATTCTGTGAATGGATCGAAACATTGCCGAATGCTGACTTTATTACAAAAACGATGCGATGATGAGAAAAAAGGATATCAAAGTTATTAATGATATCCTTTTTGATGCGCTTTTTACGAAAAATTGTGGAAAACTTTTTTCTCCACAAAAAATAAAAACACTGTGATCGCTGTAACGTCTTTCAGGCGGTCTGTTCTGATGGTAAAATAGACAACACGGAGCAATTATGCAGATAGAAGAACTGGAAAAACATGCAGTAAACCTGGGTATTTCATGGGATGAAACGATGAAGAACCGCCTGATCAGATATGCGGAGCTTTTAAAAGAGTGGAACCAGAAAATGAATCTGACTGCGGTCGATGAACCTGAGATGGTATATGAAAAGCATTTTCTTGACTGTATGCTTCCGCTGCAGGTTCATTTCCCGGGAAATAAAATATGTGATGTAGGTTCCGGTGCCGGATTTCCGGGGATGGTATTTGCTATAGCGGATCCTGATCTGCAGGCAACACTTGTCGAACCTACAGGAAAACGATGCCGTTTTCTGGAAGAAGTGATCAAAGAACTTGATCTGAAGAATGTAAAAGTACTGAATGAACGCGCTGAAGAACATGTCATGAAGTTCAGAGCGTATTATGATGTAGTATGTGCCAGAGCGGTCGCCGGTCTGCCGGTGTTGGCAGAACTCTGTATTCCTCTGGTCCGTAAGGATGGGATCTTTCTTGCAATGAAGGGTGATAAGGGTCTGGAAGAGGCAGTTGAAGGAACATTTGCCGTCAAGACACTCGGTTGCAGGGAAAGTGAAACGATCAGACAGAATCTGCCTGACGGCTCGGAACGGGTGCTGCTGGTGTACAGAAAAGAAAAGGATACACCGGAACAGTATCCCAGACCTTATGCAAAGATACGTAAAAAACCACTTGGGAGCAGGAAGTAATAGAAATGAGAAACACAGGAAAGGGTTTATTTGATTTTCTGGATCGTGATAAGACCGGACAGGTGATCAAAATAGACATCAATGCAATACAACCATCCAGATATCAGCCGAGGCTGAATTTTGATGAGAAAGCGCTGGATGAACTGACTGCTTCGATCCGTGCAAACGGACTGATCCAGCCGATCGCTGTCCGTGAAGCAGAAAACGGATATGAGATCATCGCCGGAGAACGGCGTTATCGCGCATGTAAAAAGGCAGGTCTGAAAGAGGTTCCCTGCTATATCCTTTCACCTGATGAAGGTCAGGCTGCAGAAATGGCACTGATCGAGAATATTCAGCGTGAAGACCTGACTGCAGTGGAAGAAGCCAAATCATATGTAGAGATCATGCGCCAGACCGGTATGACACAGGAACAGGTTGCAGAGCGTGTCGGCAAGTCACAGTCATCCGTAGCGAATAAGATCAGGCTTCTGAACCTCCCGGAAAACATCCAGGATGCTGTAGCTGAGAAGAGGATCAGTGAACGCCACGCAAGGGCATTGCTCGGCCTTCCGGAAGAAAAACAGGAAAAGGCATATGAGCATATTATTGATAAGGGACTGAATGTACGGCAGACAGAAAGCTATATTGAAAGTCTTACCGCAAAAAAACCGCCGCGCAGAAAAACAAAGGGATTTACAAGAAATGCCCGTATTGCGCTGAATTCCGTAAACCAGTGTATTCAGATGATCCGCAAGATGGGGATCGATGTCAGCACGGACATCGAGGAAACAGATCAGGATACACGTATCATTATCAAGATACCGAAATGACCTGGGGAGATAGAAATAGATTATGGGAAAGATCATAGCAGTCGCCAACCAGAAAGGCGGCGTAGGAAAAACAACGACCAGTATTAACCTCTCTGCAGGTCTGGCATACGCAAACAGGAAAATACTGCTTGTGGACTTCGATCCGCAGGGAAACGCAACACATGGGATCGGAGCCAACAGAGTCGGCTTTGATCGCAATCATACCGTTTATGATGTCCTTGTAGGACCTGACAGTGTAAGACAGAATGCCGTCAGGCTGGATATGCCGCCGCTGGATGTGCTTCCCGCAACAATCGATCTGTCCGGTGCGGATGTTGAGATGGCGTCTTCCAATTATGCGGTAGGCAGGGAAAATCTCCTGAAGCAGAAACTGGATGCGGTCAGGAATGATTACGATTACATCATTATCGATTGTCCGCCTTCTCTTGGACTTCTGAATACAAACGCATTGACTGCAGCAGACACAGTTATGATCCCTGTCCAGTGTGAATACTTTGCGCTGGAAGGTCTGACACAGCTGCTCGGAACGATACGTCTGGTGCAGAAGCTGTGGAATCCCAGACTTTCCATTGAAGGGGTCCTGCTGACAATGTTTGATGTCAGAACAAAGCTGTCGGTAGAAGTCCAGCAGGAAGTCCGTAAATATTTCAAAGAAAAAGTCTACAGATGTTATATTCCAAGAAATGTCAGATTATCGGAAGCACCGAGCCGCGAGGTCTCGATCTTCGAATATGACACAAAATCGGAAGGCGCAAAAGCATATGCAGCACTCGTCAGAGAAGTGATTTCTCATAATGAGAAAGGAGGACGTTAATGGCTAAACGTGACACAGGCGGACTGGGCGGAAAAGGACTGGACAACATCTTTAATGTCAATGTTGAAAAGTTTCTGGATGACATTCAGAACAACGCACAGGATGCACCGGGCAGAAAGGAAATAGAGATCCCGATCAACGAGATCCGTCCGAACCCTTATCAGCCCAGAAAAGAATTTGAGCCGCAGGCGCTGAATGAACTGGCAGATTCGATCCGTCAGCACGGTATATTTACGCCGCTTCTGGTCAGAAAATCAAAGATTTCAGGATTTGATCTGATCACCGGTGAGCGGCGTTTAAGGGCCGCAAAGATCGCAGGCCTTGAGACCGTTCCGGCTATCTCTGTAGATTTCACTGATGATGAGATGATGGAGATCTCGGTCCTTGAAAACATTCAGAGAGAAGACCTGAATCCGATCGAAGAAGCTGCTGCATATGAAAGCCTGGTAAAGAATCTGGGTTATACACAGGAGAAGCTTGCACAGCGTGTCGGCAAGAGCCGTGAATACTGCGCGAATATGCTGAGACTGCTGAAACTGCCTCAGACAGTACAGAAAATGGTAACGGATAAAAAACTGACCATGGGACATGTCAGACCGCTTCTTGCATTGAAGGACGATGACCAGATGTATGAAGCTGCGCGTACAGTTCTGGAAAAGAAAATGTCTGTACGTGAAGTAGAAAAATATATTAAAGAACTGTCCGAAAAACCGGTCACAAAAAAACCTGTAAAGGAAAAGGATCCGATGATCACGGATCTTGAAAACAGACTGTCGGGAAAACTCGGCACAAAAGTCGGAGTTTCTGGAAAGTCATTGACGATCCATTTTACAGATACGGATGATCTGAACAGGATTCTTGATATTCTTGGCTGTATTGAAGATGAAAACTGAAATAACCATACATTTAACAATTGCTGTAAGTGAAAAAAGGATTGATAATTATAAGGAAAGGCAGTGACTGATGAAAAAGAGATCATGGAAGATCTGCGCAGTCCTTGTAATTCTTGGTTCACTGACAGGATTGATTCATCCGAAATACGCTGCCGGATTTTTAGCAGGTGCCATGATCGGCATTCTGCTGTATTTCAGAAATGACAGTTACTGGAACAGTGTAGTTGACGGAGGATATGCAGAAAAGGGGACAGGTATCCTGCATTTTCTGATAAACTATGCATTGATGGCAGCAGTTATGATCATATCGGTCAAACTGCCGGAGTACATGAATATATTCGCAAGTGCTGCCGGTCTGCTGATCATCAAAATGACCATTACTGTAGAAGCATTATTACCTCGAAAGGAGAGTGATGAGTAAAATATGGAAGTTCAGACAGATGTATTTACGATCATCCTGGTCACAGCGATCATCGGAATTCTGATTGTTGTTCTGTCGAAGAAAGTATCAAGTGCAGATCCGCTGGCTGAACCAAAAGGAGTAATTGTACCTGTCATCTGGGGTGTTGAAACAATATACAACATGGTCAAGGACAACTGCGGCGAAAAATTCGCACAGTCTTATGCCCCGTATGTTCTTTCGATCGCTGTATATATCTTTGTATGCAACATCATCAGTTTGTTCGGTATCTCCTCTCCGACAGCCAATCTCAGTGTTACATTGCTGCTGTCCATTATTACATGGCTTGTAATACAGTATGTAGAACTGAAGTACGGAGGAATCGGAGGCTATCTTCATAGTTTCATTGAACCGATCGCGATCATGCTGCCGATGAACATTTTCGGCAAATTCTCAACGATGGTATCAATGTCACTTCGTTTGTTCGGCAACATACTGTGCGGCGGAATCATGATGCAGCTGATCTATTCATTCTGCCAGTTCTTGTCGAACTCGATCGCAGGATTATTTGGCGCATCGGGCGCATTCAATTTCCTTGCCCCGATCCTGACACCGATCCTGCATGCTTATTTCGACCTGTTCTCAGGATTTATTCAGACACTTGTCTTTGTTACATTGACAGTTGTCCTTGTTGGTAACGATATTCCCGAAGAAGTTAAAAAAGGAGCTTAAATAAGGAGGAGCTATTTATGGATATCAATCATGGTTTAATCGCAATTGGTGCTGGTCTGGCAGTTATGACCGGTATGATGACCGGACGAGGCGAAGGTGAAGTTGCTGCGCATGCATGTGATGCAATCGGCAAAAACCCGGAAGCAGAGTCCAAGATCCGTTCAACAATGATTCTTGGTATTGCGTTGTCCGAGACATGTGCAATCTATGGACTGCTGGTTTCCATTCTTCTGATGTTTGTATATTAATACAGGTGTTCTGCAATGATAGATATTGACATTGTAGGACAGCTGCTGCCAAACCCTCTGACGATGATCGTGCAGTTATGCAGTACACTCGTTCTGTTTTTGCTGATGAAAACGTTTCTGTGGGCTTCTGTACAGGATTTCCTGGCAAAGCGCGCGGAAAAAATGCAGGCAGATCTTGCTGAAAGCGAACAGGCAAAGCAGGAAGCACTGAGTGACCGCAGAAAGGCATTGGAACAATTGAACGAAGCTTCAGATAGAGCGGAGGAAATTGTCAGTGCTGCTGTCCGTCAGGCAAAGGACGAAAAGGAAACGATTCTTACACAGGCATCCAGAGAAGCTGATGCGGAACGTAAGAAAGCACGCGAACAGATACAGGCTGAACGTCAGGAGATGTACAGTTCCATGCGTCAGGAAATGATCGAAGTCGCTATGGCTGCGGCCGGCAAACTCATTTCCGACCAGAACAGTGTAGATCTTGACCGTCAGGCGGTTGATGCTTTTGTAAAGGAAGCAGCCGGCAATGAGCAGTGAGATTTCCGAGCGCTATGCACAGGCGCTGTTCGAACTTGCGTTTGACGAGAACACAGTAAAAGAAACAAAACAGCAGGCGGAAAGTATTCTCCAGCTGACGGAAGATACACCGGAATTGTTGGATTTTTTCCGTGCTGTCAAAGTTACAAAAGAAGAAAAGAAAGATCTGATCAATCGGGTTTTTTCAGATGCATATGATCAATACATGGTCAGCTTTATGAATCTCCTGATTGATAAAGGACGTATGGATTACCTGAAGGAAATCCTGCGTGTTCTGATCCAGAAAGCCAATGAAGAACTTGGTATTCAGGAAGCTACGGTCTATTCCGCAAGAAAACTGGATGATGAAGCTCTGGCAAAGATCAAAGGTGCTCTGGAGAAAAAGACAGGCAAAGAAATCGTATTGAAGAATCAGATTGACGAGCAGCTCATAGCAGGGATAAAGGTCGTAGTCGGAAACAATATTACAGATGTATCGATGAAACGGCGTATTGAAGGTATGAAGGAAGCTCTGCTGAGAGGAGGACAGGTATGAAAGAGATCAGACCGGAAGAGATCAGTGCTCTGATTAAAGAACAGATCCGGAACTATGATCAGAAAATACATTCCGACGATGTCGGTTATGTAATCAGTGTCGGTGACGGTATTGCAATGGTCCAGGGGATTGACAAGGCAATGTCCTCTGAATTGTTGGAATTCCCTCACGGAGTCACAGGAATGGTGCTGAACCTGGAAGAAGATCATATCGGTGCCGTTTTGCTTGGTAATGATACATTGATCAAAGAAGGCGACGAAGTTCGCAGAACGGGAAGAATTGCGGAAGTGCCGGTCGGTGATGCGATGCTCGGAAGAGTTGTTAATTCACTTGGACAGCCGATCGATAACGGCGGACCGATCGCTGCCAGCAAGACAAGACCGATCGAGCGTGTAGCTCCCGGTGTTATGACCAGAAAGAGCGTTTTCCAGCCTCTGATGACAGGTTTGAAAATTATCGACTCAATGATCCCGATCGGCAAAGGTCAGCGTGAGCTGATCATCGGCGACCGTGAAACAGGTAAAACAGCGATTGCGATCGATACGATCATCAACCAGAAAGGCAAAAACGTTAACTGCATTTATGTAGCGATCGGACAGAAAGAAAGTACTGTTGCCAGACTGGTGCAGAAGCTGCGTGAAAACGATGCTATGGAATATACGACGATCGTCAATGCTTCCGCATCGGAAAGCGCTCCTCTGCAGTACATTGCACCGTACGCAGGATGTGCGATCGGTGAGGAATGGATGGAACAGGGCAAAGATGTCCTGATCATCTATGATGACCTTTCCAAGCACGCTGTTGCATACAGAACAATGTCGCTGCTGCTGAGAAGGCCTCCGGGACGTGAGGCGTTCCCCGGTGATGTCTTCTATCTGCACAGCCGTCTTCTGGAACGTGCAGCGAAGCTCTCCGATGAGCTTGGCGGAGGTTCCCTGACAGCACTCCCGATCATCGAGACACAGGCAGGTGACATCTCGGCATATATTCCGACAAATGTCATCTCAATTACAGACGGTCAGATCTTCCTGCAGACAGACCTGTTTGCAAGCGGTGTCCGTCCGGCAGTTGACAGCGGTCTCTCAGTATCCCGTGTAGGTTCCAATGCGCAGACAAAAGCAATGAAGAATGTTTCTTCATCCCTGAAGCTCGATCTTGCACAGTACCATGAAATGCTGACATTCTCACAGTTCGGTTCCGACCTGGATGCAGCAACCAAGAAGATCCTGAATCACGGCGCAAAGCTGACTGAACTGCTGAAGCAGCCTCAGTACCAGCCGATGTCCATGTGCGACCAGGTACTGTCACTGTTTGCCGCAAAGAACGGCTATATGGATGATGTAAATACGGAAGATGTCAGAGACTTTGAACGTAATATGCATCGTTACTTCCACGAATACGCAAAAGACGTTGTAAACGAAATAGAGGAGACAGGTGTTCTGAGCCCTGAACTGACAGAGAAAGTTCATGCTGCAATGGCAGAGGCACTCAGACAGTTTAAACTTGTAAAAGGAGTGAACTGATATGGCAGCATCGAAGCAGGCACTTCGTACAAGGATCAAGTCAGTTAACAGCACGCGCAAAATCACCAAGGCAATGGAAATGATCGCCAATGCCAAACTGGTTAAACAGCGCAATGCAATGGAAGCCAACAGACAGTATGCACAGAAGCTTCAGGATACGGTCGACGAGATCGTCGCAAACAACCCCGGAGTTGAATGCATATATCTTGAGCCCAAAACCTCTGATGCAAAAGTGACGATCGTATTCTGTTCAGATCTTGGACTGTGCGGAGGCTATAATCAGAATGTTGTTAAACTGGCAAGAGAAAAACTCGATAAAAAGGATCCTGTGATCCTGGTCGGAACATCACTTTACCGGCAGTTAAGAGAAGAAGGGTTTAATCTGATCAATGAATATCCGATCAGTTCTGACCGTATGACATTCCTTGAACTGAAAGATCTGGTTGATAAAGGCATCAATCTGTACAGGGACAACAAAGTCGGAACAGTTGAACTGCTGTATACGAGGTTTGTAAACACAATGAGCTTCGTACCTGAGATCGATCAGCTTCTTCCCTGCAGCCTGACACCAACGGATGTGCCGGAAAAAACAGGCGATTATGTGGAAACATTATTTGAGCCGGATGCCCAGACGATTCTGGATCAGCTGATTCCGATGATGATCCATGATGTTGTCTATGCTGACTGGATGGAATCTACAACTGCAGAGCAGGGCAGCAGACGTGTCGCAATGAAGACAGCTACAGACAATGCTGATGAACTCGGCTCCAGTCTCAGGCTCGAATATAACAAAGCAAGACAGGCAGCGATTACGCAGGAGATCACCGAGATCGTCGGCGGTTCCGCAGCTGTCTAGAAAGAAGGTAGGCGAATATGAGCAAAACAGGAAAAATTGTACAGGTTATCGGACCTGTCATCGATATCCGCTTTGATCCGAATGATCTTCCGTCTATCCGTAATGCAATTCTGATCGGAGAAGGAGATCATCAGATGACTGCAGAAGTCGCACAGCATATCGGTGACGATATCGTGCGCTGTATTGCTATGTCTTCTACCGACGGATTGATGCGCGGAATGGACTGCATCGACACCGAAGCACCGATCTCGGTACCGGTAGGTGATGAGGTTCTTGGAAGAATGTTCAATGTCCTCGGTCAGCCGATCGATGGACTGGGTCCGGTAAACGCTAAGAAAAAGATGCCGATCCACAGAGAAGCACCTTCATTTGCTCAGCAGCAGACATCAACAGAAATCCTGGAAACAGGCATCAAGGTCATTGACCTGCTCTGCCCTTATTCCAAGGGTGGTAAAGTCGGTCTGTTCGGCGGTGCCGGAGTAGGCAAAACTGTATTGATGCAGGAACTGATCCATAATATTGCAATTGAACACGGCGGACGTTCCGTTGTTGCGGGCGTCGGTGAAAGAACCCGTGAAGGCAATGACATGTATTATGAAATGAAGACATCCGGTGTCCTGAAGAATACGGTTCTGACATATGGCCAGATGAATGAGTCACCCGGTGCCAGAATGCGTGTTGCATTGTCTGCTCTGACAATGGCAGAATACTTCCGTGATGAAGAACATCAGGACGTGCTGCTGTTCATTGACAACATCTTCCGTTTCACACAGGCAGGTTCCGAAGTATCCGCTCTGCTTGGCCGTATGCCGAGTGCCGTCGGTTATCAGCCGACTCTGGCAACGGAAATGGGCCAGCTGCAGGAACGTATCACTTCAACGGATAAAGGTTCCATTACATCTGTCCAGGCAATTTACGTGCCCGCAGATGACCTGACAGACCCTGCACCTGCAACAGCATTCTCTCATCTGGACTCCAAGACAGTCCTTGAAAGAAGCATTGCTGCACTGGGTATCTATCCGGCAGTTGATCCGCTGGCTTCAGGTTCACGTAACCTGGATCCGCTGATCATCGGTGAAGAGCATTACGAAGTTGCACGTGAAGTACAGCAGATCCTTCAGAGATACAAGGAACTGCAGGACATCATTGCGATCCTCGGTATGGAAGAACTTGGTGAAGAAGACAAGAAGATCGTTGCTCGCGCAAGACGTGTACGTAACTTCCTTTCCCAGCCGTTCTCTGTTGCTGAACAGTTCAGCGGTATCAAGGGTGTATATGTACCTGTCGAGGAAACAGTCAGAAGCTTCCGCGAAATTCTTGACGGTAAATACGATGATCTGCCTGAACAGGCATTCATGTCTGTCGGTACAGTCGAAGATGTTGTCAGGAAGGCAGAGACACTGAAATGATGATTCATTGCCGCATCGTGACTCCGAAGGGAGTATATAAAGAAATGGACGCTTCGATCATCAATATCGTAACAACGGACGGTGAAAGGGGAATACTCCCGAATCACATGCCGCTGGTAACGATGCTGAAGATCGGAAAGATGACAACGGAAGAGACTGACGGACGTCAGGAATATGCTGTAGCAGGCGGATTGTTCTACTTCCGTGATAATCTGGCGGAAATCCTGACAGATGCGGTCGAGTCGAAAGAAGAGATCGATGTTGAACGTGCAGAATCTGCAAGACAGCGTGCAGAGAGGAGACTTGCGTCGAATAATCCGAACTATGATATACAGCGTGCAAGGATCGCACTGGAAAAGGCTCTGAATCGACTGAGTGTATCCGGAAGGAATCTGTAATTTCGAAACAATTCATGAAGGCAGTCCAATCTATCAGCGGACTGTCTTTTTTCGTGGATATTTACCGGCAAAAGGGCAATAAGGATACAACGCAGGCAGGCAATATTGTAAAATAACAGCATGAGCCGTTCAGCAAATGCCAGGAACGGTATATGGTCGATCATCCTGCTGCAGAGAGTCATATTGCTTTGTCCAGTCAGGTCTGCAATGATGTGAGATCAAAAGATCCGGGAGACACGTATGAAAAGATGTACAACATTTCTGCTGATGATGTGTTTAGCTGCACAGCTTTTTCCTGTGTATGCTGAAGAATTGACCGAAACAGCAGAAACCGGAGTGTCTACTGAAGAACCGGAAAATGAGACAGAGATCCTGTCGGAAACTGTGATTGAAGAAGAACCTGAAGAGAGAGAACTGATTCGGGAAGAACAGGTTGAAGAAATCATAGAAGAGCCTGATGAACCTGAAGAACAGGAAGAAACACCTGAACAGAATCATGAAGCAGAGGATACGGAACCGACTGTACCGGAAGATCATGATCCGGAGATCATAGAACCGGAACCGTATTTTGAGATCACGGAAGAACAGATGCTGAAAAAACAGCAGATGGCAGAACATCAGGTACTGGAGACACTGGCTGAAAAAACCGAGGGAACAGACTATATAGCAAATGAGATCATACTGATCGCGGAATCCGAGGAATATGCCAGACAGGCAGCACTCAGCTATGGCGGAGAGCTGATATCATACAGTACAAATGTTGCAGTGATCCGTCTTCCGGAGAACGGCATGAACGTATATGAGGCAGTTGAAACAGGAATGGATCTTGATTCTGCTCTGCCTGCAGTAGATGCTAATTGGCTCGTATATCTGGATGAACCGGTCGATGAAGAACCGGAAATAGCCGGGCAGGGTTCAATGCTTCAGTCATTCCATGTCCCTGAGAAGACTGACTGGGAGTATTGGGTCGATACGCTTGAAGAACCGGATCCCTTATTAAAACAGGTCTCATATACGACACAGGAAACATACTGCTGGCAGTGGTACCATGACATGATCGGAACGTATGAGGCATGGGGTGTCACAACAGGAAGTCCTGATGTTAAGGTGGCTGTCATTGATTCGGGAGTTCAGGAGAACCATGAAGAACTGGCAGGCAAAGTCGTGCTGCGTCCGGTCGGCAGTATTTCAACAAGTCCTTCCAACGCGCACGGAACACATGTTGCAGGAATTATTGCCGGTTCACTGGGCAACGGAGCCGGAGGGGCAGGCATTGCGCCTGATACTACAATCTATTCATATAATGTATTCCGCGGTAACTCAGCTGCAGCGGCTGATATAGCAGAAGCGATCCTGCTCGCTGCTGAAGACGGTGCATGGATCATGAACCTGAGTTTCGGCACTGTTTCTTACAGCCAGACAGTCCAGGATGCAGTGACTACTGCTTATGAATCAGGTTCCACGATGTTTGCCGCAATGGGAAACTACGGAACGAACGTAAAATGCTATCCTGCGGGCTACGATCATGTGATCGGCGTTGCTGCAGTGGGCAGAACAGGAAGCAGGGCAGCTTATTCCTGCTATGGGGAATGGTGTGACATTTCTGCTCCTGGTTCTGAGATCAGTTCATCATATTACAGCTACAGTTCAACATCTTCATACCGGACCATGAACGGTACTTCCATGGCATCTCCTGTTGCGGCGGGAAGTGCAGCACTCTATATGAGTGCCTACGGATATACATCACCGGATCAGATGGAACGCATTATCAAGGCGGGTTCATCCTCCGTGAGCGGACAGATGGGAGCCGGTATCGTTTCATTGAAAAAACTGTTTGGTGAAAAAGAATCTGCTCCGATGATCTCTTTCGACAGCAGTACCAATATACTGTCGATCACTGCTGTTGATCCGGATGAAAGGGCACAGATCATCTACACACTGGATGGCAGGAAACCTGCCGTCAGAAACAGGAAGGTCGTATGCGGTGAACTGTATACCGGAGAGACTGATCTGTCCGGAATGCCGTACAATTCGATCCTGACAGTAAAGGCTTCAGTGATCAGCGGCACTGGTGTGATCAGTGATATCTCATCACTGCAGATCCGGACAGGCGGTCCTGTACCATCTGTTACGGATCAAAGGATCGAGAAGATCAGTCTGATCAATACGAGCCTTGCGCTGAATTATTCAGAAATGAATCCGGGAACTGCTGAAGTAGGCGTTAAAGCGATCGTCCTGGAAGACGGCAGTAAAGCTGATCTGAGTAAATACCGGCCGGATGATTATCAATGGTATTCAGACAACGAACAGATCGCGGTCGTTGATGAGAACGGTATCGTTACTGCAGTGGGTAAAGGAGAAACAAATATCTGGCTGAAGATCCGGTTCCAGAATACTGTGAAAAAGGCAAAATGCAGGGTCACGGTAAAACGTCTTTCCGACAGTATTTCCGTAATCGGAAGGAACGGGATCCTTCCCGGAAAGACTCTTCAGATGAAAGCTGTTGTCTGGCCAAAGACAGCAGATAACAGAAAAACAGTCTGGAGTATAGCGGAAGTCTCAGATCCGGTATATCAGAATTATGTGTCGATCGATAAAACCGGCCTGCTGAGCGTGAAAAAAGGTGTCCCGGAAGGAACTGTTATAACTGTCAAAGCTGTCGCAAAAGATGGATCCGGTGCAGAAGGATCATATGCTGTGACAGTATGTCATAAAGTTACTGCAGTGAGCGTATTGCTGGATCATGAACCGGTCAGATCTGCTTCCGTGTATGCGGTGGATCTTCCTGAAACAGATCAGACAGACAACAGCATTAGTCTGAGCGCTGTTCTTACGACAGCTGTCGGAGAAGCAGAAACAAGACCGATCTGGACATCCAGCCAGCCAAAAGTTGCGAAAGTCACATCTGACGGCGAAGTCACAGCTATGAAAGCCGGTACAACAATCATTACATGCAAAGCATCTGACGGATCCGGTAAAAAGGCCTCGGTCAAGGTAAAGGTCACAATGCCGACATCAGGTATATTCCTGACAGTACCTGTAAAGAACGTAAACATTGTTGAAGATATCAATTCCATGGTGATCGGGAAAAGCTGTCAGCTGACAGCTGTGATTGGTAAGGTCTATGGCAAGCCTTCTGTCAGTACCGTTAAATGGAGTATTGAGAAGGCTGTGATCAACGGCTATGACTGTCTGGATACGATCAAAGAAATGAAACTGATCAAAATATCGAAGACGGGAAAGATCACTGTTTCATCCAAACTTCTCAGCAAACTCGGGGTTACGAATTATTCTTCAGGATATATGATCGTTCAGGCAGAAAGCAAGGATGGAACAGGACATTATGATCAGCAGAAGATCTACCTGCAGGAACTCATCCACGCTATGACGATGTCAGTACAGCTTTCCGGAGGAACTGAAAAGATCATAGGCAATGAAACGATCGCTGTTTCAAAAAACAAAACGATCACTCTCTACGCTGACTTTGACCACAAACCGCAGTCCGTCACGATCAAATCCTCTGATCCTGACAGATGCGGTCCGCGTCTGAATAACATTACAAGGAATTCATCCGGAGGTTACCGTGCAGAGATCAAGATCACAGGCGGCATGACCGCAGGAAGATCCAAGGTAACGATCACTGAGAACGGAAGCGGAATGAAAGCAGTCGTTAATATCAGAACAAAAGAATCCTGATGATCATAAAGCAGGTTCTCAACAGCAGGATCTGCTTTATTTAGTTGGCTTTTATTTTATTTCCGATATAATGGATACCGCGAGGTATTTGAAATGAAGATTGCAGTAACATATGAAAACGGAAAAGTATTCCAGCATTTTGGAAGAACAGAGAGCTTCAAGGTCTATACAGTAGAGGACGGAAAGGTTCTTTCTTCTGAAGTCATCTCTTCCAATGGAATCGGACATGGCGCTCTGGCAGGTCTTCTTGCACAGCAGGTGATCGATGTCCTGATCTGCGGCGGTATTGGCGGTGGTGCAAAAAACGCACTGATGAATGCAGGGATCACATTATGCTCAGGTGCAGAAGGAGATGCTGACCAGGCTGTAGAAGCGTATCTGAAAGGCGAACTGACATCTGCAGACGTCACATGTGATCATCATGATCATCATGAAGAGGGACATGAGTGCTGCGGTGAACATGATGAGGAGCACGAGTGCTGTGGAAACCACGACAGCGAAGAAGGACATGGATGCTGCGGGCACTGCGGAGATGCAGAACCTGCATTTACAGGAAAGAATGTCGGAAAGACATGCCGTGTTCATTACAAGGGAACTCTGAATGACGGTACACAGTTTGACTCTTCCTATGACCGCGGACAGCCGCTTGAATTTATCTGCGGAGCAGGAATGATGATCAAAGGGTTTGATGCTGCTGTAGCTGACATGGAAGTCGGGGAAACAAAGAATGTTCATCTGATGCCTGAAGAAGCATACGGCATGCCGGACCCCAGACAGGTATTCACGGTACCGATGACAGAACTTCCCGGTTCTGAAGGTCTCGAAAAAGGACAGAAAGTCTACCTCCAGGATATGAGCGGCAGAGCATTCCCTGTAACGGTTGCAGAAAAAACAGATACGATGATCACATTCGACGCAAACCATGAAATGGCAGGAAAGGAACTGAATTTCCTGATCGAACTGGTCGAAGTACTATAAAGAACAGATCATAACACAGCCTGGTACCGGCTTCCGGTATCGGGTTTTTTATATGCAGCCGGCTGGCATGCATACAAAAAACAGTGCATTGCACTGTCTGCTGATCAATAAAAAGCTGTCCCGTAAGACAGCTTGATCTATCAGTCTAATTCGAGATCGTATTTTTCGACATCGATAAATACTGATCCGGTGAGATTGATGAAACTGATCCCTTCAGCTTTCGGGCTTGCAAAGATCATGTTTGACATGACCTTTTCACCTTCATTAATAAATACTTCACAGCTGTAGCGGTCAAGAATGATACGCAGTGTCAATTCACCGTCCTTATCAGGAAGCGTACATTTCTTTGTATGCGTCGTAGCTCTTCTGGTTCCGGAGTTTGAACGGTCGAATCTGAGCGTATTTTCCGCAGGTCTGTATACCAGTGATGCATAATGCTCGTCATCTTCACGAACACGGAGTTCAAACTTGCGGTAGCTTCCGGAGAATTCCGGGCGGATCCGTACAGTCATATCGATCGTTCTGCCGCTTACACCATCTAGTGTGAGCTTTCCATTGACAGGGACGTTTTCATAAACAACACGGTTTTTCCGGATCTGCTCAATTTCCCTGACAGGAGTCTGGATGAGCATGCCGTCCCTGACAGAAAGTTCTCTGGGAATGATGCACTGTCCGAACCAGCGGAGACTGCGGAATGTGTATGTAGTACTGTCCCAGTTCTGCATCCAGGCGGTCATGATCCTTCTGCCGTCACTGCTGAGCAACGTCTGAGTGGCATAGAAATCGATTCCGTAGTCAACGAGCTGTGCATGTTCTTTGGTGAATTTGCCGGTCTCAGGATCGAATGTGCCGATCATCGCAACGGATACGTTGCCGCAGTTGAACTGATCGTTCTGCAGGACATCCTGCGGATTGACCATCAGGACATATTTGCCGTCGAGTTCAAAGAAATCAGGGCATTCCCACATGGCACCTAAAGTACCATCATTTTCTGCGAGAACACTGATGAATTCCCATTTCAATCCATCACTGCTTTTGAAGTAGAGGATACGGCCTTTTTTGTCTCTATCAGCGGTACATGCGCCGACAACACAGCGGTAAGTTCCATCCTGTTCACGCCAGATCTTCGGATCACGGAAGTCATATTTACTGAGACCTTCAGGGATATCTGTGTAGCTGATAACAGGATTTCCTTCATATTTCTGATAGTCAACTCCATCACCGATCGCAACACACTGGGTCTGAATGAAATTTTCTTCATCAAGATCTGAGATCTTTACAACACCTGTGTACATCAGCAGATGTTTTCCGTCATCGGTTGTTTCAGCACTGCCGGAGAAACATCCGCCGGAATCAGGTACGGTATCAGGTGCCAGAGCACACGGCATAAATTCCCATTTCAGAAAATCCTTGGTCGTTGCGTGTCCCCAGTGCATGGGTCCCCATTTTTTTCGATATGGATAATACTGGAAAAACAGATGATACACTCCGTTGTACTGTGAAAAACCATTTGGATCGTTCATCCAACCGATCTTAGGCGTGAGATGAAACAGGGGCCGTGTTTCTGCCGGGAGTAATTCCCCTTCAGTCATTTCATAATTCCGAGCTTCATTTAGTATCTGACTTGTCATATTTTCTCTTTCACTCCTGTTTCAAGTATGAGATATCCGCCCCTTGCAGAGCGGATATCTCAATTTCTTCTAGTTTAAATTATTTGTAGTATTCGTCAATGTATTTCTGATAGATCGACAGGAATTTAGGCAGCTGATAAGCTTCGAGATCTGACTGGAGCTTGTCCCAATCAGCATCTGTGAATCCGTTCATTACCCAGTCGGACTTAGCAGTGTTGATGCACTTAGTGATATCAGCCTGCAGGTTGGAGAGTTCTTTAACGTCGTCTGTTGTCATGAAGACATTCGGTACAACATACTTCGTGTGCATATCAGGTGTGTAGATGTCCTTGATCCAGTTAAGTCTGTACTGAGCATCATCAGGACATGTTACATACTTATCATAATAGGAGTCGAGGATCGCAAGCGGACCGCCAACAGCTTCTGCTTCACGTACTTCTACAGGAGAAGCATTACCGAGCCAGCAGTGCTTCAGCATCTGTTCGCCGGCAGCATTTGTGCCGAGTTCGAAGATATCGAAGTCATCGTCTTCACCGTATGTACCCCAGTTGTTCTGAGGGGACTGGAACGGATCATACATCTGGTCGAGCCATGCGCATACGAGAGCAGGGTTCTTAGCAACAGCAGTTACAACGCAGCGGCCTCTGTCGAAACCGGATGTGAAGGAACCATTGCCAGGTGTGAGGTTCTTTGTATCAGCCTGCAGCATAGGCAGCGGTACCCAGCTCTTGCCGGCGATCAGGTCATCCATGGAAACCTGAGCAATGTTTGCAACGTCCCAGGAGAAGCAGACGCCATAACGTCCGGACTTACCCTTGGCAACATATGTGGACCATTCCTGTGTGAATGCTTCAGGGTCGATCAGTTTTTCTTCATAGAGCTTATGGAGATAAGCAAGACCTTTCTTGAAGCCTTCCTGAGTAGCAGTGCAGACAACCTTCTTGTCATCTGTAACAGCGATATGTCTTCCCTTATCAGGATCGCCAATACCTTCGCCGAAGCCATTGACCAGAGACATCGGGTCCTGACCGCCATCGTTCATGATGAAGGACATCGGAATGATTTCGCCATCAATATTGAATTCTTTCTTAAGATCAGCTGCGTTATCGCGGAATGCGATCAGTACCTGCTCGAATTCATCAACTGTTGTCGGCATTTCGAGCCCGAGGAAGTCAAGCCAGTTCTTGTTGATGAAAGGCATGTTATCGATCGTCTGGATCGCTGTCTTTTCATAACCGAGCTGTTCGATCCACGGCAGAGCCCAGATGTGGCCGTCTGCATCTGTGCACATTGCCCTGTATTCAGGAGCCTGTTCGAAGACTTTCTGCAGATTCGGCATGTATTTGTCAATGTAATCTTCCAGGTTCAGGATGACACCCTGCTTCGCATATTTGAGCAGGTCTGTGTCACTGAAGCCGGCATTGAAGACAAAGTCGGGAAGTGTCTTGACGTTGGACATTTCGAGCTGGATCTTGTCGCCCCACTGGTCGGACTGGATCGTCTTCCAGTTAACATGAACGTTTGTTTTTTCTTCAAGGCGCTTGAAGATCGTACGGTTGTTCGGTTCGGACTCTGTCCCTGCAGGGAAGTTTGTCAGACCGTTGATCTCTGCTTTTTCAGCAAGAGGGAATGCAAGCGTAGCAGGATCGACGTCTGTTCCGCCGGAAGCACCGCCACCGCCGGAAGCACCGCCGCCACCGCCGCATCCTGCGAGGAGAACTGCAGCTGTAGCCATGGAGAGGATAAGAGCACTGCCTTTTTTAAATAAATTTGTCATGTTGACTCCTTTTGATTTTTCTTTCTCCGATTATTTTCGTTTTTGGTTAACCCTTGATCGCGCCGGCCATGATTCCGTTATCGAAGTACTTCTGGAAGAACGGATACATGATCATCAGCGGAATGCTGGAGATGATGATTGTTGCGTATTTAAGAAGTTCTGCAAGGCGCGCACGTTCCGCAGTTGACTGCATATCGGAGACCATGCCGGCTTCCGGCTGGTTCTGAATCAGGATAGAGCGGAGTACGAGCTGCAGCGGCTGTTTTGACGCGCTGTTGAGATAGATCATTGCATCAAAGTAGCTGTTCCACATACCGACAAACTGCCACATGGAGATCGTAGCGATGATCGGTGTGCAGACCGGAAGAAGGATCTGGAAGAAATAGACCATTTCATCAGCGCCGTCGATTTCAGAAGCTTCCTGCAGGTCACGGGGAATACCCATGTAATATGTTCTCGCTATGATCATGTTCCACACGCTGAACGCGCCGGGGATCAGAATTGCCCAGATGGTATCAAGCATACCCAGGTTGGAGATCAGCAAATATGTGGGGATCAGGCCGCCGCCGAAGAACATCGTGATAACGAACAGGATGTTGAAGAAACCTTTACCCTTGAAATCCGGACGGGACATCGGATATGCCGCAAGCAGCGTAACGATGACCGAGATGAATGTAAACAGGACCGAATAGATCAGTGCGTTTTTGAAACCTACCCAGATCTGTGAGTTGGAGAGGACACGTTCATATGCTGTGAGTGTCCACTTGGAGAAATCAAATGTGATGCCGGAGTTCTGCAGTACGATCGGATCAATAAACGAAGCGAGGATAATGTAGACCATCGGCAGGATGATTGCGACGATGAAGAGTCCGAGAAGGATGTAACCAATGATCAATATGGTTTTATCTTCTACGGGATACTTGGAAAACTCACTCTTTTTCTTCTTTTCCATATCCTTACCTCCTCATCAGATACCCTTTCCTTCATTCATGTTCTGAACGATCTTGTTCATCGAAATCAGAAGGATAACGTTGATGACAGTGTTGAACAGGCCGACAGCGGTTGAGAAACCGTAGTCACCGTCCAAAAGACCTTTTTTGTAGACGTAGGTCGAGATGATCTCGGATGTCGACAGGTTCAGGTCAGTCTGCAGAGCATATGCTTTTTCGAAGCCGATGCTCATGATGTTGCCGACAGACATAATGAACTGGATCAGGACGGTATCCTTGATAGCTGGCCATTCGACTGCTTTGATCTGCTGGATGATGTTTGCGCCGTCAATGACAGCAGCTTCCTTCAGTTCTTTGCTGGCGTTGGAAAGAGCGGCAGTATAGATGATGGAAGCCCATCCTGCGCCCTGCCAGATTCCGGAAGCGATATAGATCGTACGGAAAGCTGAAGGCATCGTCATGAAATTAGTGGATGTTCCAAGCATGGAGTTGATCATTCCGGTCGGCGACAGCAGGATACGGACGATACCGCAAAGGACGATGACTGAAATGAAGTTCGGCATGTACAGAACCAGCTGAATTTTCTGCTTGATACTTGTGCTGAGAATCCTATTCAGCAGGAATGCAAGCAGGATCGGGATTGGGAATCCCCACAGCAGGCCGAATACGCTCAGCTTCAGAGTGTTCATCAGATAACTCAGGAAATCCGGTGAAGACAAGAAGCGTGAGAAGTGTGAGAAACCGACCCACTCGCTGCCCAGGATACCTCGGATCGGGTTATATTCTGTAAACGCGATCAGAATACCGCCCATAGGTAAGTATCTGAAGATTATCGTCAGCAGGAATGCCGGCATGATAAAAATCAGATAGAGCTGCCAGTGCTGTCTGAAGTACACTAGAGCGTTATGCAGCTTCGAACTTGAAGCAGCACCTGCTGTACTGTTTCCAGAAGCCTTTCCCATTAAAACCCTCCTTTAGAAGATATGCAGCTATCGGAAATGCATTTTTCGGCGGATGAATGCAGATCATGATAGCGCTTACTTCGAGATACAACCATACTAGCATTTGAATATATACGGTGCAACAAAAAAGTGGAAAAATCTCATTAAAAATGTGCAAATGCACATTTTTAATGAATAATTGCACTTGAAAGATGGGTTATATTGATATATAAAGAATTGTGCAAATGCACAATTCTGACTTGGCGCCTGTTTGTCAACTGTCTATTCTGATGATAGAATATCAATCAGAAGCAGAGGACCAATATATGAAACAGAAAGTCACGATCCAGGATATTGCAGATGCGCTTGGAATGTCCCGCAATACGGTATCGAAAGCCATCAACAACTCCGAAGGGATTGCCGAAGCTACCCGGGACAAAATTCTTGAGAAGGCGGTAGAAATGGGATATAAGCAGTTTTCTTATGTTGCGTCCATGACAAGTATCGGGACTTCAAAAAAAGCAAAACAGGAAGAATCAGGAGAGATCTCACTGTTTACAACGATCAGTTTGAGCAATTCACATTTCGCTTCACTTTTTATGGATAATATCCATGAAGAGATCACACAGATGGGATATACATTGTCTGTCCACCGTATATCACGTGAGAACATCAAAAACAGGTCTCTTCCCCGTACATTCAACCGGGAACAGTCAAAAGGAATCATCTGTATTGAAGTCTTTGATCCTCGTTACTGTGATATGATCAGCGAACTTGGTATTCCTGTCCTGTTCGTGGATGGCCCGGCACGGAAAAACGAACGTTCCGTTTATGGTGACCAGCTGTTGATGGATAATTATACGGAGATCACGCATTTTGTTAATCTGATGATCGAGAGAGGTCTGACAAAGATCGGCTTCATCGGTGATTACGAACATTGCCAGTCGTTCTGGGAACGTTATTGTGCTTACCGTCTTGCAATGATATCAGCAGGCATCGAGATCAATGAACACTATGTGATCAATACTAAGGATAAGGATACCGATTCACTTGCGGATCTCCTTGAAGACCTGAAGGATATACCGGATGTATATATCTGTGCGAATGACTTTGTCGCGATCGACGCAATACAGCTGCTTATCCTGAGCCATAAAAACATTCTGAAGAAGACCCGTTTTCTTGGCTTTGACGATTCCCATGAATCGAGGATCTTCCATCCGGCACTGTCGACCGTCCACATTCACTCCCAGTCTATGGCATTTTCCGCACTGCATCTGCTGATGACCAGGATCAAGGAACCTACAATGGAATATCGGACGATCTATGTCGCGACTGATCTTGTCCTGAGAGAGTCCACTGAATTCTGATACGGAGAAAAATATATGAACATTTTTTCCTATGACAGTAAATTCAGTCAGCTGTTTCTGAAACTCAGTTATGCCTGCTGGCTGAATATGATGTGGATGATATGCTCTCTGCCGATCATAACGATCGGTGCATCGACAACTGCCCTCTACTCGGTGACGCTGAAGATCGCAGATGAAAAAGAATCGAATATTACGAAGCAGTTCATTACTGCATTCCGCAGCAACTTCAAGCAGGCGACCAGGATGTGGCTTCTTCTGCTGCTGGCAGGGATCCTGATCGGCGGCGACTTTTATGTAGTCCTGCATATGCGTTCCATGTCCAGCGGCAGTCTGGCAATCATGTGGACGCTGAACCTGGCACTGCTGATCGCTATATCGATCATCTATGCCGTGGTCCTGGTGTATATCTTTCCGCTGATTGCGAGATTTGAGAACAACGACAAGGCAATGCTGAAAAATTCTCTGCTGATCGGCATACATTATCTGTTCTGTACGATCGTAGTAGCTGCGATCCACTTTGTGATGTTTTATGCTGTGGTCGCGATATTCACTCCGCTGATCCTGTTTGGAGAAGGACTAAGCGCACTGCTGTCATCCTATATGCTGATCAATGTATTCCGTGTCATATCATACCGGCCTGAAGAGGACGAACAATGAGAGGGTCACCGGAAGAGCGGGCGGCTGTCAGGAAGTCGTACCATAGAATGAACAAGCGGGAAAAGGCAGAGTATATCCTTACTTACTATAAACTGCCGCTGTTTACCGCATTTGTAGTCCTGGTCGTTGCAATTACTTCTTTAGTCCATACGCTGACGAAGAAAGATCCGGTTCTGTATACTGCCTATGTCAACATCGTGTTCGGTGAGGACCTGAATCAGAGGATGACAGATGATTTTCTGGAAGATATTGGTCTTGATCTGAAGAAAAATGAAGTGCTCGTCTACAAAGACCTGTACATTGATGAGGATCCTTCCTCGGAGAATCACCAGTATGTGTATGCGTCAAAGATGAAGATCCTGGGTGCGATCAGCGCAAAACAGATGGATGCTGCACTGATGAATGACAACGCATATTCACAGATGTCCGCCAGCGGACTGCTGATGGATATGGAAACTGTGCTGAAGGACGATGCACAGCTTTATGAAGATCTCAGGCCTTACCTGACGGAAGGGACTGTGATACTTGAGGACAACTCGATCGAGTACAGCCTGAATGAAGCTGATGTTTACGAGTCTGTAACTGAGCAGCAGGTAAATGCGGTCGATGTTTCTGAATTTCCAGTATTCCGCAATGCCGGAATAGATGGTAATCTGTATATAGGCGTGATAGGAAATACGCCGCGCGTTGAAAAGGTGCGGGCGTTTCTCGCATATCTTCTCAATGCAAAATGATATGTGCCATCGGCACAATCCTGAAGGCTGTAACGGTGAAAGACCGTGCCAGTAAGTCGGGGCCTGTTCGAATGTTTTATCCGGCA
>JAFOMZ010000081.1 GCA_017421125.1 Solobacterium sp.
AGCGCCCATGCCTTTGCCGGTAATCAGATTCCCGTCCCGGACGGCCAGTTCTTCACTGTATGTGCCGCCGAAGCCGTTCTCATTGAAGTCCGGGAAACAGGTGAATGTCTTGCCCTTCAGGATGCCCATATGCCCGAAGATAGACGGGGATGCGCAGATCGCGCATGTCAGCCTGCCTGCTTCGTAGTGTTTTCTGAATGCGTCCTTTAACGGTTCACATGCTTCAAGGTTTTCTTTTCCCTTTTTTCCGCCCGGCAGGATCAGTACATCATATGTTTCCGGGTCGATATCCTTCCACAATCTGTCTGCCAGCACTGTAACGCCTCGTGAACCCGTAACAGGATAGTCCCCGGTGATAGAGACCGTATCTACGGTCATCCCTGCCCTGCGCAGCAGATCTACCGGGATCATTCCTTCACATTCTTCAAAGCCATTGGCCAGAAATACAGCACATTTCATCGTTGATCCTCCTTCTGATGATTCATGTCAGGTATCCGACTGTTTTTATAAAGATTATTTTGATCAGCAGCCTTCTTACAGCAATATCATATTGGAAACAGTTCATTCTGTCACATAAAAAGAAAAAGGACTATAGCAGTTTTGATACTGCTGCAGTCCCTCATGATCAGGCTTCTTCCTCGATCTTTCCGAGTTCCCTTGCATGACGTCTTCTGTCAAGCGCGGTCAGATACTTCTTGCGGATACGGATATCCGTCGGAGTGACTTCGACCAGTTCATCATCATTGATGAATTCGATCGCTTCTTCCAGTGTCATGATCTTCGGCGGTACGAGCTTCATCGCTTCATCGTTTCCGGTGGAGCGTACAGCTGTCATCTTCTTGTTTTTGATCGGGTTGACGCCCATGTCCATGTTCTTGGCAGACACACCGATGATCATGCCTTCATAGACAGGCGTCTGTGCGCCGATAAACAGCTGTCCTCTTTCCTGGATATTCCAGAGCGCATATGTCATGGCTCCGCCTGTTTCCGTGGATATCAGGGCTCCGTTTTCGCGCTGCGGAATATCTCCCTTCCACGGTTCATATCCATATAATCTCTGTACCATGGTTCCTTCACCATGTGTACTGTTGATGAAGTCTGTACGGTAGCCGATCAGACCTCTGGTCGGAACAAGATATGTGATCCTCGTGTAGGATCCTTCATCTTCCATATCCTGAAGCATGCCCTTTCTGATATTCAGGGCCCCGATAACTGTACCGGAATATTCATTCGGTACGGAACATACGACTTCTTCCACAGGCTCGTTTGTAACACCGTCGATCTTCTTCAGAATGACTTCCGGTCTTGAAACAGCCACTTCATAGCCTTCACGGCGCATCTGTTCCAGCAGGATCGTCAGATGGAGTTCACCTCTGCCCGATACCTTGAACGTATCGGTCGAGTCTGTTTCTTCCACCTTCAGACCAACATTGACTTCCAGTTCCTTTTCCAGACGTTCGCGGATATTTCTGGAAGTAACGAACTTGCCTGTCTGACCGGCAAACGGGGAATCGTTGACCATGAAGTTCATGGACAGTGTCGGTTCCTCGATCGAGATCATTGGCATCGGCTCTGCCGTGCCCTGAGGGCAGATCGTATCACCGATCGAAATGTCGGGGATACCGGAGATCATAACGATCTCACCGCACTGCGCTTCATCCGTTGCAATTCTTGACAGTCCTTTATAGACGAACACCTGGTTTGTTTTTCCCAGTGTGTTCTTTCCGTCAGCGTTGCATACGGTATATGAGACTGCAGGCTTCATTGTACCGGAGTAGATCCTTCCGATACCGAGTCTGCCGATATAGTCATCATATGCCAGTGCGCAGATCTGCATCTGGAGAGGTTCTTCCCTCAGATCAGGGTATGCCTGTGAATGGTGCAGGATCGTTTCGAACAGCGGGACGATATCTTCGTTTTCGTCATCGAAGTTGTAGCGGACGATGCCTTTTCTGGCAACACCGTAAAGGATCGGGAAGTCCAGCTGATCGTCAGTGGCATTCAGATCCAGGAACAGGTCATATACCTCATCGATGACCTGGTCTGCGCGTGCGTCCGGCTTGTCCATTTTATTGATCAGCAGGATCGGACGGAGACCGATCTCCAGTGATTTCTGGAGAACGAACCTTGTCTGAGGCATCGGTCCTTCGGATGAGTCTACCAGCAGGATGACCGTATCGACCGTACGGATGATACGTTCGACTTCACTTGAGAAGTCTGCGTGGCCCGGTGTATCGACGATGTTGATCTTGTAGTCCTTGTACTGCACGGAGCAGTTCTTGGAATAGATCGTAATTCCTCTTTCACGTTCGAGGTCATTGCTGTCCATAACGCAGTCAACAACTTTCTCATTATCCTTGAAAACATGGCTCTGTTTCAGGAATGCATCGACCAGTGTAGACTTGCCTGCGTCTACGTGAGCTATTACTGCTATGTTGATAATCTTCTCATAATTCATCGCATATCACCTCGAAACGTTCATTATTATAAATGACTGAGGACTAAAACACAACAAACATATTTATAATAAGTTTTTTACTGTTAATGACGTGCATGCATGTTATATAATAACTCCGTTAATGAGCTGCAGAATGCACAGCAGGAGGTTGACAACATGTGTGGCATCGTAGGATTTAACGGATATGAACAGGCTGCCCCGATCCTTTTGGAAGGACTTACCAAGCTGGAATACCGCGGGTATGACTCGGCAGGCCTCGCCGTCAGAAATGACGCTAATGATGTAGAACTGGTCAAGGCTAAGGGAAGGCTCCGCGCACTGTATGAAAAGACCAACGGCGGCATTGCCATGCAGGGCACTTGCGGCATCGGTCATACCAGATGGGCAACGCACGGAGAACCGAACGAAAACAACGCGCATCCTCACTGCAGTGACGACCGCAATGTTGTTGCTGTACATAACGGGATCATTGAAAACTATAAAGAGCTTCAGGCCAAGCTGCTGAGACATGATTACAAATTCTATTCCCAGACAGACACTGAGATCGCCGTCAAGCTCATCGACTATTATTATAAGAAATACAAGGGAGGTCCCGTTGATGCCATTGCCAGGGCGATGATGCGTATCAGGGGATCCTATGCCCTCGCAGTGCTCTTCAAGGATTATCCCAACGAGATCTATACTGCAAGAAAAGATTCCCCGATGGTCATCGGCATTGCCGGCGATGAGACCTTTATGGCAAGTGATGTTCCTGCGATCCTGAAGTATACAAGAAACGTATATTTTATCGGCAACATGGAAATTGCCAGACTCGGCAAGGGTACGGTCGAATTCTTCAACATTGACCGTGAACTGATCGAGAAGGAACCGGAAGAGATCACATGGGATGCCGAAGCGGCTGAAAAAGGCGGATTTGAGCACTTCATGATCAAAGAGATCCATGAACAGCCCAAGGCTGTCCGTGATACGATCAATACTTCTGTCAGTGAGGATGGCACGATCGACCTTTCTCCTCTGGGTCTCGATGAAGAAGCGATCAAAA
>JAFOMZ010000082.1 GCA_017421125.1 Solobacterium sp.
GACTTCAAGGAATTCAGCCAGCCGATCAGCCAGAATCAGAGTGAAGGACCGATGATCATGCCTGACCTGGAAAATGAAGGCTACTATGTGTTCTACGACGACTATACGCGCTTCCGCTTCCACGCACTGTATACGCCCAACTTCCGGACGAGATATTATGAGACCGTACCGGAAGAGATCATGACGATCCCTTTGGACTCACCGGCGCATTCACATGCGATCCCGGTGACACAGAAGGAAATGGACCGTATCATCAATTACTGGCACTGACGATCACTCACCACCGGCCGGACCGGTGGTTTTTTTTACGGAAAAACAGTGTCCGCAGGTGATAACACCCCGGACACTGCGGTCAGAATATGATTTTTGTCTGTCCTGATATTACCAGTTCAGGACTTTTTTCAGCAGATCCGACAGTTTGCCGGCTGTGATGGTGAAGGCCGCAGATTTCTGGCCGTTGAAACTCAGTCTCGGCAGATCGTTTCCTGACGCGTCTTTGATCCGCTCATAGTTTTCATCATAGAAATACCGCGGGGATCTGTTCGTTGTGATGACCGCTACAGTCGCCTTGCCTTTATTCAGATTGCTGTAATAATTCAGGCTGTAGTCCGTTCCGTACTGCAGTGTCAGTGTCGTCTTTTTGTCATACTGATAGGTGACCTTGATCTCTGCAGGATAGGAAGTCCCTCCGCTGCCATTAGGATCAAAGGTAATGCGGCTGCCGGTATACGGGAACTTCGTTACCTTCTTTACATTTCCTTTCGCGTCTTTTGTCGTGATCGATATCGTCGCCCTGGACAGATCCAGTTCTTTATATTCATTTCCGGGATCCGTTCCTGATGTCAGTTTCTTAACGGTATATGTTGTATAGCGGACATCGTATTCATCTGCTTTCGCAAAGTTTCCTTTTCCTTCAAACACAGCATACAGCCTGAGGCTGCTGCTGCCGTTGAAGTCCGCATCCGTCAGAATCTCTCCCTTTTTGGAAGAAACAGGACCGGAATATACATATCCGCCCGTTTCATAATCATATGTCTGGGTCCGGTAGTATTTCACCGTATAATCGGTCTTCTCTTTCAGAAGTTCTCCGTTATATGTGACATACGGCTTCGGCAGATTGGCTCCCGGCTTGGTATATGACACAGGCGGGATCGTTATTGAAGTGTTATTCAGTCTTTGAGGAAGGATCGTAAAGCTTCCTTTCACGGCTGCCTTGCCCTTGTAGTTGCCCAGGAACGTCACGGTATATGTCGCCTTTGTCTTGGCAGTGCTTACTTTAATGTTGTTCTTGTAGGTGACCTTGAAGTCTTTGCCTTCCGTCAGGATCGTTTCATACTTGCTGTCGGGATCGGCGATCGTATCTTCACTTCCCATGCCGTCAAGGTCCGCCAGAACATAAATGATATTGTCCCAGGCCTTTCCCCGGTAAGTCACTCCGCTGTCTCCTGCCGCATTATATACAAGCAGGTCCGCATTCTTATCAGGTGTGATCTTGTAGCTGGATGTCTTCGTGCCGGAATATCCGTTCCTGCCGCTGACAGCCGCCTTTACTGTACCGGCATTTTTTGTGTCGGCAGATAATGTGATCGTATAATACGCTTCATCAAGCGGTGTCTTCGTCTTGTCCGCAGCGTCATATACCGTGATCGCACTCAGAATCTCTTCTTCAACGTTCACCCCGCTGTAGATCAGTGTCTTCTTTGCGAATGTTACACCGATATTCTTCAGTTCGTTCTTGGCTCCGACCACAGTCACCGGGATCTCTCTTGTTCCGGTGAAATTACCTTTGCCCGTGATCGTCAGTGTGCCGTCTTCCGCGAACTTCCCGGAGACAGGGTCCATCGTATAATCTTTCGCAGCCAATTTGTAGGCGCCATAGTATACAAGCGGCGATACCTTTGTATTTCTGACTGCAGTGATATCCGATACGGTGACCGGCAGTGTGCCGTCATCCGTATTATTCTCACTGATGTTTTTCTGATGGATCTCAAAGTACACAACAGCGGTCCCGCTATAGTTGCCTTTGCCTGTAACCGTGATCTTCGGTGCCTTCTTCAGTGTCTTTGCCGGCAGTGACAGGAAACCTTCTTGATCGTTTTCCACACCTTCCGGCAGTTCAAATGCCGCCTTGTTATTCGCATACTTGACGGTATAGTCTTTACCCGGCATCAGGGAGCTGCCGTTGCATGTCACCCAGATCTCAGGTGTGATCCCTGCACCGGTATATACATAGCTGCGGTCCGGTTCTCTCATCGTGATCGCCAGGACATGCCTGACCGGCATTGCCTGCAGTGACTGATATGACGCAAGCGCGTCCATCGTATAAGCTGTTTCACCGAGTACGGTCACAGTACCGCTGGTGTTATACCGCTCATATCCCAGCAGATCGCATTCCGATGATCTTCTGTTCAGCTTCACACCCGGTGCGCCGCTGACGGAACCGAAACTGCCGTTGCCCTGGATCACCAGACTGCCTGAGTTCCAGTTCTTCGAGCGAAGCGTTACATCAGAGTCCATGTAAAGGCCATACGAACCGTTTGCGGCAGAGCCTGCAGAGACTCTTACGCTCGCATTATCACGCATTATCATCGCGCCGCCTGCCATCCTGATACCGTAACTATGATCCTTGTAGCCGCTGGAGCCGTATATGTTCAGACTGCCGCTGCCTGCGATCGTCAGATCACCGCCGACATACATTGCCGCACTTGAGACATCACTGCCGCCGACTGACTGTACTTCAAACGTCGTATAATTATTCAGTACGATCTTCAGTGATCCGTTCGTATAGATGGTGTAGATATCGTCCAGTCCTGTTCCGCTTCGGGCACTGAACTGGACACTGCTGTAATTGACTACAATCGTCAGTTCTTTGTCTCCGGCATAATAGAGGCCGTAATATTCGGAAGGATCTCTGCCCTCCATAACTTCCGTGGAATTGGAGACATACAGTGTGTTCAGTGTCAGTGTATTGGTGTCAGGATCATAGGTCGAAGGTGTTCCGTAACTGTCATATCCGTTCAGTCCTTTATACAGATCATTGATCATACTGCTGTTGATCCGCACACCGCCGAGCCAGAGATCATATGCTTTTGCCCATTGCGCATACAGTGTCAGCACGCCGGAACCGGGGACATCGATCGTGATCTCCTGTTCATCGCTGTATTTTGTTCCGGTACCGTCCGCTTTTGTATTCCATCCGATGAAGGTCAGTTCCCCGTTGGTAAATGTATTCTCAGTAAAGCGATACGGCTCGCTTTCTGCTGTATAGCCTGTATAATCGATTTCCTGGTCAGCCATCTCACCCTGACCGCCGTTTGCCAGGTATTTCACCGTAAAGGCTGCCGGGATAAATGTATAGTTTTTCGAAGCTGCGCCGCTTTCCAGACTGCCGCCCGGAACACCGTATAGTTTTACGACGCCGGCGGGAACTCCTGAGAAGGCCTGGCTTCCGATACCTGCATCCTTTCCTTTGAGCGTGAATTCAAGGCTTTCCAGTGCGGAACAGTAGGTGAAAGCATTACTGCTGATGGCATACGAACTGTAACTGAAGATATTTTCCAGTACACCGTTAAACGTGATCCTTCTTAAAGATGTGCAGTTGGAGAAGGCATTTCTGTCAATGCCTTTCACTGTATCCGGAAGCACCAGTTCTTCCAGTGCCGAACAATAGGAGAATGCGGCATATCTGATGCTGTAGACCATCGTATTCTCCATATGCACTTCCGCCAATGCAGAACATCTGTAGAACACATTTTCGCCCAGGGATGTCAGCGCTGAAGGAAGTGTGATCGAAGTCAGACCGCTGCTGCTGAAGACAGAGTCACTGATCGAAACGAGCGTCTCCGGCAGATCGATCGAGGTCAGACTTTCACACCCGGAGAATACACTGTTATACAATGCTGTCAATCCTGATGGCAGTGAGACATTTTTCAGGTTCGTACAGCCGGCGAACGCGCTGTCCAGAATATATCTGATCCGATCAGGAAGTACGATCGTTTCCAGACTTGAGCAGTTCTGGAAAGTGCTTCTGTTGATCTGTGTGAGCTGATCGCTGAGTGTCACATCGACCAGAGAAGAGCAGCTCTGGAACACATTGCCCATTTCTGTGAGTCCGTTTCCGGTATTGGCTTTGACCAGTCCGGTACAGCTGCTGAATGCATAATCATCCAATGTTGTTACGCTGTCAGGCAGGATCACTTCTTCCAGTGATGTGCATTCGCTGAATGCGTAGCTTCCGATCGAGGTCAGGCCGTCCGGGAAGCTGACTTCCCTGAGGCTTGTACATTTAGCAAATGCATCTGATACGATGATCTCAAGAGTTGAAGGAAGCGTAAGGTCAACAAGTGAAGCGCATCTATAGAAAGCTTCATCTCCGATCTCCGTAATACCTTCCGGAATATGCGCAGATGTGATGGCTGAGCCTTCAAATGCTTCATATCCGATCGTTCTCACAGTGGAGGGAATATCCGCTTCTGTCAGGCTCTTGCAGTAATAGAAGGCTCCGCGGATCTCCTCGAGGCCTTCCGGCATGATGACCTTTTCCAGGCTTTCACAATAGGAGAATGTCCCATAAAGCGATTTGATGGCTTCCGGTATCACAACTGTTCCGCTCAGCTGTTTGCATTCGCTGAAAACGTAGTTTCCCAGTTCCGTCAATCCCGAAGGCAGATCGATCGACTGCAATGCTTCACAGTAATAGAACGCATCATCCCCGATCTTCTTTAACGTTGACGGAAGCGTGATCTGCCGGAGTTTTCTGGAGTTATCAAACGCATATTCACCGATCTCCTCAACTCCTTCCGGCAGATCGATCTCTGTCATATTGCTGTAGGCGAACGCATACCTGCCGATCTTCTTCATCGTTGAAGGAAGTGTCACATCCTCCAGAAGATTTGTTCTGATAAAGGCGCATGTGCCAATTGAAGAAACACCTTCTTCAATCACGATATGCTTTACCAGTACTGAATCGTAATCATACCATGGCGCGGAGTCTGCTGAGGGGCTGTAGAATGCTTCCGCGAAATCCTTCATGGCACCGTTTCCGCTGATCGTCAGCATACCTTCATCGGTCAGAGTGAAAGTTACATTGCCGCCATCCGCGCCGATGTCGCCGCTCATGATGATATTGCCGGCGATCTCTTTCGGCTCTGCGGTCACCTTATGCGCTTCATCAAACGGATCATAACCATAGTAATCATATACATATTCCGGACTGTTCATCGCCGTGCCGGTTTCATCATCCGCGCTTGCGTATTTCGTAAGCCGGATCAGTACAGGATCATGCGCGACAGGGCTCGCGTTATCCGCGTATGTGTACAATGCCTGAGAACTGTCGCCGATCGCCGTCACAGTCGCTCCTTCTGAAAACCAGATCCCTCTATAACCGTAAATACCGTATGTCGCGCCGTACGCATTGACCGTACAGTTGGTGAATTCCACCTGATTTGCACTGATCGCTGTTCCATAGTGATAATCGGTATCATACGGATAATATGATGTAGACGTGATATTCAAAACACCTGTCCCGTCATCGCTCATAAACTTCAGTTTTCCGGACGTGCTGAAAGCTCCGGTACTCCAATTCCACCGATTATAGGGGTTTGTTGAGATGTTACTCGTACCGGTCAGTCTGACTGTGATCTCAGCAGAATCAGTCCTTTCGAACATGTACATGGGATCCGACTCATCATTCGGCTCCATTGTAAATACCGCATTGTCCAGTGTGAGCGTATCTGTTTCATAATCATAGGTGACTGTTCCTGAAACAAGATACTCACTCGACAGTTCCGTTATTCCGGACCCGTCCAACGGGAGATCCTTCCCGCCAAACCGAAACGCCGGCTCATATTCCTCCATCACCTCTGAAGGTTCCGATTCCTCTTCTTCGGGAATTATTTCTTCTTCCGTTTCCTGAGTAATATCCTCTTCTGCTGTTTCTTCTTCCGTGCTCTCAGGATCATCCTCCGCAATGATCTCAGGTTCGGTCTCCTCTTCGGTCACAGGCACTTCTTCTTCAATGACAGCCGTTTCTTCTTCATCATCGGCAATGATTTCATCAGATGTTTCCGGCGTCTGTTCCTCTCCTGTGATCTCTTCTGTTTCTTCTGTTTTCGTCAGCACTTCATCGACAGCTGTATCATCGATCATGGATACATCTTCCTCTTCGGCAGACACATGATATGCCGGCTGCACGCCGCCGGCAAAAAGCGCTGCGCATACAAGGAAAGATGTCAGCAGACGTTTCGTTTGCTTCTGAATAGTCATAATAAATCCCCTTCTGCAGAATAATGAAAAATTCTGCGCCATACAGAACCTTGAATTTTTGATCGTATAATTCTCAAAGCCCTTTGTATCCTTATGGTAACATGCTTACATGCTGTCGTAAACGAGCGGATACGCTGAATAACAAGAACCATCATGTCATCTCTACCAGAGATGCCGCAGTGCGCAGTACATGAAAAGCCGGTCATATGAAAATATGCCGTTCTGCACTGCAGAACGGCCTTTGTTTTATTTTCCGATATCTTTTTCGGCATTCTTCAATGCCATCTCCTGAGCCAGCTCTTCCAGCTTCTGATCAAGCACAGACAGCCTGAGCGTCAATGTGAAGACCCTGAGGATCAGCAGTGCGATGATCACGAGGAATACCAGGTTGACCGTCGAAATGATGCCGAACAGTTCTCCAAAGAAGAATGCGATCTGCGGGAATACTGCCAGCAGGATCAGAAGTGTGGAAAACCCGAACCAGTAAAGCGCGTCACTGATCCTGAGCTTGCTTTTCCTGATATTTGAGATGATGAAGAAAAATGTAAATATCGCTGCTGCTATCAGCATGATACGAAACGGTACTGTCATTCTTCATTCCCTCCTTAGATCCAGTTTGTCGTGAAACCATCCGACGAACAGGATGCTGGTGCAGACAGTCGCCATGTACTGGATGCTGCGGCGGAGATTCAGGTAGCTTTCCCCGGCAATACGTTCATCCATGGTGACCTGCACTTCGCTGACCGTCGCGCCGCAGCGCATCAGGTATGCGACAGTATCAGGTTCCGGTGTCAGCGAGGCATTTTCTGCCAGTACCCTGATGATCTTCCTGTTGTACATTCTCATGCCGCTGGTCGGATCATGGATCGTCTTTCCGGTCGTCATGCGGATGAACCGTTCGATCATACGGCTTCCCAGCATACGCAGGGAACCGTCTTTTTTCTCTGTCACAAACCGGCTGCCGATCGCGATGTCATATCCTTTTTCGATCTCTTCAGCCATGCTTGCGATGTATTCCGGACGGTGCTGTCCGTCTCCGTCATACTGCATCGCTGCGTCATATCCGTGCGCAAGGGCATACTTCATGCCTGTGCGGACTGCTCCGGCAAGCCCGAGATTGACAGGGTGATCGATCATGCGGTAGCCATGTTCACGGCAGATCTCTGCCGTGCGGTCCGTGCTGCCGTCATTGATGATCACATAATCATACTGCGGATAGTCCGTGATCAAATGATCAGTTACCCTGACAATGTTGTCTGCTTCGTTGTATGCCGGAATAATAATCAGTATTTTCACGTTCTTCCTCCGCGGTCATTTCAGTTTGTTGGATGTCTGTGCGCTCTTATATCCTCCGGCAATGATCCTTGCGATGGGTGCAGGCCAGAATTTGCACAGCATTCTGAATTCCTGTTCCGTACGCGTGCCGTCATTCACTTCACGGGATGTATGTGATTCTTCATGGACCCTGTGTCCCATCAGGGGATCGGGAATGTAGGTAAATGCCTTGCCGTCTACTTTGGAAAGCTTCAGCCATCCGTACCAGTCACCCTCTCCGAGGAATTCCTTCTGACGGAATACTTTCTCAAACGGAATGTTCCGCGGTACAAATGTTACGGCAGAGCAGCAGATCGCGTTTCCGAAACGGATCGCGGACTGTTTCCAGAACCTGGACTCTGTTGAACCCAGTACCCTGAGCGGTGCCAGCAGCAGCTTCTTGACGTTCAGCAGTTTGTTGGAGAAGACTTTTTTGCCGTCACGGATCTCGTAATAGCCGGTAAAGATGATGATGGAATCCGGATGCTTGCGGTAAGCATCCACGACCCTCATGGAATAGCTTCTTTCGTATTCATCGTCCTGGTGGGCAATGGTGACCAGTTCATTGTCGCCATGGCTCCAGGCAAAGTCGAAGTCTCCGATATTGCCGCTGTTCTTGACAGGGTTGACGACGACTTCAAGCTGGTATTTGGCAGCCAGATCCCTGATGTATTCATTGTCCGTGGAAGTACCGATGATGACCCTGCTCGGATATTCCTGGTCCAGTACCGATCTGATCGCGCGTTCCAGATACGGTGATTCTTTATATGCAAGTACCACAAATGTGTGGATCGGTTTCTCAGTCATATGTTCACCTCACAACGTATATCTTAGCAGAGAAACGGACGTAAATCCTGTAAAAAACAAAACATGTATCGATGTGATACATGCTGTTTAAACTTTCTTCCATGTCTGGCGTGAAAGCAGTACGATGACCGGCATGATCTCCAGCCTGCCTGCCAGCATTCCGAAGATCATGACGAGCTTGGAAAGTGTGCTGTAGGCATAGAAATTGCAGGTCGGTCCTACTTCCGCAAGACCCGGTCCGATGTTGTTGAATGTTGCCAGGACAGCCGACACGTTCGCTTCCACCGAGAACCCATCCAGGGATACGATCAGGAAGCTGACGATGATGATCATGGTATACGCGATCAGATAGACACCTACATTCGTAATGACCTTCTCATCGATCACAGCGCCGTTGACACGGATATGACTGATCCGGTTCGGATGGATCTGCTGGTGGATGTTGCGCTTCAGGCTCTTGAAGAGCAGAAGCAGGCGGATCGTTTTGATACCGCCGCCGGTGCTTCCCGCACAGGCGCCGAATATCATCAGCAGCATCAGTATTGCCTTCGAGAAGTTCGGCCACAGGTCAAAGTCGGCCGTGGCAAAACCGGATGTTGAAATAATGGATGCGACCTGGAATGCGGAATGGTGGACCGCTTCCCCGATATTCGCGTACATGCCGGAGATATTCCATGCGATCAGGGCGATACTGCTGAATACGATCACGCAGTACAGTCTGAGTTCTTCATCCCTGAATACTTCCTTGAAGCTCTTCAGGATGAGCAGGTAATAGCAGCTGAAGTTTACGCCGAACAGCAGCATGAACACCGTCGTTACATTCTGCAGATACGGGCTGTATCCTGCCAGTGAATCGTTCCTGACGCCGAAGCCGCCGGTACCTGCCGTACCGAATGCCGTACATACCGCGTCAAACAGCGGCATCCCGCCGATCAGCAGGAAGATGAGATCCAGTACTGTCAGGATGACATAGATCAGGTACAGGATCGAAGCCGTCTTCTTCATCTTGGGTACGAGCTTGCCTACCGAAGGACCCGGGCTTTCCGCTCTCAGGATATGCAGGGTAAAGCCTCCGTTCTTTCCGCTTAACGGTACGATCGCCATCAGGAATACCAGGACACCCATGCCGCCGACCCAGTGTGTAAAGCTGCGCCAGAACAGCAGGCCTTTGTCCAGGGCTTCCACATTCGTCAGGATCGACGATCCTGTCGTTGTAAATCCCGAGACGACCTCAAACAGCGCATCCACGTAACGCGGGATCTCACCGGAAATATAGAACGGCAGACAGCCCAGCATGGACATGATGATCCACGCAAGACCTGTCAGCACCATGCCTTCTTTGGCATAGAACCCGCCCTTCCTGTCACGGCAGAACCAGTACATGATGCCTGCTGTGATCATGATGATCACGATCGATGCAATATAGCCGCGGATCGCCGCATGTTCCGCCAGGTAAATGGATATTGCCAAAGGCGGGATCATGAAGGCGGCCTCCATCAGCAGAAGCAGCGATATGATATAACCAACCTGTTTATAGTTCATCAGAATTCTGCCTCAAATATGTCATTAAACTGCAGGATCGGATTGGATGAATTCGTAATGACGACGACTGTGTCATCCAGTTCATAAGTAGAGCTGCCCGATGCGATCTCTGTATTTTCACCTCTTGAGATACTTGAGATCAGGACGTTCTTCTTCAGTTTCAGGTTCTTGATCTTTTCACCGATGTATTTTGAATTCTCATCGATGATGAATTCGATTGCTTCGGCCTGTCCGCCGGCGATCCTGTGAATGGTGATCGCGGCACCCTGGCGGTTCTGCATCGCCCTGACATACTGGACGATCGTATTGCACGAAAGTTCCTTCGGGGAAACGACGCTGCCGATCTCCAGTTCATTCAGCAGCAGGTTGTTTTCACCATGGCTTACCTTTGTGACGACGTGCTTGACACCTCTTGCGCTGCCATAGAGGGCCATGATGATATTCAGCTCATCCAGTCCCGTCAGCATGACCAGCGCGTCATAGGAATCGATGCGTTCCGTTTCCATGAAGTTCTGGTTGCTGGCGTCACCCTGTACGACTCTTGCCTCAGGCAGAAGCAGTGCCAGTTCCTCACAGCGTCTGGCGCTCTGTTCAATGATCTCACATGTCATGCCGCTTTCCTGCAGCTGCCTTGCAAGATAATAGGAGATCCTTCCGCCGCCGGCGATCAGGACATTTTTGACCGGCTTCGTAATGATGCCCAGGGATCTCAGCAGTGCCGAAAGATTGGAGGTCGTCGCTGTGATATACAGATGGTCGTTTTCTTTCAGCACGAAACTGCCGTCCGGCATCAGGCATCTGTCATCCCTGACGATCGCACAAACAAGTACGGTGCAGTGAATGATATTATGGAGCTGATTCAAGGCAACGTTCTTCAGTTTGGAATCAGCGGTAACCTGTACTTCAACGATCTCGACATTGCCCTTGGCAAATGTTTCGATGGTCCTGAATCCGGGATATTTCAGAAGACGGGAAATACTGGCTGCAGCTTCCCGTTCGGGATTGATCACCATATTCAGTCCGAATACAGAGCGCATCTCATATGCCTGCCGTCTGTACTCAGGGTTGCGGATCCTGCCGATCGTATGCAGCTTCTCATTCAGTCCATGTGCCGTCAGGCATGACAGCAGATTGACCTCATCCATATCCGTAGCTGCGATCAGAAGATCTGCGTCCTGGACGCCTGCCTGTTCGAGACTTTCCATGGCAGCCGCGTTGCCCTGCACACCCATAACATCATATCGTTCCATGATCGCTTCCAGTACTTCCGGATTACGGTCGATCAGCGTTATCTCATGTCCTTCGGATGTCAGCTGTTTTGTCAGTGTCGAACCGACCTTTCCGCATCCGGCGATCAATATCTTCATAAAGCCTCCCAAATGATCAGGGTAAAAATCATTCCCATTGTATCATGAATATTTCTGATCAAACTCACGTTTGCGTTTGATGTTCAGAAAGTATAGCACACATAGCAGTACCTGTACCAGTGATGAAGCGGGTGTTGCCAGGCCAAGCAGGAATACAGACACGGGATTCCGTCTGCTCATGAGATAAGAGACAGGGATCCTGACAAGGAAAGCGCCGAAAATCCCCTGTATCATGACGAATCTTGTCCTGCCGATCCCGTTGAAGAAACCGGTCATATTGAAGAACAGCGATGTCAGGAGCACGTCGATCGCATATGCCTTCAGGTATTCCGCTGCCGCATGGATGACCTCGGGATCCGAGGCAAACATGGAGGCAGGAATGGTTCCGTGGAAGAATACGAACCAGCTGATCACGACGCTGAACGCAAAGCAGATGCCGACCGCGCACAGCATTCCCCTGATTGCGCGGTCATATTTGCCGGCGCCCTTGTTCTGGGACGCGAACGCGGAAACAGCCTGTGAGAATGCGGAAGGCACCAGCATGACGAAGCCGCATACCTTTTCCGCTACGCCGACTCCTGCAGAAACGATCAGGCCGAGCGAGTTGACGATCGCGAGGATGACCATGAATGAGATGCTGACCATGAAATCCTGCAGGGCGATCGGAAAGCCGAGGCCCAGGATCCTTCTGATCTGTGTACGGTGCCAGCCGATATCGCTGAATGAGAATGTGAACGGCAGGTTCATCCTGCTGACCAGATACAGGGATACTGCCACGCTGATCAGCTGAGCCATGACGGTCGCCAGGGCTGCCCCGGCAGTCCCCATGCCCAGCACTGCGACAAACAGCAGGTCCCCGAGGATATTGCAGATGCAGGCGATCGTCACTGACATGAACGGTGTCCGGGAATCACCGATCCCCCGGAATACCGCGCCGAGCGTATTATAGGCAATGATCGCCAGCGAACCGATGCCGCAGATCCGGATATACTGCGATGCCCTTGTGAACGATTCAGGCGGCGCGTTCATCAATGCCGCAAGAGACGGCGCAAAGGAGCCGAGCAGGATTGACGCGGTCAGACCGATGAGAGTAAAGAGCAGGATGCCTGCGCCGATGATGCGGCCGCCTTCTTTTGCGTTTCCTTCCCCGATCTTCTGCCCGAGCAGGATCGTCATGCCCATTGCAAGTCCCATGAAGATGCTGGTGACTGTCATCATGACCTGGGAACCGGTGGAAACAGCCGAAACATCCGCTGTACCGGCAAACCTGCCGACGACCATCAGGTCCACCGCCCCGTACATGGACTGCAGAAATGATGCCGCAAGCATCGGCAGCGCAAAGCGTATCAGCGGTCCCGCGATCGGGCCTTCCGTAAATATCATTCCCCTTGTTTCAGCCATTTACGCCTCTCCTTTTTTACAGTACACCGATTATAACCGAAGTCAGGTGAATATGGAACTTCAGGAAAAATAAATGCCTTTGGGTTTCGTGTTTTCCTTTTCCTCCTGTTAGTGATAAAATGGCTCAGTATTGGAGAAATGATCATGAAATTCATCGTACCGGAAAATTACAGCCCTGTCCTGACCGTCCGTGAGACACAGGAAGCCATCAAATACTTAAGAGATACCTTCCAGAAGGAATTCGGCAGGGAAATGAACCTGTCACGTATCAGCGCGCCGATGTTCGTTATGAAGAGTTCCGGCCTGAATGACAACCTGAACGGATTTGAACGTCCTGTCAGCTTTGACATGCAGGAAATGCCGGATGAGCGGATCGAGGTCGTCCATTCGCTTGCCAAGTGGAAGAGAGCTGCCCTGCAGAAGTACGGATTCGGTATGCATGAAGGACTCTATACCAACATGAACGCGATCCGCAGGGATGAGATCCTCGACAACCTGCATTCCATCTACGTTGACCAGTGGGACTGGGAACGTATCATTGCCAAGGAAGAACGCACGGATGAGACCCTGGAAAACACGGTCAGGGAGATCGTCAGGATCATCAAGCATATGGAACATGAGATCTGGTATAAATACCCGCAGGCTGTATGCCATGTCGAAGATACCGTTACGTTCGTCACCAGCAAGGAACTGGAGGAACTGTGGCCGGGCAAGACGCCGAAAGAGCGTGAGGACCTGATCACAAAAGACAAGCGCTGTGTCTTCATCAAGCAGATCGGCTGGCCTCTGGCCAACGGCAGACCGCATGATGGAAGAGCGCCCGACTATGATGACTGGAACCTGAACGGCGACCTGCTCTACTGGCTGCCTTCCCTGGATATGGCGCTTGAGATCTCCAGCATGGGCATCCGTGTCGACGAGGAGTCCATCGTCACACAGTGCAGGGCTTCCCGCTGCGAAGGAAGACTGAAGCTTCCCTACCATCAGATGATCCTGAACAAGGAACTGCCTTATACGATCGGCGGAGGCATCGGTCAGTCAAGACTGTGCATGCTGCTGCTGAACAAGGCGCATGTCGGTGAAGTACAGGCTTCCGTATGGCCGAAGCGTATGTACGAACTGGCTGAACAGTACAATATCCCGCTGTTATAAGTCAGCGATCAACGGAGTGTTTACAGAACGCTCCGTTTTCTTTTGGGCATAAAGAAAGGAGATCATTGAGATCTCCCGAACTTTTATACTTACTGTTGATCAGTTGGTTTTGACCGGACGTTTGTAGTATTCCTCCATCGTCAGGCCTGAGTCATGGATCTTCGCTGCTTCCTCAGAACCGACATAGCGGAAATGCCACGGTGAGTATGTGATGTGGGTAACATCGGATTTCTTGTCCGGATATCTTGCGATCCATCCGTACTTATAGGAATTGTCCAGCAGCCACTGGTACTGCGGGTATGTCGCAATGCAGGGATTCAGCTGGCAGTTGCCGTTGTACCAGCCAAGGTCGACAGCCAGACCGAGCTGGTGTTCACTTGCGCCGGGATGGTCATCCACATATTCCGTATATGCCTTGCCGTGTACACGCTCATAATAGTTGTACAGTGCCAGCTGTTCCGAATAGGAACGGTAGCCGTCGACGATCCTCAGGTATACCTGGTTGTCACAGGCAGCCTTGTACATCTGTTCCAGCGCATTGGCAGCCTCTTCACGGAGATACTCTGATTCGCTGCTCGGAATATTGACGACTCTCAGGTCCTTCGGCACATAACCGGGATCCACCGGATAAGAAATATTGACCAGTTTGTTGATACTGTCATCGGAATCGATGTCCACAGTGACTTCCACAGGTTCCTCGGTGGGTTCCTGCGTAGGTTCAGGAGTTGCTGTTGCCGGTGCCGGAGTCTGTGTGACCTCCGGTGTCGATGTAGGTTCATCCGTGATCACGATGTCTGCCGGGCAAGTCGGGCATCCTGAAGGAACCAGCGTTTCCGCAGGCGTCGGTGTTACTACAGCAACAGGCTGAGTTCCTTTTCTCAGATAATGAAGGTATCCCAGACCAATCAGGATCAGTATCGATAAGATCAGTACTGTCCACAGTTTCCACTTGTATTTTTTATCCATATCATGCCACCTGCCCATTTTTTTCATTATACAACGCAAACGCCCCGGACAAACAGCATTTACTGCGGGATTATCATCAAGTTGAAGCAGAAAGACCGATTCCTTTTCAATCACATCAAATCAGATATCTGCTGAAAGAATTCCTTCCGGGGTAATATTTTTTTTATAA
>JAFOMZ010000005.1 GCA_017421125.1 Solobacterium sp.
AAACAAAAAAACTGCCCTTTTGAGCAGTTTTTCCAAAATGATCAGCTGATGACGTGAGGTTTTACATCTGCCGGGATCAGGCATTCATACTTCATGCCTGCTGTCCGGTCTTTGAATTCTTCTTTTGCCTCTTCGATCAGCGCAGTATCTTCCAGAAGCTTTTCAGCTGTTCTTGCCAGAACTTCCGCTGCTGTATATATACCCTTCATGGCGATGGAGGACTTGCCCTGGGCGACCCACTGCCGTGAGTGAGCTCCCGCCCCATAGCTGTAACAAGCCGTTCCCAGGCTCTCGGTAGGAACGACCCAGCTGACATCGCCGACGTCCGTACTGCCCATATGGCAGACATCAGAACATTCATTCTCTACAAGGATCGAGCAGATCGGAGATTCCTGCATATTCTTCAGCAGTGCACGCTTGTCTTTCACGTGTTCACCGACATTGTCCATCGTGAATTCATGCGGCCAGGAATCACGGAACTTCTTCGCGTAAGCAAGCTCCTCCTCGGTATATTCAGGTACGCCCACTTCTCTGAACGCTTCCTGCATGACCTTTTCCAGGGTGAAATTGACGATCGTATTGGAAAGACCTTCGTCAAACACGATCTCCATCGTTGTACCGGTCATCAATGCGGCACCTCTGGCAATATTGCATACACGTTCATAAAGCGCAAGGCACTTCGGATTGCTGGTGGAACGGATCAGGTATTTGACTTCAGCCTCTGCCTGGACAACATTCGGTGACTTTCCGCCTGAATTTGTGATCGCATAATGAACACGGTCCGTGCTTTCCATATGCTCACGCAGATAATTGACACCGACGTCCATCAGTTCCACCGCGTCAAGTGCGCTTCTTCCCGCCTGCGGTGAACCTGCCGCATGGCTGGCAATACCGTGGAAGCGGAAGTACGTCTGGATACAGCTCTGTGAGCTGCCTGTGCCTACCTGATGCAGGAGACCGGGATGCCATGCCAGTGCAATATCCGTATCATTGAATACGCCGTCTCTGGCCATATACGCTTTGCCTGAGCCGCTTTCTTCTGCCGGACATCCGCATACAAGGACAGTACCTGAGCACTGATGTTCTTTCAGATAGTCACGGATCAGAAGACCTGCACCGATCACACCTGCGCCAAGCAGATGATGTCCGCATCCATGTCCCATTTCACATCCGTCCGGAGCATACTCCGCAACGTCTGCTTTCTGGCCAAGGCCATAAAGCGCATCAAATTCTCCAAGCAGTGCGATCACGGGATGCCCGCTGCCGTATTTTGCTACATAGCCCGTAACGGTATCCGCAACATTCTCTTCGATTTCAAATCCTTCCGATCTCAGGAAATCCACATGGATCCTGCTGCTTTCGAACTCAAGGAAGCCTGCTTCCGGATGATCCCAGACGCCTTTGGCTACCGCTGCCAGTTTCTCTTCGTACTCTTTCTTCATCTTTTCAATCCTCTTTCATCAAATTGTAAGCTTCAACAAGCTGTTGTGTGTATGCTTCACGCGGATGCTTCAGAATCTCTTCTGTCGTACCGTTTTCGATGATCCTGCCTTCAAACATCACGCATATCCTGTCACAGATACTTTCCGCACTGAGCAGATCATGTGTGCCCAGAAGGACTGATGTTCCCTCGTCATTCAGTTTTCTGAGCTTATCAAGCATCAGGCTCCTGTTTTCACTGTCCAAAGCACTGAACGGTTCATCCGCGATCAGCACGGATGGATGATGTACAACTGCCGATTCATAAGCGATCAGCTGCAGCTGTCCGCCGGATAACTGCCCTGGTATGCTGCGCATGATCTCCTTAGGTTTCTGAAATCCCGCATCTTCCAACAGATCGTATGCAAGTCGGTTTGCCGCGAAGAAGTTCATCCGGCTGTGTGCCTGGATGGCTTCACGGAGTGATGATGCTATGGTTGCGGTGGGATCCATATAGTTGCCGGGATTCTGGAATATCATAGCCATTTCCTTCCCGCGGACTCCCCTCAGCATTTCCTGATGGGCTTTCCTGTCGGTAAATCCCTCACCGGTCAGAGATCTCCCGTTCAGAAAGATCTTCCCTTTCCGCATAACAGCGTTATATGAAAGCACGCCCATACATGCTTTCACTGCAGTGGATTTACCCGACCCGGATTCACCGATCAGCCCAAGAACCTCACCGGGTTCCAGGGTGAATGATACATCCGTTACGGCATGGATCAGACCCCTGTCTGTATCCATGTAGTCCACTGAAAGATCCATCACTTCCAGAGCGTGCTTTTCACTCATATTGTTTATTTACCTCTTCTTCGGATCGAGCGCCTGATTCAGACCATCACCGATAAAGTTCAGACTCAGGATCGTAAGGCAGATCGCCATGACCGGCCATAACATCTGCAGCGGCTGCGAAGCGATGAGTGAACGGGCTTCGTTCGCCATTGTTCCCCAGGAAGCCTGCGGGATGGAAATACCGATACCTACGAATGACAGGAATGCTTCAGTAAAGATAGCACTCGGAACCATCAGTGTTGTATTAACAATGATCGGACCGATCGAGTTTGTAACAAGGTGCTTGAACAGAATACGCTTGTTGGAAGCACCCATGACCTTCGCAGCAAGCGCATATTCCTGCTGTTTCAGTGCCATGACCTGTGCACGGACCTGACGGGCAAGTCCTGCCCAGCTGGATACTGAGATCGCCAGGAGCACTGAGAAGATATTCGAACCGAACACCAGCATGATCAGAATGACATACAGCAGTGTCGGAACGGAATAGATAATGTCAACCAGACGCATCATGATCATATCCAGACGTCCGCCCAGATATCCGCAGATACCGCCGAAGATGACGCCGATCACCAGGTTGATGCCGGCAGCCGCAAAACCGACTGACAGAGAGATTCTCGCACCGTACATAACACGGACAAAGATATCTCTTCCGAACTTATCGGTACCGAACCAGTGCTGTGCACTCGGAAGTGCGTTTCTGTTTGTCAGATCCTGCATTTCATAGGAATACTTGGACAGGATCGGTGTAAAGATCGCAAACAGGATCATCAGGAGCAGAAATGCAAGACTGATCAGAGCCAGCTTGTTTTTCTTGAAGTTATACCAGACATCCTGGAAGTATGTCTTGGACTCCATTGCGATAAATTCATTGTTCTTTTGATCTTCAGGGAGTTTTTCAAACGCGTCGGCAGGCAGATCGTCGTAAGCCAGTGCGTTCATATCGAGATTGATTTCACTCATGATCTGACTCCTTTCCTTAATCTAAACGGATACGGGGATCGACGATCGCCGTAACAATGTCGGTCAGGATGTTGGCAACAATGATCATAGAACCGTACATGATCGTCAATGCCATGATCAGTGTATAGTCACGGTTGGTAACGCTCTTGACGAATTCAGAACCCATGCCGGGGATCGAGAACATCGTTTCGATGACGAATGAACCTGTGAGCAGTGACGCAAGCAGCGGTCCGGCATATGTAATGACCGGAATGATCGCATTCTTCAGAGCATGCTTGAAGATCGCCTTGACACGTGATGTACCCTTGGATACTGCCAGGATCATGTAGTCCTGTCTCAGTTCCTCTGTCAGTGAGGATCTGACAAGTCTTGAGATCATTGCGATAGGGTGCAGAGCCAGCGCTACTGACGGCATAATGAAGTGTTTCCACGATGTCAGACCGATCAGCGGAAGGACCTTCAGCTTGACGCCGAACAGCCACATCAGACCAAGAGCCATCAGGAATGAAGGCACGGAGACACCGACCGTTGCGATTACTGCAGCCAGGCCCTGTACAAAACCGGACTTGGAGAATGCCGCAACAACACCAAGCAGAATTCCGAATACCATCGCAGTACAGAATGCGCTCGCACCGACTTTAGCGGTATAAGGCAGACCGAGTGTGATGATATCAAGAACATTCGTTCCTTTTCTGACCAGGGATGTACCGAAGTCTCCCCTCAGGATGTTTTTCAGATAAGCACCGAACTGGACAATGATCGGCTGGTCAAGCAGATACTTCCTCATCATGATTTCCTTAACTGACGCCGGAAGTTTGTCCATTTCACCGGCAAACGGTGAACCCGGAATAATATGCATCAGGAAGAATGTGATCGTTGTCAGCGCGAACAACGTCAGAATTCCCATTCCCAGACGCTTTAAGAGATATTTCAGCATAACGTCTCCCCTTTCATGCTTTCAGGTACTTCTCAAACCAATCCGTCATTTCCTTCAGCCTGCGGACCCTGTGCTTGGGTTTTCCGGTTCTGCTGAGGCCGTGGTTCTCTCCTTCGAAGACGACCATTCTTGACGGTACATGGAAGTATTTCATGGCTGTAAACATTTCAACGCCCTGATCGATCGGGCAGTTATAGTCACACAGTGAGTGGATAAACAGGATCGGTGTCTTTGCCTGATCGGCATACTTCAGCGGTGACTGTTCCCACATCTTCAGCATATCTGTCCAGGGTGTCGCACCCATTTCATTGCTGTCGAATGTAACACCGATCTCACTGGCTCCGAAATCAGCGACCCAGTTGGAGATCGAACGCTGTGAAGCGATCGCTGCGAATCTGTTGGTATGACCTTCGATCCAGTTGCACATGAATCCGCCGTATGAACCGCCCGCTGCTCCGATATGCTCCGCATCGATCTGCGGATACGTTTTCAGCACATGATCCGTGAAATCCATCAGATCGTCGAAATCGATCGTTCCGTATTTTCCTCTGAGATCAGCGAATGCTTCGCCGTATCCTTCACCGCCTCTCGGGTTGCAGAAGAATACGAAGTATCCCAGAGAAGCCCAGATCTGCATTTCATGGAAGAACAGTGTTCCGTATGCGCCTCTCGGTCCGCCATGGATCTCCAGGATGCCCGGATACTTTTTCTCAGGATCGAAGTCCATCGGTTTGAGGATCCATCCATCGATCTGTACACCATCTCTGTCTGTAAACGGAATATATTCCGGCACAGCAACATATTTGCCATCCAGCAGTCCTTCATTGACGTCATCAAGCAGTTTTACTTCTCCGTCTTTGAATTCATAAGCACTGCTCAGTTTTGAAGGTTCGGTTCCGATGAACAGCACTGACTGATCATCTGCGTCGAAGCAGATCACAGCACCTCCGCCGAAATCCAGTATCTGACTGACATTTCCGTCTTTGTCTAGCTCATACAGATCTGTATGATAATGCTTCATTGCTGTAAACAGGATCCTGTCGCCCAGTCCCTTGAAAGTGGTTCCGCCCGGACGTACTGAATCGCATACCGGAGTATCTCCGTATGCAAGTTCTGCACTGTTCTGATGGAAGAGACGATATGTACCTTCTTTTTCATCAAACAGATAGAAATCAGTGAGCTGGCCTGTTCCCCATGTTTTCATATCACATGCTGTGAAGATCAGTCCGAGATCATTGAAGGCAATGTTTTCAACCTTCATCAGACCGTCATCCAGAACATTGACCGTAGTCTTACTGTCAGTGTCATAGATACTGATACCGGCTGTCAGAGAGATCGTATCCTCCCATGTTCTGTGTACATAGGCAATCTTTCCGTCTTTGACTGCCACTCCTGAAACAGATGTATATTCACCTGTCAGCCGTGTCAGCTCACCGCTTTTTTCATCGTAGAGGAAGAGAACGCTTCTCTTACCGGACACAAATCCGCGGCCATTGCCCCAGAACGGAACTTCTTCAAAAATATGATAGTCCTGCTCTTCTTTGCAAAGGTCATGATCGACTTCATCCGGGTCCGGATGATTGCGGTCAACCAGGATCTTCATGGCATACAGGCCATCCTTGATCTTGCGTGTATCCTGTACATTCGCTTTGATACTGAACGCTTCATATGCTTCGCCGCCGTTGACGTTCAGACGATAGAATACCGTTTTCTCATCAATCGGTTCCGGCTTGTCTTCATCTTTGCGGACGGAATTGAACAACAGTGTTTCGTTGTCATCCCATAAAGCACCGGAATTTTTGCCGTTGTAAGTCAGTCTTCGTACAGAGCCTGTACTTCTGTCGATCAGACTGAAGTCGTTTTGATATTCATTTTTTGAAGCATCCGGCACGATCACTGTATACACAGCATATTTGCCGTCAGGACTGAGTTTCAATCCGTTGGCAGTGCGGATCAGTGTAATATCGTTCATCACGACTTTTTCCATCAGCATTTCCTCCTGTTAAACAATAATGGAAGGTTTCAGCCTTCCAGATCATGATAAATGTCATCGCAAAGACGTTCTGAGACTTTGCATGTTATAACTTTATGTTTTGACCAATCAAAAGTCAACGTTTTTCTGTAACTATTTCCATGTCATGAAAGACATTTCATGAAAATATGTTACTTTTTACTTCGGATTTTTACATATTGAATACCGCAAAAAAACAGATCCCTGAGAATCTGCTTTTTATGCCAGTTAAATGGCTAATTTGCCTGTAAGCAGCTGCCCGGACGGCTAAGTACTGCGTGAATGATCCGCAGCAGTATCACCCATTTGTCTGTGAGAGCGCCCTTCTGTCCCTGCCGACCATCTTTTCTGTTTCCGCAAGTGCCCTGATACGTTCCAGGATACGCATCGCTTCCATACGGTCATCGCCTTTTGATGTTGTTACAAAATGATCCAGAAGCGTACTGTAATCATTATTGGAAGTAAACCAGGTCGTCTTCCTGTTCTGCATACGTGCATCCAGGATCGAAAGCAGCAGGTTTCTAGTGCGGTCAGTCACTTCTTCCGCACCGATGTCATCTATGACCACGAAATCCGCATAACTCATACGGTCTGTTTCCGTTTTGTATTCACCTGTCCGCAATGACGCGGTGATCCTTTGGCACAGGGAAGGATAATGGGCGAAAACCGTTTTCTTTCCGTTCTTCGCCATATAATTAGCTGCACAAGCCGCAAGATATGTTTTCCCTGTCCCCATACTGCCGTACAGATAGAGACCCTTTGACTGCATGCAGCAGCGCAATGCATGATTCATGGAACGGATATAAGCGTTGTCCTGCTCATCAAGACTGATCGACTCAAAACTCACCTGCTTCATTTCATCGCTCAGGTCACAGATCAGGTAATTCTTCAGGTGCGCTTCGTTGATACTGCGCTGTACCTCAAATTCACATGCTGTGACAGCATTTGTCAGGATCCCGTCATAGCTGAGTGAAGGACGATATCCCTTCTGCTGACGCCTGCACATGCTGAGTGATGTACATCCGCTGCATCTGGCAATATCATCCAGGTAGCGTTTGATCTGATACGGATGCCTGCTGATCTCTTCCAAAGGGATCTGCAGTCTGTTCAGTGTATCAATAACACTGTGATCAGCAGAAAGATCATGAATCAGTTTCTGGCGTTCCCCTTCCAGATCACCGGCTGTATTCTGCATATATATCGGTTTCAGCATCAGACTTTACCCATCCTTTTCAGCATTTCCCTGACTTCATTGATATCCGTATCTGTACCGGCTGTCTCTTCCTTCTGTTCTTCTTCCAGCATGTACTGCGGAACAGACTGCTTTCTGCGGTAATCGGAGCCTTTCTTTTTCTTTGTTTCGGCGATCGCGTCTTCTCTTGTTTTAACGTTGTCCCTTGCCCACTCACCGGCAACCATTTCAACAAACTTCGGTACCAGCCTGTTGGATGACACGGAAAGAATATATTCGATCATGATGTTGACAACTTCAACGCTGAAATTCATCTTATCGCTCAGATACTCCAGGATCTTCCGGTCAGCCAATGACACATCCCTTCCGTTCTGCTTAGACTGCAGGAATGATACAGGAGGCAGTTTATACGGATCATCCGTCTGAACGATCTCTGGACTGGACTTTTCTGCCATCAGTTTCAGTTTTGCCGCATCAAATTCATTTCTGCCGATATTGACACAGCTGCCTGTCAGCTGACGCATGCGTTCCGGCGTCAGGCCATAGATCGTTGCCAGCTTTCCGATCAGGCGGAGATTCTCTTCCGTTCTCAGTTCGACCGGAAAAACGAGCGTGGATGTGATGGAGAAGAAATGCTCATAATCAAAATTGATGCTGACATCATCAGTAAAATGATATCGCGGCTGTATACGGCTGCCGCTGTCCTCAGTATTGTAGGTTCCTTTTTCCGTATATCTGACCACCGGTCTTGTGATATCCCGGTAACCGGCTGTCGAGACATATCCTGTCATGAACTTATTCATGGTCAGTTCAGTCTGCTTGCTGCCGAGGATCCTTGTCAGTTCGGATTTCATTTCACCGCTGTCAAGGAATACTGCAGGACTCATCGGCTGGTTGAGCAGATACAGGTATTGATTTCTGTCATCTGCTGTCTGAACATATGTCCTTAACAGCAGATGTTCTTCCAGCTTGATCCGCGCCCGTTCAATTTCATCGATACTCTGATTCATCAGTACACTGAGCCTGTGGTGCGTCTCTTGTGAACGCTGTCTTCTGCCTTCGGTATACAGTGTCAGATAAAGTGATATCGCAAGCGATCCGGTCAGGGGCTGATACAGACTCATCAGAGACGTGAGAAAATCGGCGCTGACCGAATCAGCACAGATGACCCTGTAAATGTCTTTGCCCTTTAATTCCATACCTAACTACCTTTTTTTCAATTCTCTGACCCAGATCGCAACACAATGATCCAGATCTTTGACCGTACCATTATTATATATCACTTCATCTGCCCGCTCGATCTTTTCAATCCGGTCAAGCTGTGAGGCGATCCGCAGCCGTGCGTCTTCTTCGCTCATGCCGCGGTCTTCTATCAATCTCTGTACTGCTATCTCATCATCACAGGAGACGACACAGCAGATGTCAAAGTACTTATCCCACCCAACCTCATACAGCAGCGGGATCTCTGCGAATACCAGATCTTCAGAACTGTGGTTCTCAAAGAACCGGTTCAGTCCTTCAAGTACAAAAGGATGGATGATGCTGTTGAGCAGAAGCCGCTTCTCCTCATCATGGAAAATGATATCAGCCAGCGTTTTCCTGCTGATCTCTCCGTATTCATCCAGAATCCCTTCACCGAATTCCTCGATCATACGTTCTGCAGCAGGATGTGTCCTGTGATAGCAGATCCTTGTATAGCCGTCCGCATCAAATACGGGCAGATGCCTTCTTCTGAGCAGAATGGACACAGTCGTTTTTCCGCTTCCAATCGTTCCCGTGATACCGATTTTTTTCATATCAGACTCCTATTTCTGGCATACAGGGCAGTAATAACTGCTCCGTCCGCCAATCCGTTTCACTTTGATCTCACTTCCGCATACTTTGCATGTCTTCATGGTATGTACCATACAGTCCAGCTGGAACAGTCCTGTCACGCCAAGCGATGAAGTATATGAGCGGATCGTCGTTCCTCCTGCTGCGATCGCTTCCTGCAGGATCCTGCGTGTTTCAGTGACCAGATGCTGTTCATCGTTCCTGGTGATCCTCCGGCAGTTTCTTCCCGGTCTGATCCCGCATGCAAACAGGATCTCATCCGCATAGATGTTTCCGATGCCTGCCGTAAAATTCTGATCCAGCAGAAGACTTTTCATCGGGGTGTTCCTGTTCTTTCTGTAAGCATGGATATATTCCGGGCTGAATGCTTCATCAAATGGTTCAGGTCCCAGATCATGAAATGCTGAAAGATCAGTATCCAAAGGCAGGATCCGCATTCTGCCGAACTTACGTGTATCGTGATATCTGAGCTGATTCCCATCACTGAGGTCAAAACAGATATGCGCATGCTTCTGAAGAGGTTCATCAGGCCGCTGTATATAGTATTTTCCTTCCATGCGCAGATGACTTTCAAGGATACAGTCATCCATGACAAAGAGCAGATACTTTCCCCTTCTCATGAAACCATTGAAATGCTGATGCATGAGCCGTGAACAGAATTCTTCTATGTCACCTGTGATCACGCCCGGCCATCTGACCGTGATACCGGTGATCTCAAGTGATGCGATCCTGCTTTCCAGTGTGCGCAGCACTGTTTCTACTTCAGGCAGTTCCGGCATTATTTTGCCTCGTACCAGTTCCTGCCGACTGAGCATTCAACAGTCAGAGGTACTTTCAGCTTCATTGCCTGTGTCATACCGTCTTCAATCAGTTTTGTCATCTGATCGATCTCATCTTCCGGCACATTGAAGATCAGTTCATCGTGTACCTGGAGGATCATTCTGGAACGCACACCTGCCTCCTTCATTCTGCGGGCAATATCGATCATTGCCTGCTTGATCAGGTCTGCAGCCGAGCCCTGGATCGGTGCATTCATGGCTGCCCTGCGTCCGAATTCACGGACCTGCCTGTTTTTATCCCTGATCTCGGGTATTTCACGGCGTCTTCCCATCAATGTTTCGACATATCCGTTTTTTTCACAGAATTCAACGATGGAATTCATGTAAGTCCTGATCTTCGGATAACTTCTATAATACTGTTCAATAAACTCTGCAGCTTCCCTGCGGGTAATATTCAGCTGCTGTGAGAGGCCAAAGTCACTGATACCATAAACAATACCAAAGTTCACCGTTTTAGCCCTTCTGCGCATTTCGGAAGTCACTTCATTCAGACCGACACCAAATACGTCCATGGCTGTCTTTGTATGGATATCGATTCCTTCATTAAAGGCTTCGATCAGACTCGTTTCATCAGCCATATCTGCCAGCATACGCAGTTCGATCTGATGATAGTCACTTGAGATCAGTACACATCCTTCATCAGGCATGAATGCCCTGCGGATCACCTTTCCCTCTTCATCACGGACACTGATGTTCTGCAGATTCGGCTCACTGGAAGACAGACGTCCTGTCTGAGTAACACACTGGTTATAAAGTGTATGGATCCTGCCGTCCTTCTGGATATATTTCTGAAGCCCTTCGGCATAAGTACTATATATCTTCTGAAGCTTCCTGTAATCCAGGATAAGTGTGATGATCGGATGCATTCCGGCAAACTGTTCCAGCACATCTGCTGATGTACTTCTCTTTTTACCCGAAGGAAGACTCAGTTCATCATAAAGTACTTCTGCCAGCTGTTTCGGACTGTTCAGGTTGAACAAATGACCTGCCAGATCATAGATCTCATTGCTGATGGAAGCAATCCTCGTTTTCAGATCATCTGCGATCTCATTCAATACCGGCAGTTCACATCTGACTCCGATATCCTCCATATCCTTTAATACATAAAGCAGCGGCATCTCAAGATCTTTGTAAAGAGACATCATCCGGTATGTCTCAAGTTTTTCCTGAGACTGACGGAATATCGTTTCGATATTGGCTGCCATCTGTGTACAGTACATCGCACGATCTTCTTCTGAAGCAAGCTTCGGTCTTGCAGCAGTACCGTAAATATTCTCATAGGACTCACTTGTCGTACATCCGAAAGCGTTCATGATCTTATCTGTTGATGTCAATGTGGAATCCGAGAGGAATCCGCTGATCATGGCATCATCTGAAAAACATACGTCTATGTCCGCACGTTTCAAAATATGGAGTGCGCGCTTGACATCGTATCCGATCAATTTATGCGTTCCGCTTAGCCAGGAAAGCAGATCATGATCATTGCGGATGTCATCAATATTCATATATACCGCATTACCGTTCAGACAGAATCCCATACCTGATATTTCTGCCGTCAGGAATGATTCATCACGGCTGTCCAGCCAGATACACAGGGCATCCTGCATCATTTCTGCAGGAAGTTTATGAACGATCTGGCCCATCACTTTTTCCGGTTCCGGCTCTTCAGTAATCTGAGTATCGGTCAGCTGCGTTTCATATTTTCTGATCAAAGAACGCATATTCAGACTTTCAAAGAATCTGACGAGTGAATTATAATCAGGTTCAAACTTACAGTCCTCAACCTGGAAATCAAGCTTCACATCTGTTTTGATCGTTGCCAGGATCTTGCTCAGCTCAGCACTGTCCTTTCCTTCACGGACCTTCTTTCCAAGCGCGCCCTTGATCTCATCACCATGCGCGATCACTTCTTCTACACTTCCGTATTCACTCAGAAGTTTGAGGGCTGTTTTCTCACCGACTCCCGGAATACCCGGTATATTATCAGAGTGATCTCCCATCAGCCCTTTCATATCGATGATCTGCTTTGGCACGATTCCCATCTGTTCCTTCAAAGCGGCCTCATCCATGATCTCCATCTCAGTCAGGCCTTTCTTCATCAGCATGACTACGGTATCCGGTGCGATCAGCTGAAGAAGGTCATGATCACTGGTAAGAATGACCGTATCATATCCTTCGGAATGACGTGACATCGTACCGATCAGGTCATCTGCTTCAATGTCCTGACGTTCCACCCAGCGGATATGATAACCGTCCAGATAATCACGCACCATCTGGAACTGCGGCACCAGATCATCCGGTGCCGGTTTTCTGCCGCCTTTATAGTCTGCATACAGGTCATGACGGAATGTATGTTTCCCGGCATCAAACGCAACAAGAACAGCATCAGGATCCGTCAGATCCAGTGCTTTCTGCATCATGTTGGCAAAGCCGAAAACAGCATTGGTCGGCATTCCCTGCGGACTGGTCATCTTCTGTCCGTAAGCTGTTGCATAGTATGCTCTGAACAGCATTGAGTTTCCATCTACCAGCAATAATTTTTTCATAAATACTCCGTTTCCTGTAAGACTGAAAGAAGGCATCTGCCTTCTTCGATGTTAATCGGTTGTTTCTTCCGATGACTCTTCAGTCGTTAATTCTTCAGCTGCGTCTGCTTCAACTGTTGCAGCAGCATCTGATGTAATTCTGTCCTCGGTCATCGTTTCCAGTGCATTAAGGTTTTCATACATAATGGACAGATAGTCCTTACCGGTTTCTGAGCCGGTCAGGGAAGAAAGATTACTGAGCTCGACTCTGCGCAGCCCGAGATCATCTTCGATCCTGTTGAACAATGAAACCATATCATCAGTCATATTCGGTTCATAAACGATATATTTCACACCATCCGTCCGAATACGTTCCTCGATCAGTTCTAACTGTCTGGCATTGGGCAGAACACCGTACTTTGACAGAACGACCGGGTACACCTGGAAACCATATGTTTTCTGCCAGTTGCCGAAACTGGCAGTCATGGATACAAACCGGATCACCTTATCATTTTTCTCATTGGCTGTCGCAAGCGCCTGATATTGTGCATCGAGATTGATCAGGTCTGTTTCCAAACGGGTAAAGTTCACTTCATAATTCGACTTCTCATCCGGATATGTAGCGATCAGCCAGTCCCTGATATCTTTGGCCATACTCAGCATAGCGATCGGATCCGTCCAGAGATAAAGGTCCTGTATATCCGTATCGATCATCTGAAATTCTTCTCCGCGATAGTACGGAGATTCAACATATGTGATCTCACCGTCCGCAATGACCTGAGTATAACGCTGGAAATCATATACAGCATTCAGTGTTGAGAGATCAAGCTGTTCGTTTGCAAGCTGATTGATCTCGGAACTGTAGACTGTCAGATAAGGCTCCAGATGACCAATGTGCATAAAGACCTGTGAGTCACTCAGGATCTCCTCGTAGTCTTCACGGAGCTGAGCCCTCTGTACGATCTCATCGCTTTGAACAGACTTGGCAGTGATCGTATCCCCCGCCAGTCTCTGCAGAAGAAAACCGACCGGATAGACTGTATAAGCTACCTGTGAACGTATCATCGTACATCCGCTCAGTGTAAAGCATATTAATATTGAACAAACAATCAGTCTGAGTATTCTTTTCATATTGCGTACCTGCAGTAAAGTATATCATATTTGTCCGTGATCTTCCCGTATGCATCAAGGCGTATCTTAAGAATGGTGACATGTATGATATCCTATTTTAACACTGATCAGTCACTGCAGAATTGATGACATGCTAAAATACTGGAAATTCCGTTTTGGGAAACGATCAGATGATCCATGATATCGATTCCCATCGTATTCCCTGCTTCGATCATTCTTGAAGTAAAATTGATATCCTGTGAGCTTGGTTTAAGTGAACCGCTGGGGTGATTGTGTACAAGGATCAGATATCGCGCATGTCTTGATAAAGCATTACGGAACACCTCTCTTGGAGAAACAGCAGCAGAGTCCAGCGTTCCGCGGAAGACTGTATCCATGCCCAGGATCTGTTTAGCCCTGTTCAGATAAATAACGAGCAGTTCTTCCTGCATTTTTCCGCCCAGTCTGATCCTGAGCCATGCCTCGAATTTTTCCGGATGTTCTGTAATATTCTCTACCGCAAGCTCTTCAGCACTGATCCTTTGAACCAGTTCAAAGCATGCCTGAAGCTGAACAGCCTTGACTTTAGAGATCCCGCTGACAGCGCACAAGTCACCAAGTGACAATCTGGGCAGACCGGAAAGACCCCCAGATCTGTCCAAAAGCTCTGAAGCACAGTCCAGTACATTCTTGTCCTTTGTACCGGTTCTTAACATAATTGCGAGCAGTTCTACATTAGATAAAGCCGTGATCCCGTACATGACCGCTTTTTCACGCGGCTGTTCGGTTTTCGGCATTTCGTTCATTTTACGCATAGTTTCCTCCTGTTGAACTATACGTTATTTGCGGCAGAATTCCTCTTTTATCATTATGCGAGCAGGTAAGTTCATTAAGTTCCGGGACAAAAAAATTTTAAAAGTTTTGAGTGGAGCACCATAATACTCTGCCGTATATTTAAGTGTCGGGCATAAAAGCACGATGATACTTCTGCAGTATTAGAAAGGAGGACCAAAAGATGAAATTTCAAAGCAGTGTAAATATATTTCTGTCCGGATGACAGACAGCTATGAAGAAATCGAGATAAAGTTATTAATAGACAGACAGTTACTAAGAGCATGCATAGATCAGATACTAATATCCGTACCACCAGTTCATACCATACCTGGAAGTATCATAAATGACTGCATCTTTACCAATACAAAAGTCTTCGTACCCTTTCAGCTTCCTGAAGAAAACCAAACTGTGAGCTGAATGATAAGTATAAAGAACTTTTGTATCAAGTAAAACCAATACTTACCCTGCAGCATGATATATTCTACTGCAACAGTTCTCTACAATGAGTTTACGTTCTTCAACATTCCGTAAACAGATAACAGACTGACCATACGGTGAGGCCACGTCGGAATCGGTCAGTCGTTGATTCTCAAGCCTGCGGAGACAGCTCTGACGGGCATTGCCGGACGCAATGCAGTTATCTGTCTGTGAAGCAGGAATCTTGTTCTAGCGGAAATGTGTTCGATCACAGCCTGTGACAGAGGTTTTCCGTATAAAAGTCATTTCCTGGTAGTAAAATAATATTAGTAGGAGATTTACTTTTATGTTGATCAAGAGTGAAAAAGTTTGGTGCAGCGATCGTTTTTTGCGGGCAGTTGTACAGATCACAGACTCCAGGATTTCTGCAATACTTCCTTATGAATCAGAAGCTGACATTGATTACGGCAGCAATATGATTCTGCCCGGATTCATTGACATCCATACACATGGTGCGTTTGGCTTTGATACCAATACCGGTGATCCGGATGGCTTGAAATACTGGAAGGAACATATCACCCATGATGGTGTGACGTCATTTCTGCCGACTACTGTTACCGACAGTAAGTCGCAGCTGAAAGTCGGTTTAAAAAACGTCGCAGCGATCAAGAAGCAGCATACTAAAGGCGCTGACATTCTCGGTATTCATTTCGAGGGTCCATATCTGGATATGACTTATCGAGGTGCCCAACCGCCTGAAGCAATTGCTAAAGCATCAGTGGATGAGTTTAAAGAATATCAGGAGGCTGCTGAAGGCCTGATCCGCATCATAACGCTTGCTCCCGAACATGATACGGATTTTGCACTGACTAAGTACTGCGCTGCCAATGGCGTAATCGTATCGCTTGGCCATAGCGGTGCATCATTTGACACAGCATGTTTAGCTGCCGCAAACGGTGCAAAGAGTTTCACACATACATTTAACGGTATGTCCGGTTTCACGCACAGAAACAATAATATGGTAGGTGCAGCATTGAGACTGGATGATATGTATGCTGAAATCATATGCGACTGCAATCATTGCACTCCCGAAGCATTGAACCTGTTCTTCCGCTGTAAGCCGAAAGATAAAGCGATCATGATCTCCGATTCACTAATGTGTAAAGGATTCAAACCCGGCGACAGATTCATGTTTGCCAATCATGAAGTGGAGATCTATCCTGATGGCAGTGCGCATCTGGTCGTCGAAAAGAATCTTGCCGGAAGCACAATGAAAACAAACGAAGGTCTCAGAAATCTTGTCGAACGCGCACTGGTACCTTTCGACGCAGCAGTCAATTCCTGCACGATCAATCCTGCCACCCTGTTGGGTGTCAATGATCATATCGGGAAGATAAAAACAGGATACGATGCTGATCTCGCAGTCCTCGATGACAGATATGAAGTCATCCAGACATACTGCAAAGGCCAACCGCAGTTCTGATCATCAAAAAAAGTCTGACCGTTCCGGTCTTTGATCACCGGGACATAGTCAGACTTTTATTCATATTAATGTGAGCGTTCAGCCTTCAGATGATTCATCTGAAGTATCAGTTGATGATGTTTCTTCTGTAGCAGCAGGTGTTGATTCAGGAGTTGCCTCAGGTGTCGGCTGAACCTGGTTCTGACTTCCGTCCCACATAACACCGATCGAGATCGTGTACGCTACTTTGTCATACAGATTCTTTGAACCTGTTTCGTTCCAGATCAGAATTCCTGCAGGAACTGTATCAGAATACTCTTCATTTCTTGTACCAGGGCCGAGGTTCAGCTGAGCAAGCTTCGCAAGGAATGCTTCTTCAGACTGTCCAGCCATATCAGGAACTGTTACACCGCCGGATACTGTCAGTGAGATCGTGCTGCCGGGAGCGCAGTAGACTTTACCCTTCTGCTCAACGCCGTTTGTATACTGGTGAAGAACTGTACCGATCGGCTGTGTGCTCTTTTCACCATTCAGAACATATTTGATTCCGGCTGAAGCACTGTATTTTGCATTGATATCTGCGATATAAGCAAGAGCTTCATCCTGTGTTTTTCCAGTGAAGTCATTGATCGGAACATATCCTGCGGATACACCGAATGTGATCGTAGCTGTTTCAGGAACGATACCTGCTGAAGGATTCATACTGACGATCTTACCTGCATCTGCAGCAGCATATACGTCGACGAATACAGGGTTCAGTTTATTTGTATTGCACCAGGATTCAGCATCCTTCTTTGTCTTGCCTACAAAATTTACAAGAGTTACAGGATAACCGGAAACATATGTAGCCGTAACAGCATCACCGGGATTGACCTTTGTACCTGCTGCAGGATTCTGACGGATAAATGTGTTAGCTTCCTGTGTCTTGCTTGTTTCCCAAAGGAAACTCATTTTGACGTTTGTCGTGCTGCCCCACTGGTAAGCCTGTGCATATGTATACTGTGAGAAATCCGGGATCGTGATCTTACCGTCTGCGGAAGAAGAATCCGGGTTCGGAGTTACATTTGCTGTTCCGTTATTTCCGCCGGTAGACAGAGTAACAATGATCGTATCCTTGCGTCTTACAGTTTTTCCTTCAAGAGGATTGATTGAAACGAATGTACCTTCAGGAACACTTGTATCTGTTTTGTCCTGATAGCTGACGCCAGTGAATTTGTGTTCTTTGAACCAGGCTTCAACCTGCTCTTTTGTCTGTCCGCTGAAATCAGGAAGAATGAACATTGTTTCAGGATCAGCACCGTCAGATAAGGTGACGTTCAGGACATCGCCTTCCTGTAATTTGGTATCCGGATTGATGCTCTGTGACAGGACTGCATCCTTATCCTTTTCCTCATCATATTTATAGTCAAATGTAAGCTGCTCGTCCGAAACTTTATTTTCATCAGCCCAATTCAGGACATCCGTACGAGTCTGATCTGTAAAATCAGGAACGGTAACTGTTTTATCCTTCGACAGTAAAAGATAACCGCCGGTAACTCCCAATGCCACAAGGAGAACACCTGCTACGCCGGCTAATATCTTGGTTTTCATAGTTGCATTTCCAACGCTCATAGTCTTAACCTCTCTCTTTACTGGATGAATTATACCATATTGGTTTACGTTTGTAGTACTTTAATGCATAAAATTAATCTTTCGCAGAATTCATATGTATTTTATTTTCATTTTTATGCAGTTATATTCATTTTCATGGCACAAAAAACTCGCTAA
>JAFOMZ010000083.1 GCA_017421125.1 Solobacterium sp.
CTTTCAGCAGTGTTTCTGTTCCGAATCCGCCGGATTTGCTGATAAGAAGATGCGCTGTTCCGTTTACGGTGATCTGTGAAAGCACGACACCGGGGAACACTTCCGTGATCATTTTCATTGACGTGCATGCCAGCTGTTTCAAGCATGCCAGCAGGGTATCGCCGCCGATGATCATGAACGTACCATCGTATTTTTCAAGCATACCGGAGACCAGGATGCCGATATTGTCAGAGATCGTACTGCGGATGAATTCTTTGTTTTCCTCAGTATTCACGGAAATACTTTCATTGCGGTCCATTGAGTCCAGGATCACCCATGGTTCACTGAGTTCAGGAAGCTGTGCGTGCTGTGCATCTGTTTTCTGTTCAAGGCTCAGATGGATCCTCCGGAAACCTGAGGCTTCAGCTTCATCCAGCAGGAGTTTTGTGACGGGATTCAGGCTTCCTGATATGACCAGCAGGCGGTCTCCCGGGTCCGGTACTTCCGGGATATCCGCTGTTTTCAGTTCCAGCAGTTCCGGCAGATATTTTGCAAACCCGGCACAGCCTGCGCTGACATTCAGCATACCTGCCTGCTTCAGCTGTACTCCCGCGGAATGCAGTTCTTCATCTGACGCTCCGTCCACGATGACGATGCCTCCATCAATATGTTCACCCATCCTTTGTACATGTACATCTGTCTGCTGTCTGATCAGTTTTACAACATCTGATTCAGTGACCGGATTATACGGGTCATGCCCAAGGATGCTTTCGGATACCGGAACACCGTCGATATAGTGGATACCGTTTTTTGTGATGCGGTTCATTGCCGGATAGGAAGGCACAAAGGAAAGACAGTGCTCTCCTGATGCCTGCAGGGCTGCGCTCAGTTCCGCGCCGATATTTCCTCTCAGTACGGAGTCGGTCTTTTTATAGACATACGGGATCCCTGCCTGTTTTCCCAGGGATACGATCCGGTATACGGCATCATATGCCTGTCCGTGAGACAGGTGACGGGAATTGCTGTTGACAGCCAGTACTTCGCAGTCTGTCATGATGGTTCCGGACAGAGATTCCGGATCGATGACGACAGAGACGGTGACTCCCTGTTTGACAAACTGCACGCCGGTATCCAGTGTACCGGTCAGATCGTCAGCGACGATCAGAAGCTTTGTTTTCATCATGCTCACCTTAGGAAAGATCTTCCAGGAAGCCTTCTTCATCAAACTGCAGAGGATAAGGCTCACTCAGGAATTCAATGTCCGGTACATTCTTCAATGATTCAGCCAGTGCCTCTGACACTTCGAACTCATTCAGAGATAAGGTATCCCGGATCCTGGCGATCCTTGCCTTTGCATAGTCGATGCGCGGGCATGTCCGCAAGGCTGTGCGCAGCGCGTCATAGTCATTGTTCATATAGAACGGGATCTTTCCCCCGTCGATCATCAGGTTGGTCGTGACATTTACCCAGGTGCTTTCCCAGTCTACGGAATTCAGGCATCTGCGGGTAGTGATGTCCGCAAGGCCAAGTCCGCATGCATTGTGATGGCTCCCTTCGCTCAGTCCGCGGATGAACAGTCTCTTTGTATGGAAGTCGTCCTTGAAATACGGCATGAAACCCCTGCCGGTCACATTCGGGTCTGCGCCTTCTCCGGAAATATCCTTGCCGATGCGGTCAATGACCAGTACGTCGATATCATCAAAGCGGAAGCGCGGGAAACGTTCCTTTGCGATCCTCAGGAGTTCCGCATCCCCGGCAATGATCTCATCATGCGGATATACTTTCAGGTCGGAGATCCGGTCATACGCATTCTGCACAACGCCAACCGCAAAGACGACATTCATCTTCTGCAGGAACACTTCCGCAGCCTTGGGAATGTTTTGGGCAAACGTATCGAATCCGCGTTTATGCAGCTGTGAGCATCCTTTATGCTTTGCCAGACCGATCGCCATCATTTTCAGAAGACCGCTCTCATGTTCTCCTTTGAAATCCGTATGCGGCTTGACCTTGTTGTATACGACGATCCCGTCTGCTTCATATGCAAGCCGGTCGCAGTAAACAGGTGTTTCTGCCTCATCATCCAGCGTTCCGATCTGTACGACATCCATGGAAGCGCATACCGGGACACCGATGTTTTCTTCCGTAATGCCGTATCCTTCCAGGATCTCCAGATTGCCTTCCGCTGTGCCGCCGCCATGGCTGCCCATGGCAGGCACGATGAAAGGACTGGCTCCCCATTCTTTCAGCTGTTCACAGATCGTTCTGACGATCACCGCATTATCGGGGATCCCCCTGCTGCCGACAGTAACAGCGATCCGTTTTCCGCTTACAAGCGCGGCATAATCTTGTCCTTCGAATTCTTTTTTCAGATGACCGGGAATATCCGTGATCCTGTCGGAGCTGAACTTCTGCCGTATCCTGACCATGTCCGGCAGAATCACATCATCAAGTCCCTGGATCGGGATTGTGATGTCCGGGAAATCAATTTTCTGCATGATCTGATGCCTCCGTGTTTCTCTGATTCCAGTATAACATATGAGCATTCACTGACGGGCATGCATGACTGCAGGACACAAAAAGAGGCACAGCCTCAGGACAGGTGATGAATGATCATCAGTATCCTGCTGACTGCAGCCTCTATGTTTGTCCGGTCAGACACCGCTTATTCTGCGAGTATTGACAGATTGATCGTATACCATTTATAAGGTTCCGGATTGAATGCCCTTGCGGGACTTCCTTTTTCCGTAAGGATCTCATTGACCTTTTTGAAGTAAACGTTCAGGTCTTCTCCGAAAGCACGGGCATTGTTGTGATGCAGAGGCATCATAAGCTGGACACCCATATCAAGGATCTGCTTGGCGCAGTATTCCGGTGTGTAGCTGCGGATGCGGTGTCTCAGCATCAGGTTCGGTTTTTCTTCTTTCATGTGCTGTACATGTTCTTCATAGTCACGGCCGGCAGAGAAATCGATCTTGAAGTTCTGCTGTGTTTCGATCATGAAGTTCAGGTTGAACATTGACCCAGGGGACCAAGTCTGTTCGGGCACGGGATACCGAAGCCTTCGCAGCCTGCGTAGAGATTTGACGGGTCACCCGGTCTGCGGAAACGTCCTTCACGGAAGGAACGGTTGTCATGCGCACCGGGATATTTCTTTAATGTAAAGTCATCGAAGCAGTATGTGTTTCCCGGATACAGCGGATAGATCGCTGCATAAGGGATGTCGAATACCTTTGCAAGCTCTTCACAGCATTCTGCCGGGCATAGGATACGTCCGTAAAATCTGTTCCAGAGTTCACCGGTCAGATTGGAGTGGTCACC
>JAFOMZ010000084.1 GCA_017421125.1 Solobacterium sp.
ATCAGTGATGAACTGAACCATGCCTCGATCATTGACGGTGTCCGCCTGTGCAAGGCAAAGAGATACCGTTATAAGAACAATGACATGGAAGATCTGGAAGAGAAACTGAAAGCGGCAGATGCGGAAGGTGCCCGCATCAAGCTGATCGCAACAGACGGCGTCTTCTCCATGGACGGCATCATCTGCAACCTTAAAGGTATCTGTGACCTGGCTGATCAATACAATGCCCTGGTCATGGTGGATGATTCCCATGCCGTAGGCTTTGTCGGAAAGAAAGGCAGAGGAACTGCCGAATACAATGGTGTTGAGGGAAGAGTCGACATCATTACCGGAACGCTCGGAAAAGCGCTGGGCGGCGCATCCGGAGGCTATACATCCGGCCGCAAAGAGATCATCGACCTGCTCAGACAGAGAAGCAGACCTTACCTGTTCTCGAATTCTCTGGCACCGGCGATTGCAGGTGCTTCGATCGAGCTGTTCGACATGCTGGCTGAGAGCACGGAATTAAGAGACCATCTCGAAGAGATCACAAAAGACTACCGCAGGAACCTTGTGGATGCAGGATTTGACGTGATCCCGGGAACGCATCCCTGTGTACCGGTCATGCTGTATGATGAGGTGAAGACAGCTGAATTTGCCAGACGCATGGTAGAGAAGGGCGTCTATGTTGTTGCTTTCTCCTATCCTGTCGTACCGAAGGGCAAGGCAAGGATCCGCACCCAGGTAAGCGCAGCGCATACAAAAGAAGACCTTGAATTCGCTGTTCAGTGCTTCAAGGAAGTCAGGGACGAAATGGCTGCGGAAGGAAAGTAAACAGTTTATCGCAATGAAATGAATAAAGTGACTCAGGCCGTGAAGCTTAAGTCACTTTTTTGAATGCTGTGTATTATTCGTTGAAATCCTCTTCGGCATGGAAGGCTTTACGCATAGCGGCGTAGCTTCCAAACATCGTCAGTTTATCACCGACCTGGAAGACAGTATCGGCGCTGACCGGCTCTGTTTTTCTGCTGGGATGTTCCACCAGCATTACCAGCAGGTTCAGTTCTGATTTCAGGTTGGTCTTTGACAGCGGGATGCCGTTATAGGCTTCCGGTATCTGTCTGAGTGTTATCTGCGCGATCGAATCCTTCCCGATATAGTCCATCAGAAGGATCGTATTGCAGTCTTTCCGCTTTACAAAGCGTCCGGCAACTCCGGATAGAACAGACTCGATCCAATTTCGCATCGAAGGCGTGCGTATGATAGCGAAGATCAGGCCGACGGAAGCCAGAGGGATCAGCAGACCGATGAAATAGTCAACAGCGTGCTGCCCCTGAAATGACAGGAACAGGTTGATAAATGAAGAAACGATCGTGATGTTGAACACATATCCGAACAGCATCGTAATCCTTGCAAGTCTTCTTCTGCTGCGTGACGAGATGAAGAACTCGCTTTCCCTGGTGGTAAAGCCGCATCCCGTCAGCAGTGATGTGACCTGGAAACGGGCACGCTCCTCGGGCAGGCCCATGAAGCGGAACAGTATGGTAAACAG
>JAFOMZ010000085.1 GCA_017421125.1 Solobacterium sp.
CGGATCGGCAAGAAGGAGATCCATACGACACCCGGACAGCCGGATATGTGGGATATTGCCAAAGAAGAGTTCATGGAGCGCATGACGGAATCCACAAAGGCAACGATCGATCATTTCGCAGGACATGTATCATTCATCAATGTCATGCGCAACATGTCCGTATCCTGTGACTGTGAAGGACCTGACGCAGAACCTGTCGTCACACCGGATATCGGTATCCTGGCTTCCTTTGATATACTGGCACTGGACAATGCCTGCGTAGACCTGATCTACAACCTGCCGGACGGCGGCGGAAAGACCATGATCGAACGTGTCGAAACAAGACACGGCCTGAGACAGCTTTCCTATATGAAGGAACTCGGCATGGGCAATGACAGATATGTCCTGATCGACATCGACCACGACGACGCTGAGATCACTGCTGCAGAAGCTGTGAAGGATGTGAAGCCCGGCTGGACACCCGATAAGTTCAATACATTCCTTGGCAGGAATAAAAGCCGTTAAGCTTTCTTAAGATCTTTCGCGATTGCGGAAGGTCTTTTTCTTTCGTGCAGAAAACAAGTATAATTCCGTTGTGGAGATCATTGCTTATGGGCGAAATACAATTATCACTGCAGACGGAAGGTACTGCAGGCGGACTGAAGACACTTACGGAAGCTGACAAGGCATACGCAGAAGCTTTTTCTGCGGACATCGATGTCATGAACAATACGATGATCCTGCAGTACGGCTCAGCTGCCCAGAAGAAGGTGTCATCCTTCGCGGATTCCGCGCTCCGCTCCATTCCCGATCATGACCTGGAAGAGATCTCGCAGGATCTCAGCAGACTGATCGGAGTGCTGGAGCAGTTTGAAAAGGATTTTGATCAGAGGGATAAACTGAACAGGACACTGAAGGCATTGTATGACAAGGTGGAGCTGCAGGCGACCGAAACAGCCAGAAGGCTGGAGCTGCACCGCAGTTCACTGCTGAGGCATATGAACCTGCTGAGAAAGCATTACGAGTCATGTCTGGATACGGTCAAGGAATTCGATATGTATATCTATGCCGGCAGACTGTGCATCAACCGTTCCCGGGGAGGAACGCTTGCTGAACTGGCAGAACAGGCAAAGCATTCGGGTTCGCAGATCGATGTGATCGCTGCGTCTGATTACAAGGACGCATGTGCCAGACTGGAGCGGAAGCTCTATGATCTCAGCGTTACCAGACAGCTGCCGATCCAGACTGCTTCCTACATCCGTACTGTCATGAACAGCGACGAGATGATGGCCGAGAACCTGAGAAGGCTGAATGTCAATGCGTTCCCGCTGTGGAAACAGCGGCTCGTGCTGTCCATGGGCTATTCCTATGATACCGAGGCGTCACCTGCCATGTTCCATGAAACGAACCAGACACTGATCAGCGCGCTGAAGCAGATGACGTCCACCATGAAGAAATCACTGGAAGACCGTAAAAAAGCGGAACAGCTGCTTCACGGAAAGAAGTCATGATAGATTCGGAGATCAGAACATATACGTACAGCAATGGGGAGTTCCAGCGCGTGCAGATCGTCCGGGCAGAGAACTGGAACAGCCTGCAGTTCATTACACCTGCTATCACTAAGGAAGCCTTTCAGGTGATGTGCGATGTATACAGGGATCAGATGATCAGGGTCGCTCCGATGATCTTCGGGGAGCTGGTGCTGTTTCATATCCCGGATGATATGGAGCTGCCGTTTTCGGTACCTGGGATCAGTGATAATCATACGGCAGCCAGGATCAGGCTTATGAGGAAGTATGACGCTCCGGATTCACAGCTGTTCCTGAAGCTGCTTGAGGAACGCGGTTTTCTCAGGATCGAGAAGGGAAAGCTTCCTGTCCGCCGCATCATTTCCTATACGAATGCCGGCTTCCTGAGTGACTGCTGCCCGGAAGCGGCCCTGAAGGTCAACGCATCCTTTTTTACCTTCGATGTGCCGGACGGGGATTCTCCGTATGATGTATTCGGTACGCCTGTCGGACTGATGGTGAAGGACGGAAAGATCCTGAACCCTCCGCTGTATGACCGGGAAGCACTGATCGTGGACAGACACGGAAATGTATCCGTCAGGCAGATCAATCTGAGAAATATTTCCTGCAGCATCAAGGGAACGATCTATGAAAGACCGTTCCGCAGGCGCACGCCGTTTGCCGCAGGCAATGATGTTGTGATCATCGGAAACAAGGTCATTGCGGTCCGTCCCGGCGGCAATACCGTGATCCCGACATCAGGCTTCGTTATCCATACAGACAGGACCGATATCCGCCCGGGAGACCGTGTGGAGTACAAAGGTCTTGAAGATGTGATATTTGCCATACAGGCAGGCAACAGCGTCATGGTAAACGGCAGGATGACAGACCGTTTCATCTCCCGTTTCTACAACATCTATCATCTGGAGTCTGTCGTCTTTCCGCCATGTCTGTATCCGCTTGACTTTGAAAAGAGCAGGGCACCCCGGATCATGCTGGGGACAGACTGCTCGGGAAAGCCTGTCTTTGTCTGGGCAGAGGGTGCCGGAAAAACAGGATATGAACCCGGAAAGGAAAGCTGCGGGGCATCGCTGAAGGAACTCGGCATGATCGCAAAGGACATCGGCCTGTACAACGCAGTCAATCTGGACGGGGGAGGCTCAGCTCAGATCCTGCTGAACAACCGGAGAGAACTTATGGTTTCAGGCCGTGATCCGGTCACGGGAAGTGACAAAGAGCGTCCTGTTGCGAACGGAATTATGATCATCTGACGGTATTTCATGAATTTTTCAGCATTAATTTGCGTCTGTAAAATGAATATTGCCGCAAATATGCGGTATGATAATGGTTACAAGGGATTCACTTATTATCGGGAGAATATATGTTTAAAAATTTGACGAAGGTCGAGCGTGCCTGGGTCTTGTATGATGTCGGTAATTCCGCATTTACGATGCTTGCGTGCTCATTGATTCCGATCTGGTTCAAAGCACTGGCGATCGGAACTGCTCCGGGTCAGATCTCTTCTGACCAGGCAACAGCGTATTATTCCATTTCCATCTCTGTCGTTACCGTAGTCGTTGCGGTACTCGGACCGATCTGCGGCGCGATCGCTGACCACAAGGATATGAAGAAGATCTTCTTCACCACGGCAGTCGCATGCGGCGTGGCAGGATGCATCCTGAACGGCTTCGCGACAAGCTGGGTCGCTTTCATCGTGATCTATGTTGTTACTAAAATTTTCTATTCGGCATCCCTCACATTCTATGACAGTATGCTGAATGACGTTACGACGGATGAGCGCATGGACCAGGTATCCTCCTATGGCTATGCATGGGGCTATATCGGTTCCTGTATTCCGTTCATTCTTGCCATGATCGCCTACATCCTCAGCGGCGGCCTGAGTGAAGACCTGATGTGGTTCTCACCGAAGGCCGGACGCATCATCGGATTTGCTGTAACAGGAATATGGTGGCTGGCAGTCACGATGCCCCTGATCAAGAATTATAAGCAGATCAACTATGTTGAACCTGAACAGCACGCGATCCGCAAAGTGTTCTCCAAGATCTTCAATACACTGAAGAGGATCGGTACGGAAGACAAAAAAGTCCTGTTCTTCCTGATCGCGTTCTTCCTGTATATCGACGGCGTCGGAACGATCATCGACAACTGCATCAACATCGGTACAGACCTCGGTCTGCCGACTGTCGGACAGGTCGTCTTCCTGCTCGCGACCCAGGTCGTTGCCTTCGGAGGCTCCC
>JAFOMZ010000086.1 GCA_017421125.1 Solobacterium sp.
TATATTCTAGCATGTATATCTGCAGGGTTGTTGAAATACACCTGCATCATGTCTTTATACATTAAAGCGGAAGAATACGACATCCCCGTCTTTCATCGGATATTCTTTTCCTTCCAGACGGATCTTTCCGTGTTCCTTTAAGGACGCTTCCGTTTTGTATTCCATCAGATCGTCGTAGCTGTAAATCTCGGCACGGATAAAACCCTTCTCAAAGTCAGTATGGATGATGCCGGCGCACTGCGGTGCCAGCATTCCTTCACGGAATGTCCAGGCACGGCATTCCGGTTCACCGACCGTAAAGAATGTACGCAGACCAAGCAGATGATACGCTGCACGGATGATCTGGTCCAGACCGGAACGTTCGATCCCGAGTTCATCGAGGAACTCACGTTTTTCCTCTTTGGAAAGGCCTGCCAGCTCTTCTTCCATCTTCGCGCAGATCGCGATGCATTCGCTTCCTTCGGAATCCGCAAACTTTTTCACAGCTGCGTAATACTCGTTGGACTCCGGTTCATTGATCTCAACATCACTCATGTTTGCTACATAAATGACCGGTTTGCCTGTCAGCAGTCCGTAGTTTTTCAGATATTCACGGTCTGTATCATTCAGTTCAAGCAGACGTACCGGCGTACCGGCAACCAGGGCATCCTTCAGTTTTACAAGCGTGGCATACTCCTGTACGGCATCCTTTTCCTTGGTCTGTGCTTTTCTCTGGACCTTTGAGATCCTGTTTTCCACAGTATCCAGGTCCGCAATGCAAAGCTCCAGGTTGATCTCGTCAATATCACGGATCGGATCAACGGATCCTTCCACGTGCATGATATCATCATCCTCAAAGCATCTGACGACATGGCAGATCGCATCTGTCTGTCTGATGTGAGACAGGAACTGGTTTCCCAGACCTTCACCGCGGGACGCACCCTTTACCAGTCCCGCAATATCCGTAAATTCAAATGTTGTGTAGATCGTACGCTTCGGATGGAACAGTTCCACGATATTGTCCATGCGATCATCCGGTACTTCGACAACGCCGACGTTCGGCGCGATCGTTGCGAACGGATAGTTCTCTGCCAGAACCTGGCTGTTCGTAATCGCATTGAACAATGTGGATTTGCCGACATTCGGCAGACCTACGATTCCTGCTGTTAAAGCCATAAAAGACCTTCCTTTCAATCTTCACTGACGTGTTCGATCACACGCTTCAGTTTACGCTCAAATTCATGACGCTCGAACATGATCACTGCTCCGCATCCCTGACATTTGATCTTTATATCAGCGCCCATCCTGATCACATTCCAGTATTTGGACTTATGACAAGGATGTTCTTTTTTCATTTCAACTACATCACCCAATCCATATTCAGGTACGATCATAGTTTCCTCCTGTATGCCTTCAGTGTGTTTGACAGCAGCGAACAGATCGTCATCGGTCCGACACCTTTCGGAACAGGCGTGATCGCTCCGGCGATGTTCTGAGCTGCTTCAAAGTCCACATCACCGCAGAGATGCCCGTCTTCCAGTCTGTTGACGCCGACATCCACGACATATGCACCTTCTTTAATATAATCGGCTGTGAAATACTTCGGTCTGCCGATCGCCGCAACAAGAATATCGGCATTCCGGCAGGTCGCTTTCAGATCCTTTGTATGTGAATGACATACGGTCACCGTTGCGTTGGCATTCTGCAGAAGCCTTGCGACAGGTGCTCCGACAAGCTTGGAGCGTCCGACAACGACCGCTGTCTTTCCGTCCGGATCGCAGCCCATTTCCTGCAGGATCTGCATGATTCCGATCGGCGTGCACGGCACAAATCCGTCCAGTCCGGAATGGAGCAGACCGACATTGACAGGATGCAGACCGTCTACATCCTTGCCCGGATCAACAAGCTGTATTGCCTTTGTCTCATCCAGGCCGTGTCCTTTGGGCAGCGGCAGCTGGATCAGGATGCCGTCGATTTCAGGGTCATCATTCAGTTCGGTGATTGCCTGTTCAAGTTCATCCTGCGAAGTATCCTCAGGCATGTGGTTCAGCTTCAGGCTGATCCCGACTGCTTCGGCAGCTTTTTTCTTTCCCCTGACATAGGAAACAGACGCAGGATTGTCGCCGACAAGTATAACACCAAGCCGCGGCGCGCGCATGCCCTTTGAAAGATAACCGGCGATCTCCTCCTTCATTTCTTCTTTCAGTCTGCGGGATAACTCACTCCCGTAAATAACAACTGCCATATCGTCCTCCTATAGTGTATCGCTGTCCAGCATGATCGTTACAGGTCCGTCATTCAGCAGACGGACTTTCATCTCTGCGCCGAAGATCCCTTCTTCCACCCGGAATCCCTGTGACCTGATGTATTCGTTGAAATACAGATACATCTTTTTTGCGTGTTCCGGTTTGCCTGCTTTATCAAAGCTAGGCCTGTTTCCTTTTTTGCAGTCGGCATACAGTGTGAACTGTGAGATAGATAATATCGCACCGCCTGCCTGTGCCAGCGACAGATTCATCTTGCCTGCCGCATCTTCAAATATTCTCAGCTTCATGATCTTGTCTGCCATCTTTCTGACATCCGCTTCGGTGTCTTCATCCCTGATGCCGACAAGGATCATGAATCCCGTTCCGATCGCACCATGTACGCTTCCATCGATCGTTACAGATGCTTCGCTTACTCTTTGTATGACTGTTTTCATACCCACAAGTATACCGAAAAATGCATGTAAGCGGTATGATTATGGGAATTTTGTATGAAATTATTATTTTGCTTGCTTTTTCTTTCCGGGAACACTAAAATCCCGATTATGACTTACAAAAGTACGAAAAAAAGAGTACTGACGCTTATCCCGGTACTGTCATATGTGCTTGCGGGCACACCCGTGATCAGTGCTGAAGAGCTCAGCGTCAGCAATACAGAACTCCAGGTCATCGAACTGGAATCCTCTGATACACAGCCGCTTGAAACGATCAAGGAGGCAGTTCTGTCTCAGTATTACGATGAATACGATGCAGAAAATACAGTCATCAGTGTAAGCCCGTTCTCACAGGTATCTGCCGGTCTGAATTCCGTTGTCGTCAATATCGACTTCGTAAACGATGATACAGGCGTCGGCACAGCACTGTCCGTACCCGTTCTGATCAGGAACATCCTGTCAGACGACCCTTCGATCCTGCTGACATCGGAAACAGTGTCAGTAAAAAAGAATTCTGAATTTGATCCGCTTGAATATATTGCGGAGATCACAGACGGTTCCGGTTCCGGCATCCTGCCGGCACTCAGTGTTGACAGTGATGTCAATACACAGGTCAACGGAACATATACTGTGAACTATACAGTCACAAATATGCACGGCCATACCGCCGCAGCCTCACTGGAGGTAGAGGTATATACACCGGTCCTCGCACCGGGTGAAAATGTTGATCTCTCTACACTGATGATCAACGATGACGGTTCCGTTTATGCAATGTTTGAAGCCATCAATGCGGTACGTGCAGCCTATGGCCTGTACCCGTATGTGCTGGCAAGTGAAGCAGGCATGACTGCTTCCGCGATTCGTGCACAGGAATGCACATACTTCCTCAGCCACACAAGACCTGACGGAACACCGTATCATACGGTCATGGCACAGGTCGGCGAACCTCACGGTTCCATGGTCTGGGAGATCCTGGTCGCTTACGGCAATTCCGTTGAATCCAACCTGAACTGGTGGCTGAACGAACCCGGACACGCAGCGTGCGTACTCGGTACGTTCGGAACGATCATATCGATCGGTCATTCCGGAAATGTCTGGGAAGCAATGGTCTATTAACAAAATTGAGCAGCTCTTGATGAACTGCTCTTTTTTCATGTTTCAGTATTCAAATGTACATTCCCAATGCCCTTTGACCGGGAGGTCCTGATCTGCTTTCTTGCGTCCTTTGAATTCCGTGATCTCAAGACGGTACGTGCCCTGTTCCTGCATTGTCAGAGGAATGATGATCTCTACTGCGTCGTCATTTGCTTCAGACCATTCCGCGGGTTCATTTTCCATAACGGTATTTCCTGCAGGATCAATGACCCTGTATCCGGTGACCGTCCACTCTTCGATCTCGCTGTACGGTACAGTATCCGGACACTGCAGCGCTACACGCAGCGCGCCTTCTTCCGCTAAAACACTGACGTTGATTTCCTGATCTGCATTTTCATAGACGGTTCCGGTAACTGCACCGTTCCGGTTTGTGACATCGCGGAAGAATCCCTTCAGCGAGCCGGCGGACACCATGACTGTCCCGGCAAGGCAGATGCAAAGCATTGTGAACACTGCCGCCATACGCGGGATATATATCTTTTTCATCCAACTGTTCTCCTGTTTCTGAATATATTGATGGTTCTGTTCCAGGATACCGGACAGCATGCGTTCATCAGCGGAATCATCCGGCCCGATCTGATTCCATGACCGGATCAGTTTATCGTTCTTCATCGAAGTCTTCACCCGACCTTTCTTTCAGAAGCCTGCGTGCTTCATGCATATAATTTCTGATCGTTGACTGCGGCCTGCCGAGCATTCCGGCGATCTCCGCGCTGCTGTATCCTTCATAGTAGTAAAGATAAACAACTGTCTTGTATTTATCGGGGAGCGCCATAACAGCCTGCATAAGGCTGTCAGCTTCGGAATGGTCAGGACTCTGAAGTTCATAATGATCATCAATGTCCTCATGCCTGCGCCACCAATAGCGCAAAGCATTTCGGCAGACATTTTCGCTGTCCGGATCAGCCATGCTTTCTCATGCTGTTGATTTTCAAATACCGGGCCTTTTCTGATCATCTGAACGAATGTATCCTGAACTGCATCTTCTGTGTCAGCAGGATTTTTCATATACGCATAGCAGACCCGGTAAACAGTCTGACGGTGACGCATATAGATATCCGTGATCTCTTTGTCCGTACGCAGCAAAGTTTCCTTCATCCTGTCTGACCTCCCTTCACTATTAATACAATCGGACACGCTGAAGTGTCGGATAGATTTTCGATTTTTATTATTATACGTACGAAAAAGGCAGTCCGTTTGAACTGCCATATATACCTTATATGCCTTATTGATGATAAACAGATATCAGTTTTGTCCTTCAGCTGTTCCTTTTGCGGCATTGATCTGATCCTGCAGTTCAAACAGCTTTGTATAGTAGGAAGCGGTATCGATCTTTTCAAGGATCGATTCTGATGTGCCTCCGCTTTCTTCCAGGATCTGTGCAGTCAGTTCCTTCATTTTGTTTGAAGCATAGCTGTCTGTGATCGTCTGTTCAAGGTCTTCAGGCTGATCTGCTTCCCTGAGAAGGATGAAGTAACCGTATGCTGTGCGGTCGGTGATCCCGATCTCTCCCGGTTTCAGGACGGTAATGCCTTCGTAATAACCGTCTACCAGTGAATCGGTGTTTGTGTACATCTGGACATCGCCTGCCGTATAACCGCTCTTGTCATATTTCTGCTGCAGTTCCGTGAACTTATCGGACAATTCCTGGCCTGTCAGGGCAGACAGTTCTTCATAAGCCTTCTGTGCTTCTGCCTGTACAGCAGAATCTTCTGTATCCTCCATTGTGGAGAAGAGAATGCACCTTGCCCAGACAACACCGTTGTCTTCAACATATTTCGCAGTCTCTTCAGCCCTGACCTCGTCCGTCAGAGCATATTTGCCGCCATCCGCGAACAGCAGCTTCTGTGCGGTCAGGTAAGTATAGTTTTTCTTTACCAGTGACTCGTACGCTTCTCTGGTCGTTCCGAAGTAAAGCAGGTAGTCCCTGAATGCTTTGGTTCCGTGTTCTTTGATCCATTCCTGTTTCTGTTCTTCTGTGAAATCAGCTTCGGATAAAGTTCCTGCACTTACAGCGCTGTTCCACTCATTCTCACCGTAATACCTGACGTTGTTGTCGTATACGTTGTCCACTTCAGCCTGATATTCCGCAGGCAGTTTCAGACCTTCCTTATCTGCGATGACTTCTGCCGCCGCATAATTCAGTGCGGTATCTGCCGCGATCTTTGCGATATACTGGCCGAACGTTGTTCCGTCGCCCATATCGTCTGTGAACTCAGGTCTGGTCCCGTAATAATATGCGTAATAGCTTAATGCGTCATATGCCTGATATGCCAGTTCAAATGACAGTTCATCAGCTGTCAGGACAGTTCCTTCTTCATCCATCAATATCGTTTCATTGTTCAGTGCGCCGTCTGTCAGATAAGAAACGATATCTGTTCCGACTACCGCGTCTACACCTTCCAGATCGGACACATCAACAGGCTGTCTGGTTTTGACAGGCTCATCCTGTCCTGCCGGGGCAGTGCTGCCGGATGCGCAGGCACTTACAGAAACCCCTATGGTCAGTGCAAGTAATGTTTTGCTAAATCTGTTCATATTCTTTCCCTCGAATCATGAACACTATTATATGTCATCATGTTTCATCCGTCACACAGTTATGACCCTTTCTTAAGCGGCATATCTTTAAGAATGCATATGAAAACCGGCATTGTGTGCCGGTAAGTTTATTTCATTTGATGTTCAGGATATTCAGAACATCCGCTCTCCTCTCAGACAGCATTTGAATACCCAGTTCTTGAACGGCTCGGAATCACCGGTCACGTTCAGTTCGCGCAGATGCGCCCTGAAGTCATCGTCATACATAGGCGGCACGGTGATCACACCGCATCCGTTTTCCAGCATGATCTTGTTGGCAAACATCAAAGCAACACGGATGTCTCCGTCTTCAAACAGACGCTTGTCAAGGATGTACAGCATAGCGTCAATGGCGATCTCTGTATTGGCCTTTGCCGGCTGGTTGATGATGCGGCTCAGTTCTTCGATCTGCTCATCTGTCATGTTGTTGGTAAAGCCTGCCTGCAGGCCTTCCATCAGCAGTGTGTGCAGATCAAGCAGGTAATGATAATCGATCTCTGCATCCTTATCCAGCTGGAGATATTCGAAGGTACGCTTAAAATTCGCATATGCCAGAGCTGCCTCTTCATTCTGGATTCCCTGAAGACATTCTTCCTGCGTAACATCATATCTGGCAAGTCTCATTGCGTTGAACAAAAGCATATCCATGTTTTTCTGGATATAGGCAGCATTGCGGGGGCGCGACATAACAAACTTGTTTTTCATGATGGGCTCCTTATGATCACTTCAAACGTACGTACTTCGATTTCCGGCTTTATTATACAATGCGCAGATGAAAAACATCTATGCTGAATCGTTCTCCGGTCACTAAAAGATTATGAAAGTATTGCTGTATAATACTATTTTACATTTGGCCAAGTATGTATTCAACCACCTGATGCAGTCTGCTTTCCTTCCAGGCACCTTCCTGTTCCTTCTGCGCAAGTTCCCAGATGATCGTAAAGTCAAGTGCCTCTCCCGGAACACGGTAGCGCCTGTTGGGATCGGTGAAATGCGCTTCCCATTCTTCCGGAGTCTTATTCTCAAACGCTGCGCGGTTCAGATAGATCTGCTGGCGCTTCGTCGCTGCCAGGAACATCTTTGCGGCAAGCGGGGACAGTTTCTCATACTCTTCCTGCTGAACATCCGCAAAGATCTGCGGCAGGTCTGCCTTTACGATATGCTCGGGACCGCGGATGATATTGACTCCGACCGCGTCCCATGTATAGTTTTCCTCCGTAAAATTCAGTTTCAGCAGGATCCCCTCTTCCGTATGATACTGAGCTCTCTGATAGTCCGTATCAAAGATGAAGTTCCCGAGTGAATAGAAGATCACCTTATCACCGACCGTCTCATAGTTCATCGGCACATGCGGGTGATGCGCTACGATCATGTCCGCTCCCATATCAAGGAACTTCAGGTAGCGTTCACGTACATAAGGACTTGGCAGTGAGGTGAATTCTTCCCCTCCGTGCACGATCAGGCAGCACCAGCGGCATCTGCTTTTGATCTCGCGGATATTCTCTTCGATCAGTTCCATTTCATTCCAGAGCAGGCAGCCTGCCTTGGCTTCCCCGGCAGGCTTGCAGCCGGTACGGAAACCGACGCTGAACAGGCCGATGCCGCCGGCATCCGGCAGATACAGGATCTCTTTTGCCTGGTTCAGGTTCATGCCGACACCTACCGTCTTTGCGCCGAACCGCTCCGCTTCCTCCAGCGTTTTCCGCACGCCTTCATCTCCCGCATCCAGGATATGGTTATTGCAGAGATTCCATATATCAGCACCCATCTTTCTGAGCACCCTGACTGCATCCGGATCCATTGCATGGACCAGCTGCTGGACTCCCTGCAGACCTTCTTTCTTTTCCTGACGTACCAGTGCACCTTCTACATTGGCAACAACATGATCACCGCTGTGCAGAAAATCAAGGATCTCATCCGAGATCAGTTCTTCATCATTCCATTTTCCGTCCATGTATTTATCGAATCCGATATCCCCGGTAAATACCAGTGAAACTGTTTCTGCCATGTGCAACCTCCCGTCATATGACTTCAAAAATATTATTGACCGGTCTTCCGGACGATGTCAAACGATCATAAAGATCCGGCATGAACCTGATGTTTACTTTTTTGAAACAGATGATTATAATCGCTGTTGACAGCAATTCCATGCTGTCGTGACTATAGGAGGAGAAACATTATGAATATTCAGAAAGCATTAACATTCATTGCATTCGGTTTTCTGTTTACCCTGCTCAATATAAATATCAATTCGATCAATTTCACACCGTCATTTATCGGATGGATCCTGCTGTTCCTTGCTTATGATAACCTCGGAACATATACAGAAGGAAAGGTCTGGCTGAAATGGACATCCCTGGCACTGGGAGTACTCTCATTTGTCATATGGATATTCGGCCTGACAAAACCGGAGTTCAGCACAAGAGTGCTGGATGCAGTCCTCTCTGCAGCCTCTGCAGTCTATCTGTACTTCCTGCTTGGGATCCTCGAGAATGTCGCCGATGATTACGGATCAGGCCTCAGCAGAAAACTTCATACCGTCAAGCTTGTCAATCTTGTCGCAGTATGCCTTATGGAACTGATCGCTATCCAGATTCCTGCTCAGGGAACACCTGATACATTGATAGCTGTTCTTGTATTCGCACTGATGCTCCTCGCATTGGGGCTCGCGATCTATATGATGTTCCTGCTGTTCCGTTTAAGGAAAGACATCAAACAGCTTGCTTATGCAAAATGAAAAGCACTTCGCGCAAGTGCTTTTTTTGATCATATGATCGGATCTCCCTGCATCCGGCGGATCTTCAGTGTCAGTTCGTATTCCTCATCCCTCAGGACACGGACTTCTTCCTGTGCTTTCGTCAGTTCGTGGGCAAGTTCTTCATTCAGTTCATCGATGCGCCCCTGCAGGTCCTTCTTCTCCCTTAATTTGAACAGACCCAGGGAGGCAATTTCTGCCTGATGTCTGGCGATCCTGTTTTCCAGATCGGCACGTATTTCCTCGTAATTTCCCAGTACTCTGGCTTCCGCATCTTCGATCTTCTGCAGCTGAGCCTCCAGTTCTTCCAATGTTTCATTCCCTGTCATTTTTAAATCTCCCCTTGGTCAATATCATCTCATATTTTTATCCGCTTGTGGGTACATGAGATCAAAGACACCGGCAGCCTGATGAAATTTTCCGCATATCATGAAAACCTGTTTTCAGGAATGTTCTCCCGGTACTGCATGTATCCTGAGGACAGGTCCGGAAGTTTAATATTATCCGTGCTTCATGGTATCAGACATGAACAATGATATAATTCAGACAGCATAAGGAGATTTATTACTATGAAATTTGAAATAACCGGCACACCGTTCCCGGTCGTTGAATGCAGCATGGAACGCGGAGAAGAAATGATCACGGAAGGCGGATCCATGGTATGGATGTCCAATGATATCGAAATGCACACTACAGGTGCAGGCGGTCTGGGCAGACTGTTCTCCGGCGAGAGCATCTTCAAGAATATTTATACAGCAAGAGCTGACGGCTCCTACATTGCGTTCGGCGCAAGTTTCCCCGGCAGGATCATCGCCCTGGATCTGAGAAACGGCTCATGGATCTTCCAGAAAGGTTCCTTCCTGGCTTCTGAATCATCCGTTGAACTCAGTACGTATTTCAATAAAAAACTCAGCAGCGGACTGTTCGGCGGCGAAGGCTTCATCATGCAGAAACTTTCAGGAAACGGGATCGCCTTCGTTGAGATCGACGGTTCACTGGTTGAACGTCAGCTTGGACGCGGTGAGCAGATCGTCGTCGATACGGGAAATGTTGCAGGATTCACTGAGGGAGTAACGATGGATATCGTTCCCGTCAAAGGTCTGAAAAACAAGCTGCTCGGCGGTGAAGGTCTGTTCAATACTGTACTGACAGGTCCCGGTACCGTCTGGCTGCAGACTATGACGATCCCGAATCTCGCAAAATCACTGATCCCTTATCTTCCTGTCAGCAGCGGAAACAACTGATCATCATGATCTTCCGGAGATCCCGGAAGATTTTATTTGCCCGGAAAAAATGTGAGGAAGTTCTTTCCTCACATCTGCAGGTCAGTTTTTACTGAAATACTCGCGCCCCTTCTGGTCAAATTCCAGGGCAAATGCGCTCAGCTGATCCATCAGCGGATTGATCGGCTTTTTCCGCCAGACGAACCAGAATTCCATGTGGACCTTTTCCTCCGTCAGCAGAGGTATGACCTTGATCTTCCGCATCTGTGCCCTCAGCAGGCGCATCGTATTGTATCCGATCGCTACAGCATCGGAGTTCGCGATCAGGTCCAGTTTGTCATCAAATTCCTCACATACAAATCGTACATCCGGACTGAAGCCATGACCTGTACAGTAGTCATATGTCCAGTCCAGCCTGCCGTTATGGGCAGTGAACACAAAACCGGCATCTTTCAGATCATCCAGCGTCAGATGTTCCCTGGATGCCAGCGGATTTTTTTCATTCATCATCACCAGCAATGAAGTACGCTGAGCTATTTTGATACCCGGTTGGCCCTGCATATCCTCTTTCGGTATCAGAAAGGCATCCAGTGCTGACATCAGATAATTGTCCAGGATCGCTTTTTCATCATACAGCTCGATCTGGATACCGGGATACCGTTCCAGAAATGCCGACAGCATAATATACAGCGTATCGCTGTTGATCATCGTTCCGATCCTGATCCTGCCTTTCGTATGGGCAGAGCGGTCCATGTCAGCGACGAGCCTGTCCCTGAACGATTCGTTTTTCTTTGCCCATTCCAGGAAATACTTCCCGTTTGCGGTCAGCTTCATGCCCTTCACCGAACGGTCAAACAGACTGTATCCCAGTTCTTTTTCAAGTTTCTGGAGCGCGCTGCTCAATGCGGACGGAGACATATTCAGCTCTTCGGCTGCCAGTGTCATATTATTCGTTTCAGCGATCTTGATAAATGACTTGATCGATTCCAGTTCCATATCAGATATTCTCCTTTGCGAACGTCAGAAAACGCTCTGCTGCTTCGGTCAGTTCCTCGGGTCTCCATGTCAGACCGAGCCAGCTGATCTTCAACGGGAATTCCACGGGGATCGCACGGCAGTCCTTGATCAGCGGGGCAAGGGACAGTGCGTTGTCATACGCCAGCCCGATGCCGCAGCCCTTCCTGATCGCCGCAAACTTGCTGATCTTTCCGCTTGTAATGACGGAGATCCTGGGCGTAAAGCCTGCATTGATGCAGGTATGGTAGACTGATTCGATACCGGCTGAATCAGACACAGTCATAAATACATATTTTTCATCCTTCAGATCATCGATCGTCAGATGCGTATAGGATGAGAACGGATGATGGACGGGCAGGATCGCATAGAGTCCTCCCATGTGCTCTATTGGAAGGAATTCATCGGATTCATCCTTGTCGGGAGACAGCAGCACTTTGAAGTCACCGGTCCGGTAGCTTTCCGGTCCGGATCGCGGCCTCTGCTGGAGCGTTACACGGATATCCGGATTTTCAGCGGTAAATGATCCCAGAAGACCGTAGAGTCTGTCACTGTGCAGATACATCTCGATCACGATCTCCTTCTTCTGATGATCGTTCAGCTGCAGTCCGCTCCGCATATGATCCATTTCGGCAAGAAAATCTTTTGATGCATTGTAAAACAGTTCTCCCTGGCTGTTCAAAAGCAGCCACTTACCGCGCCTGATAAACAGCGGATAACCGAGTTCTTCTTCCAGCCGTTTCAATGCGCTGCTGATCGCGGGCTGTGTCATCTGAAGATCTTCGGCAGTTCTTGTAATGCTGCGGTAATCGGCGATCTTGATAAAGATCTGCAAGTCTCTGGTATTCATACATCCCTTCCAATTCTTTTCTTCTATTTATATATTATAAAAAATGTAAGATACGGCATATGCAGGGAAATTTTATGATTCATAAATAATTCCGAACGTACTGAAAGACAGCAAAGCCGGTCCGGATATTCAGGCCGGCCATACTGGCTGTTGTTCTTTACAGGCAGACGGCGCATAGGATATATTTATATCAGACAATACAAGGAGAGATCATCATGGCTGAAGATGTCAGAAAAGCATTTGATACGAAAGGCGCAAAGGAATTTGAAGCACAGAACAGCAGGCCCCACTGCATCGTTTTAGACAGTGAATACTGTTCAATGGGAAGAATGATCGCCGTCAGAGCATGCCAGGCCGGCGGGTATGCATACTGGGATGCAGTACTGCTGCTGGAACTGGTTCCCGAGTGCGGTGTTTCACAGAAGGATGTGGAAGCGTTTGAAGCAAAACTGCGCAGCGATACGATCACAAAGGAAGAGATCATCAATGATCCCGAATATGTCCGTATTTCTGCCGCATTTGACAAGGCGATCGATATAGCTCTGGCAAAAGGTCCGTGCCTGATCCATGACCGTGCCACCAGGGAAATGATCCTGGAAAAAGGATACACCTGTGTAAGTGCCCTTACCTATGCACTGGATATCCCGGCAAAGATCGTACGTGCCAGGATCTCACCGCTCTATCATGATCTGACGGATGACGAAGAAGTCAAAGCGAAGATCCATGAAGAGGATATGATCCGCTATAACTATCACCTGGCACACAGTGATACGGAATGGGGAAAGAAAGAAACATATGACCTCCTGATCAATACCGATATGTTCGTCAGGGACTATTCCGCAGTCATTCTTGCCGAAACAATGAAGGAACTGTAAGAATACTCTTCAATGTTCATGCACTAAGCCGTAACAGAACACGTTATGGCTTTTTTTGCCGGTATGAATCATAAACATATCAGGTTTCCGGATATCAGGTCCCTGAACTATAATCATGCTGAAACAAGGAGACAGCGCTATGAAGACAGTGATCAGTCCGGAGGTCAAACGGAAACATATCTATCTGCATCAGGGGATCGTTTACGACACACAGCCAATATTGAACGGGGAAATGCGCGACCTGCATGTATCCCTGCTTTCTCCTGTCGGACACCGCACCAAAGATACAAAGAAATATCCGTGTATGGTATGGGTATGCGGCGGCGCATGGCGCGGCGGACGGGAACGGGCTGCGGAGATGCTGCCGGAACTGATGTATCTGGCTGAAGAAGGGATCATTATCGCTGCTGCTGAATACCGCATCATCGGTGAAGCAGTGTTTCCCGCGCAGATCAGCGATGTCCTGACCGCAGTCAGATTCCTGAGGATAAACGCGGAAAAGTATCATATCGATCCGGAACGCATCGGTATCATCGGCTCTTCCGCAGGAGGACATCTGACACTGCTTGCCGCAAACAATGACGGACAGTTTGACACACAGACATACAGCAGCGTAAGCAGCCAAGTCAGATGTGCCGTCGATCTCTACGGCATCGCCGATATCGAAGCGATCTATCGTTTCAATCTCAATGCCGTCAAACAGGGAAAGCGCCCGGGACGTTCAAATGTTCCCGAAGAATTTCCGGAATGCATGATGCTCGGCGGACTGCCTTCCGATATTCCCGAAACAGCGAAGCGGGCAGGCGGGATCAACGGGATCTGGGAACATACTTGTCCTGTCCTCGTCATGCACGGCAGCGAAGACCGCGCGGTCAATATTGAACAGAGTGAGATGTATTATCATGCCATGGCTGAAGCAGGAAAAGATATCAGCTATTACGTACTGAAAGGCGCAGACCACGGTTCCGATGAATTCTTCCAGGAAGAAACACGGGAGATCATACGCCGTTTCCTGCGTGAAAAACTCTGAGACTGTTCCGTACAAAAAACTGTAACCCTCTGATCATCAGATGATCAGCACAGGTTACAGTTTTATATATTTTCAGGTTCATCATCAAGCAGGTATTTCAGGACCTGTTCCCGTCTGTCGATAAACATCTTCGTGACGGTATATGCGTCTGTTTCCTCATACGTACATGTATGAAGCGGTCCGTCAAACGACCATAACTCAGCACCGGGTATGCCGGATAGAATCGGTGAATGCGTAGCGATCATAAACTGGGAACCGAGTTTGATACTCTCCATGATCATTGCCAGCAGTGTCATCTGTCTGCGCGGTGACAAAGCAGCTTCCGGTTCATCCAGGAGATAAAGACCGCGGGAACGGAAGTTTTCCTGTGCCAGAGCCAGAAAACTTTCGCCATGGGACCTTCTGTGGTAATACATCGGTCCTTTTTCAGTGTCTTTTGAATACTCTTCCTCAGCTGTAGCGACATTGTAAAAACTCTCTGCTCTCAGGAAATAACCCCATCCGTTGCGATTACGGTATCCTTTGGACAGCGTGACCGCGTTGGACAGTTCTGAATGGGAATCATACGTGGAAAAACTGTAGTTCCTTGAACCTCCTTCAGGATTGAAGCCATAGGCGACCGCGACAGCTTCCAGCAGCGTAGACTTGCCTGACCCGTTTTCACCGGTCAGGATCGTTGCCTGCGCATGAAAGTCGATCCTGTCCTGATCCCTGATCGCTTCGATATTTCTCAGATAGCTGTCAGATTCGATTTTGTCCCAGTCGATATAGATACTTCGGATCATCAGGTCATTGTTCATATGTGTGCCTCACATACCATCTTATACGAATCAACGGAGTTAAAAAAGGCACCTTTTCTGCAAGGTACCTTGATCTGGTTTTTTCAGTATTTCAGTTACAGATACGATCCAGGAATCCTGTGATCTCTGTTTCACTCATGCCTGCTTTGATCAGATAATTCTTCGCATATACGGACAGATCGGCGGTCGTAATGTCCACACTTTCATCAGCGACGATGGAACGGATCATCGCATCCAGATTCTTTTCCAGGATCGTTTTGTATTTATCCGGTTCGCTTTCCGCAGTGATGCCGTAGTAATTGTCATAGGTCACCATATAGTCATCCGCGATCTGCTGATAATCCGCGCCTGCCAGTGCTTCCACCAGCATGCATACAAATCCCGTGCGGTCTTTCCCTTCCGTGCAGTGGATCAGGTACGGAGGTTCGATCTCCATCAGGCTGACCAGTCCCTGGGCAACCGTTACGGCAAACTCGTCGGAAAGATAATTCATATTCAGCGCCAGCGGGACGACCCGGTCATTCTGATACAGGGACAGGAAATACGGTGAATCAAAGTTATCCTTTTCAATGTATCCCCTGATCTTCAGGTGACTGTCGGAAAGATTCAGGATGCCGTTCACACCTGCCTGTTCCATCAGCTGATCTACATACGGTGCCCTGTTGTGCTGGTTGTCACACGGTGACGCGGAACGGTACAGTCTGTTTTCCGCAAGAGTGCCCATATTGATACTGCGGAAATTCGCAAACTCTTCATCTGTCGTATACCGTTCACGTTCGTCATAGTAGTGAATATCACGTGCTGCCTGGATATCCGCATACTTGCCGCGTTCATTCAGGTATACGGATGCTGTGTCGTGTTCATCAAGCTCTGAGCGCAGCCACAGGTTCAGCTGCGGATCGTTCTTCTGCTGAAGTCCTGCGGTCTCCCACAGATCATCACCGTAGTTGACTGCAGCTTTGATATAGTCGTATCCGGGATATGCGATCAGCAGCGGCTGCCCCGCATCTACATAATATCCGTTGTAGTACGGAACATCTTCCAGTTTGAATCCGTTTGAGAACTCAACGTTTACGCTGTCTCCGTAGGTGAATCCAAGCTTGTTGAAATCATCGATCGTTGATTTGATGTAGACTCCGCCGAATTCCGTTTCATGGATGATGGCATAGTTTTCGATCTTCGGTTCTTCCTGTACCTGTTCTTCTTTCTGACAGGCGCTGAGAGAGGCTGCAGTTATCATGACTGCTGTCAGGATTGTGAATGGGTGTTTCATATTCTGCCTCCGTGATATGTTCAGAAGTTCAGTGTCTTCTTCTGCGTCTGTGTTTTCTGCCGGCTGCGATCCTGCTGATCAGAAGGATCACCAGCAGGCATGCTGCCCCGAGAACTCCCCTGCAGAAGAACGGATGACTGCTGTAGAATTCATTCAGGACACGTTTGACATGGACCAGACGGCTGTAGGGAATATCTTCCAGTATCTCAAAATCATATTCATACAATAATGTATCGCCGGAAACAACGGTGATCTTTCCGAGATACTCTCCCTGACTGACTGGAGCGGTGAGTTCTGAAGGAAAATCGACTGTTACCCGGACGTCTTCAGTATCCAGTACATCCTGGGAAAATGATTCTTCACTGTAAACGGCGATGTACTGTGTTTCTGAATCGATCACACGTATTTTCGCCAGGAAGTCATTGTCGGGGATCAGTTCACGGTGGCTCATATGCTCTGAAAGCCACCCGTAGACCGTCATTGCGTCATTGACCGCAGAAGCAGGATCGTTCGGTGCCTTTCCTGTTACAAGCACGAGATCCATTCCGTTGATCTGAGCACCGGAAGCCAGACATCTTCCTGCAGGATACGTGAACCCGGTCTTTCCGCCGGCAAATCCCGGTACAGAAGGATCTTTGATCATACTCCAGACAGTAGACTCCATCGGGATGCCATTGGGATTTGACGCGACAGGCGTACTTAAATATGTGCGTTTCCCGAGCAGTTCCCGGAAGAATTCATTCTGATAACAATAGCTGAACAACGTCTCGATATCACGGCATGTGCTGTAGTGATCGGGGTCATGCAGTCCGGTAGGATTCACA
>JAFOMZ010000087.1 GCA_017421125.1 Solobacterium sp.
AACAAGGACATGCAGAACTTTGTCAGGGACCTGCTCCATATGTACCGCAAGTATCCTGCAATGTATAAGCTGGATGATTCCTGGAACGGATTCAGCTGGGTCAATGCGGATGACGCATCCCGCAGTATCTTCAGTTTCATCCGCAGGGACGGCACAGGAAAGAACAGCCTGCTGTTTGTCGTAAACATGACGCCTGTAGCTTATGATGACTACATGGTAGGCGCTCCGGTGAAAGGAAAGTATACGCTGGTACTTGACCAGGATGGTGAAGTTGCGCCGTCGACCGATAAAACACGTGTATTCACCGCCAAGAAGGGCGAGTGCGATAAACTGCCTTACCGCATCAGCTATCCTCTGCCGGGATACGGATGCGCGGTATTCAGGTTCAACGAAAAATAAGAACTAAGGAAACTGCCTCGGAAGGGGCAGTTTTCAAGGAGTGAAGTATGGAAGATATTAAACTGATCCTGGCAGACATTGACGGTACGCTGCTGAATGATGCAGGCCAGGTTACACCTCTGACGCGCGAAGCGATCCACAGGCTGAAGGAAGTCGGTATCCGCTTCGGCATTTCAACAGGCAGGACGCCTTATGCGGTCCGCAGACTGCTGAAGGACTGGGGACTGGATGATGCGACGGACTATATCATCGGTTTCAACGGAGGCAGTATCTACAATGTTCATACACAGGAAATGAGTTCGAACTTCATGCTGGACGGAGAGACTGTGTTTGAACTTCTGGATGACCTGAAGGATTTTAAATTCAATGCGTGCATATACGACAAAGACACGCTGCATACCCTCAGGGAAGACAAGCTGATGATCAGGACTGCCGAAATGAACAAGCTGGAACTGATCGTCGATGATTTCGAAGGATACAGACACAGCGGCGTTAACAAGGTGCTGGTAACGGCGGAAGCTGATGAGATGGACCGTATCGTGGCATTCTTTGAACAGGATCCCAAACAGCGAAATTATAAGCCTGCCAGATCGGCAGATGTCCGTCTGGAGGTCATCCATCCCCAGCTGTCCAAGTCCAAAGGGATCGCCATCCTGCTGGAACAGCTTGATCTCAGGGCAGACCAGGTCATGACGTTCGGCGACATGATGAATGATTATGACATGATCCGTGATTATGTCGGTGTTGCCATGGGCAACGCAGACGAACGCATCAGGAACGTCGCGAAATACCATACAGCCTCCAACAACGACGACGGGATCGGCGTCTTTATCGAAGAGAATTTCCTGAAATGAAAAAGTTTGATTTCAGCATAGCCAGAGACGGATTTTACGGGTGTTATTACCCGAACAGCAGAAGCACTGACCGCGCAATGATCCTCATGATCGGGGATTCACCGGATGATCTGCTGGCAAAGGCTGCTGTCAGATGGATACATAAGCATGGCGTCAGTGCCCTGGCAATGTCACCGGCGCAGAAGGATTATGGACACCACAATTACCCGCTCGAAAGGATCGGCAGGGCAGTATCATGGCTGAAGCGCCTCGGGTTCAGAAAGATCGGGATCTGCGGGGCGTCTACAACAGGCATGCTGTCGCTTGTCGCGGCATCGTATTATCCGGATATCACTCTGACGTTTGCCCTGACACCCTGTGATTTTGTCATGGAGGGCTTCTACCGTGACGGAAAGGACGGGGCAGAGGAACGTCCCGGTGACAATGAGTCATTTCTCAGCTGGGAAGGCAGACCGCTCCCGTATCTTCCATACGCGTACAGGCATCCTGAGTACTGGCAGAAAATACAGGAAGAGTCGAAGCGGAAAGGTGAAATGATCGCATGCAGGGATATGTTTGATGAATCGGAACGTCTCCACCCCCTGCAGGAAGAAGAGTTGATCAAAGTGGAACGGATCCGCGGAAGGATCGTATTGATCGGCGCGCAGGATGACGCGCTCTGGGACACCTGCAGATATATCGACAGGATGACGGAGCGTCTGGAAAGGCTGCCCCATGACAGTACGTACAGAGTGCTGAAGTATGAACATGCGACACACTTTGTATTCCCGCAGGATATGCTGGATGGGATCATCCCGTTCGGTTCTTCCGCACTGATCGGCTTATGCTTCAAGGACGCAAAAAAGTATCCGAAGGAATGCCTGGAAGCACGCAGGGATATTGCGGCAAAACTGACAGAAGAGCTGAATGCCTGGAAATAAAAGCGGATCCGCAGACCCGCTATGGTGTTTGACCGATATGATCAAAAATGAACTGCATCGGCAGTTCATTTTTGATGTTACTTTCTCTGTTCGAGTCTTTCCATGAAGACACGTTTGATCTCAGCGACCGCAGCTTCTGTATCAGCGTTGGAAACAACGTGCTTGAACAGGGGAGCGATCTCCATATCCATCTTTGCCTTGTTCAGACGTCTCTGGATGGATGCTTCATCATCCTTATAACGTTCGGATACCTGCTTTTCCAGCTGTTCAAAGCCTTCCGGCATGACAAAGAACGCGACTGCTTCAGGAATATTCAGCTTGATCGGACCGACACCCTGTGCTTCAACTTCGATCAGGACGTTCTTTCCTTTGTTGATCAGGAAGTCGATCTGCGGCTTCGGTGTGCCGTAATAATAACCGTTGAACTCTGTATATTCGAGAAGCTCATGCTTCTTGACAGACTCTGCAAATTCGTTGTGTGAAACGAAGTAATAGTCTTTGCCGTCTACTTCATCAGGACGCTGAGGTCTTGTTGTTTCGGAGATGGAATAGAACAGTTTCATATCGGGATCGTTCAGAAGCGCTTCACGGATATCTCCTTTTCCGACTGAGCTGGCGCCGCTCAGAATCAATACAAGTCCTTTAGACATAACATTCTCCTCCTAATTGCTAAACCAATCTTATCATATGTTTATTCGTTGTTTTCAAGATAATGATTCATCCATCCGGTGATTTCTTTCAGCCTGCGGATCCTGTGCTTCGGCTTGCCGCCGCGTGACAGTCCGTGGTTTTCACCGTTGAACATCACCAGTTTCGTATCGACACCGACCAGTCTGAGTGCTGTAAACATCTGTACGGCCTCAGGCATCGGGCATCTGTAGTCTTCGGTCGAGTGGATGAACAGGGTAGGGGTAACGGCATTGTTGACATATTTGAGCGGTGACATATCCCACAGCTCCTTTTCACAATGACGGATATCCTCAAAACTCATCATGTTGTGGATGAAGCCTACGCTGATATCGGAAACGAGCAGCTCAGAGATCCAGTTGGAAATGGACCGCTGGGATGCGGCTGCCGCGAACCTGTCCGTATGGCCGATGATCCAGTTGGTCATGTATCCGCCATAGCTCCCGCCGGTCACGCCTACGCGCTTCGGATCGATCGCGGGATACTTTGCAAGGACTGCATCGGTGAAATCCATGATGTCTTCATAATCGATCGTACCCCATGCAGGTCTCAGGTCGGCGAACGCCGTACCGCGTCCTGCCGAGCCTCTCGGGTTGCAGAAGAAGACAAAGTAGCCGAGGCTTGCCCAGTACTGCATCTCGTGGTAATAAACGGTACCGTAGATGGCTTCCGGGCCGCCATGGATATCCAGGATGGCCGGATATGTTTTTTCCGGATCATAGTCTTTCGGAAGCAGCACCCATCCGTGGATCGGTGTTTCCTTATCTAGTACGACAGGCTGAGGCTCTGCTACATAGCGGTCCTTCAGCACTGCTTCATTGAAGTCTGTCAGACATTCAGCCTGGCTGCCCGTGATCCTGTAGACCTCCTGCAGTGCCTGGCCCTTCATCATGATCGCGTACAGGACCCCATCACCCGCAACAGCTGTATCGACGCTGCCGCCGCACTGATACTCCATGCTGAGCTCATTGCCATGGATCCTGAACAGGGATACTTCATCACAGTCGGAACCGTTGAACAGCAGGTCCTCCTGATCTTTATACATGCCGTTCAGCTTGCCGAACTGGGCGTCTGTAGCCAGCGAGCTTCCGAAGCTCACATCGCAA
>JAFOMZ010000088.1 GCA_017421125.1 Solobacterium sp.
GGAAGGTGCCTGCGATAACTCATATCCTCTGCAGAAGAAGAGGCATTCTTTTGAATATCTGAGAGAACTGGGACATCTGCGTCCCCGCACAAACACATTCTCAGCAGTTTTCAGAGTCAGAAGCGTACTGGCAATGGCGATTCATGAATTCTTCCAGGATCAGGGCTTTGTCTATGTCAACACTCCGATCATCACCGGAAATGACGCGGAAGGCGCTGGTGAAACATTTACTGTCACAACAAGAGGCGACGCAAACTATGACCAGGATTTCTTCGGCAAGCATGCCAGCCTGACTGTTTCAGGCCAGCTGCAGGCTGAAGCATATGCGCTCGCATTCCGTGATGTATATACATTCGGACCGACATTCCGTGCCGAGAACTCAAATACAACGACACACGCGGCGGAATTCTGGATGATCGAACCGGAAATGGCATTTGCCGATCTGAATGATGATATGGACCTGATCGAAGACATGGTTCGTTTCTGCATTCAGTATGTACAGGATAACTGCCCGGAAGAAATGAAGTTCTTCAATGAAATGATCGACAAAGGCCTGATGGAACGCCTTGACCATGTAAAGAACAGTGATTTCAGACGCATGACATATACAGAAGGTATTGAACTTCTGAAACAGGCGGATGTTGAATTCGAAAACAAGAATATTTTCTGGGGCATGGATCTGAACAGCGAACATGAAAAATATCTCTGTGAACATGTCGCAAAGGGTCCTCTGTTCCTGATTGATTATCCGAAAGAGATCAAGGCTTTCTATATGAGAAACAATGAAGACGGAAAGACAGTCGCGGCATGCGACCTGCTTGTACCGGGCATTGGTGAGCTGGTCGGCGGAAGCCAGAGAGAAGAACGTCTTGACCTGCTGGAGAAGCGTATGGAAGAGATCGGCATGAAGAAGGAAGGTCTGCAGTGGTATCTGGATCTGAGAAGATACGGCGGCTGCAAGCATGCCGGCTTCGGTCTTGGATTTGAACGCTTTGTCATGTATGTGACAGGCATGCAGAATATCAGGGATGTCGTACCGTTCGCAAGAACACCGCGCAACCTGATGTTCTGATCAGTATTGAATGATGAAAACAGGAATGGAAGATTTGATAAGATCATTCCATTCCTTATTTTATAGGCGGCAGAAAGCTGTCATGCACAGGCATCTGCCGTATAAGGAGTTTCTATGCTTTATCAGGTGAGCCACGCATCAAAGGCTTTCGGCGGAGATGTAATATTCTCCGACGTTCAGTTTGAGATCAGAGGAAACGAAAAGATAACGATCGTCGGCCGCAATGGATGCGGCAAGACGACCTTTTTGCGCTGCCTTTGCGGTGAGATGAACTTTGACTCCGGAACCGTATCCATGACAAACGGGACATCCATCGGCTATCTGGCTCAGAAAGTCCTGGAACATGATGACTGGACGGTAGAAGAGGAACTGAAGCAGATCTTCCGGCCTGTGTTTGAACTTCAGAAGGAAATGAACGAAATGGAAGAGCGGATGATCACAGATCATTCCGAAAAACTTCTGATGCGCTATGCTGAAGCACAGGAAAAGATGGAAGCGCTCAACGGCTATAACTGGGAGACCGAAATGAAAACGGTCTTTACCAGATTCGGTTTTTCCGAAACTGATATCAAACGTCCGATCGGGGAATTCTCCGGCGGGCAGAAGACCAGGATCGCATTCGTAAAGTTGCTGCTTTCCAAGCCTGATATCCTGCTGCTGGACGAACCGACCAACCATCTTGATCTGGAAACGATCAAATGGCTTGAAGGATACGTCAAAAAATACCCGAACGCTGTCGTAACGGTCAGCCACGACCGTATGTTCCTCGATCATACTTCTGATGTCGTCTACGACATGGAATACGGAAAGATGACCCGGTATACCGGGAACTATTCATCCTTTGTTGAGCAGAAGCGGGCGAGCATCGAGCGGCAGGAGGCTGCCTATCAGCGTCAGCAGAAGGATATACAGCGCCTCGAAGAACTGATCGAAAAGTTCCGCTACAAGAAGAACAAGGCTGCGTTCGCCCAGTCCAAGATCAAATATCTGGACAGGATGGATAAGATCGATCCTGTGCAGGGAGCAGATGACAGATCATTCCATGCGCATTTTTCACCGCGCATCAAAGGCGGGGAACGTGTGCTGGAGACCAATCACCTGTGTGTCGGCTATGACCGTCCGCTGTGCACTGTTACGATGGAGGTGCGCAGGGGAGACCGCGTGGCAGTGATCGGTCCCAATGGAACGGGTAAGTCCACATTCGTCAAAACACTGATGGACCTGGTCGAGCCGCTTTCCGGAAGCTATCTGTTCGGACACCAGATCGAACCGGGTTATTTTGACCAGCAGCTGGCTCAGTTTTCGTCCGGAAAGACCGTTCTGGAGGAACTGTGGGATGAATATCCCGACCTTGACAGGACGACTGTCAGAACAGTGCTCGGGCAGTTCCTGTTCTCGGCAGATGATGTTTTCAAAACAGTTGATGTGCTTTCCGGAGGAGAGAAAGTACGCCTTTCCTTCGCAAAACTGCTGCTGATGCACTCCAATCTGCTGATCCTTGATGAACCTACAAACCATCTGGATATTCCCGGAAAGGAAGCGCTTGAAGATGCATTGGATGATTATGAAGGGACACTGCTGTTTGTGTCGCATGACCGTTACTTCATCTCGCGTCTGGCAAACAAACTGCTCGTACTTGGTGACGGCACAGCAGAATTCCTGGAAATGACATATCAGGAATACGAAGAGAAAAACCAGGAGAAGGAAGCGGAAGTCAAAACGGTGAAAGCCGAAAAGAAGGAAGTTCAGCCGCGTAAAATGTCACCTGATTCACTGCGCCGGGAGATCACCCGGCTGGAGACGAAGATCACGGAAACGGAACAGCTCCTTGAAGATAAGCGGGCGCTCCGATTTGAACCGGAGTACTATCATGATTTCCGGAAAATGAATGAGCTGGATGAAGAAATTGACGGGATCCACAACGAACTGGCACACCTTTATGAGCGGTGGGAAGAACTGAGCGAAGAAGCCGCGGCCATGTAAAATCCTGATGATAAATAAGTGATATTTGCTATAATTGAACTGTAACCAAAAGGAGATAAATATAATTATGAAAATTTCACCGTTACAGATTGAAAGACTGAAGTACGAACCCAAACTGCCCGGAATGCTGAGACACGGTATTTCCGAGATCAGCGTCAGCGAAGGTGAAGAGACACACAGTGTTGCAGATCAGGAAAAGATCCAGGCTCTGTTCCCGAACACCTATGGAAAGAAGGAGATCGTTTTCGCGAAAGGTCAGAACACATCAGCTCCCAAAAAACAGGTCGTTGGTGTTATCCTTTCCGGCGGACAGGCTCCCGGCGGACACAATGTTGTCTGCGGTCTCTATGATGCCCTGAAAGCAACAGATAAAGAGAATGTACTCTACGGCTTCAAGAATGGTCCGAGCGGACTGCTGGATGACGATTATCTGGTATTTGATGACGAATATATCGATCAGTTCAGAAATACCGGCGGATTCGACATCATCGGTTCCGGCAGAACAAAGCTGGAAACAGAAGAACAGTTCGCAGTTGCGGCTGAAGTATGCAAAAAGCATGGGATCACAGCGATCGTTATCATCGGCGGTGACGACTCCAACACGAACGCTGCTGTTCTGGCAGAATATTTCGCTGCACATGAAACAGGCGTTCAGGTGATCGGCTGCCCGAAGACGATCGACGGCGACCTCAAGAACGAAGACATCGAATGCTCATTCGGTTTTGATACAGCTACAAAGACATACAGCGAGCTGATCGGAAACATCGAAAGAGACGCTAACTCCGCTAAGAAGTACTGGCACTTTGTTAAGGTAATGGGCCGTTCCGCTTCTCACGTAGCTCTGGAAGCTGCACTTGAGACACAGCCGAACATCTGCCTGATCTCCGAAGAAGTAGCTGCCAAGAAGATGTCCCTGTCCCAGATCGCTGACTATATCGCTGATTCCGTAGCAGCAAGAGCTGCCAAGGGCATGAACTTCGGCGTTGCGATCATTCCGGAAGGCGTTGTTGAATTCGTTCCTGAATTCTCCGTTCTGATCAGTGAGATCAACGAACTGCTGGCCGGCTCCAAGGCTGATGCATTCAATGCGCTCGCTACATGGGATGAGAAGTATGCATTCATTGAAAAGGGGCTGACAAAAGAGTCCATGGCTGTATTTGCGATCCTTCCTCAGACGATCCAGCAGCAGCTGTTCCTTGAAAGAGATCCTCACGGAAACGTACAGGTATCCCTGATCGAATCCGAAAAACTCTTCTCCGCGCTGGTCAAGGCCAAGCTGGATGAGAGAAAGAAAGCCGGAACATATAAGGGCAAGTTCAGCGCTCTCCACCACTTCTTCGGATATGAAGGAAGATGCGCATTCCCGTCCAACTTCGACGCAGACTACTGCTATTCACTGGGCTACAATGCATTCATGCTGATCCAGTACGGCTACACAGGATATCTGTCCAAGATCTCCAACCTGTCCAAACCTGCTGAGGAATGGGTAGCAGGCGGTATGCCGATCACAAAGATGATGAACATGGAAAGAAGACATGGTGAAGACAAGCCTGTTATCAGAAAGGCACTTGTCGAACTGGATGGCAAACCGTTTAAGTATTTCGAAGCTCACAGAGAAGAATGGGCTGTCGGAACATGCTATCTGTATCCGGGCGCGATCCAGTACTATGGACCTGCTTCCGTATGCGACATTACAACAAGAACACTTGCGCTTGAAAAAGGCGAGTAATCGATTACATGAAATTTCATGGCAGGGCCGGATTTCCGGCCCTGTTTTCCTTTTCCGCAGTGAAATGCTTCGGTATAATAGACACTTGAAAGAGCAGGTAAATATATGAAACAAACGATCCGGCAGTTTGCCGAGGAGATTCTTCCCGATGTTCTGGCGATCAGACATGATATCCATGCGCATCCGGAAGTCGGAATGGATACAGTCCGTACGGCAGGAGTCGTGGCAGCTGAACTTGAAAAACTGGGCATTCCTTACCGCATGGTCGGAAACAACGGCGTGATCGCCGATATCAAAGGTGAAAAAGGTGATTCCGGAAAGATCGTCATGCTGAGAGCGGATATGGACGCGCTCTGCACGGAAGAAAGAACAGACCTTCCGTTTAAAAGCACATATGAAGGAAAGATGCATGCGTGCGGACATGATATCCATACTTCAACACTTCTCGGAACAGCAAGGATCCTGCAGTCCATCAGGAATGAACTCAACGGATCTGTCAGGCTGATCTTCCAGCCTGCCGAGGAGATCGGAATCGGTGCGCGCTATATGTGTGAACATGGCGCAATGGACGGCGTCGGCATGGCTTTTGCCATGCACGTGGAGCCTCTGGCACCTTCTCATACACTGAATGTCAGAAGAGGATCCGACTGGGCTGCAGTAGACCATTTCTGGATCACGATCAAAGGAACAGGCGCGCATGGCGCAACACCGCAGGACGGATGTGACGCGACGATCGCCGCAGCATCCATTGCGCTGAATCTTCAGACGATGGTCTCCAGGGAATGCGACCCGATGAAACCGCTCGTCGTTACGATCGGTTCCATGCATTCCGGTCATGCGTTCAATATTATTTCCCAGGAAGCGGTGCTGGAAGGTACATGCAGGTCTTTTGACAGGGATGTCTATGACATGATCCCGCAGGCAATGGAACGTGTCGCAAAGCATACAGCTGAGGCACTGAAATGCACTGCGGAAGTTCGGATCGACCGTGTATGCAAACCGCTGATCAACAATGATACTGCATATGATGTCCTCAAAGGCGCAGCAGACAAGGTGCTGCTGAAGCCAGAAGACTGGAGAGAAAGCAAAATGGCGATGATCGGTGAAGATTTCTCCGAATATGGTGAATATGCGCCGATCGTATTCGGCCATCTCGGCTGTGACGGAGGCTATCCTCTGCACAGCAGTTATGTCAATTTCAAGGAAGAAGCGATGGTTACAGGCATGACAGTAGAAGTCCAGTTCGTCCTGGATGCCCTGGATCATCTCAACAGCAAATAAAAAAACGGCTCATACAAGCCGGTCAAATGGCGGAGAAGGGGGGATTCGAACCCCCGCACGCTCTCACGTCTGCTGGTTTTCGAAACCAGTCCCTTCAGCCGCTTGGGTACTTCTCCGTTTGTGCAATAGAAATTATATAACATGACAGCGAAAAACAACAGAATCAATTGGAGGTAAATATGATTACGTTTCAGGAAATGAAATATCAGCGGCCGGATCTGGAGGCTGTAAAGAAGCAGTTTACAGAGATCACGGAACGATTCAAGAATGCCGGGACATATGCCGAGGCAAGACAGGCATTCCTGGATAAGGATACGCTGTACAAGCATGTGGCGACAGCAGAAGTGATCTCCTCGATCCGTCACGATATCAATACGAAGGATGAATTCTATGATGCGGAATCCAAGTTCTGGAACAGATCGCTTCCGGAACTGCAGCAGTATCTGCAGGCATTTACGATGGCACTGCTGGCATCACCGTTCCGTCAGGATTTTGTCAATGAATACGGAGACCTGATCTTTGTGAATGCGGAGATCGAACTGAAGTCCTTCTCACCGGAACTGATCCCGCTCATGCAGAAGGAAAACCTGCTTGCAAGAGAATATGAAGACCTCCTGGCTTCTGCGCAGGTTGAATTCGAAGGAAAGAAATACACACTGTCCCA
>JAFOMZ010000089.1 GCA_017421125.1 Solobacterium sp.
CTTCTGGAATGTCTGATGGGCGCAGACAAAGAAGAGATCACAGAAGATTATATGCGGACGTTCTATAACTTCTATGGAATCGAGCCGGGTACAGATCTGTATACAAGAACTGCCAACAGCAATCTCCTGAAATCTCTGGCAGAGGCATTCCATACGGAATCGCTGGATGGGATCGATCTTGCAAAGAGTGCTGAAGCATATCTGGAAGAGATCGGTATGACAGCCGATGAGATCAAAACACTTAAAGAGAAACTCAGCACTGACTTCATTGAAATTTAAAAACAGACAAGGGACCGCAAGGTTCCTTTTCAATGCCGGTATCTGGTGCTGGTATGAAGCTTGATCAAACGCCTTGACATATTACTCCTATATAGTAGAATCAATATGCTACTATATAGGAGTTTTAATATGCAGGGTGGATTTTTGATTACAAAAGTAAAGCAGCTGGGTGACCGTATCTTTGAGAAGGTGCTCAGCGAAAGAAATATCGATGCATTCAACGGGGCGCAGGGACGTATTCTTTATGTACTCTGGCAGGAAGACGGTGTTCCGATCAAAACGGTATCGGATCAGTGCGGTCTGGCTATTACATCTCTGACGACTATGCTGGAGCGTATGGAAAAGCAAGGACTGATCACACGTGTACAGGATCCTTCAGACAAACGAAAGACACTGCTCTATCTGACAGATAAGGCCCGTTCCTTGAAAAATGATTATGATGAGGTCTCTGATCAGATGGGAGATATCTATTACAAAGGATTTTCACCTGAAGAAATACAGCAGTTTGAAGGATATCTTGACCGTGTCAGAAACAATCTTGAAGAATGGATGGAAAAGTGACTTGTTGGAGAAAAAGAAAAAATATGAATGACATTAAAATCGGTGAAGTAGAAACAAAGAATATCATGACAAAATCAAGTCTCCCTGTTGGAGGATACTCGGTAAACCCTTATGTCGGATGTACGCATGCATGCAAATACTGCTATGCGTCATTTATGAAACGGTTTACCGGACATACGGAAGACTGGGGAACATTTCTGGATATCAAGCACTGGCCGAAGATACAGAACCCACAGAAGTATGCAGGACAGCGTGTTGTCATCGGTTCGGTAACAGACGGATACAACCCGCAGGAAGAGTTTTACGGCAATACGAGAAAACTGCTGGAACAGCTGAAGAACAGCGGAGCAGATATCCTGATCTGCACCAAGTCAGATCTGGTGATAAGGGATATCGATCTGCTCAAGGAACTGGGACAGGTAACAGTATCGTGGTCGATCAATACACTGGATGAAGGGTTCAAGGATGATATGGACAACGCTGTCAGTATTGAAAGAAGGCTCAATGCCATGAAGCAGGTATATGATGCAGGGATCCGTACGGTATGCTTTGTATCACCTGTATTTCCCGGCATTACCGACTTTGAAGCGATCTTTGAACGCGTGAAAGATCAGTGCGATCTGTTCTGGCTGGAGAATCTGAACCTGAGGGGCGGATTCAAGAAGACGATCATGGATTATATTGCGGAAAAATATCCTGACCTTGTTCCGCTGTATGACCGGATCTACAACAAACATGACCGCAGTTACTTTGAAGAACTGGAAGAAAAGGCGAAGAAAATGGCAGAAAAGTATGACTGCCCATTCGTGGATAATGAAATGCCGTATGGCAGGGTGCCTCAGGGACATCCGGTGATCGTAGATTACTTCTACCATGAAGAGATCAGGGGATCTGATAATACCGGCAAACGCAATAAATGATATAAGATGTGTGTGTAAATGTCGCCTGACAGGAGACCGCACATCTTTTTAATATCGGTATACTGTGATCAGAAAGAGAGGTAAGTAATATGTATGGAGCTATTTTAGGAGATATGATCGGAGCGCCTTATGAGTTTGACAGAGGCAGCAAATCCAAGCAGTTTCCGCTGTTCAGCAGGGAATCGGAGTTCACGGATGATACCGTCATGACGATCGCAGTGGCTGAGGCAATGATGAACAGCCTCGGCAGGACAGATACGGAGATCAGAAAAGAACTGGTCAGGTCCATGCAGAAATGGGGCGCCAGGTATCCGCATGCAGGATACGGGGCAAGCTTCATCTGGTGGCTGCGGGATGATAATCCCGAGCCTTACGGCAGTTACGGGAATGGTTCAGCTATGAGAGTGTCTTCTGTTGGCTGGCTGTATGATACACTGGAAGAAACAAGATATGCGGCAAAGCTGTCGGCAGAAGTGACCCACAATCATCCGGAAGGGATCAAAGGCGCGGAGGCGATCGCCAGCGCGATCTTCCTGGCAAGGACAGGAACAGCGAAAGCGGAGATCAAAGAATACATCATCAGTGAGTTCGGTTATGATCTTTCAAGAACATGTGATGAGATCCGTCCCGGATACAAACATATTGAAAGCTGTCAGCAGACTGTGCCCGAGGCAGTCACGGCATTCATGGAAGGAACAGACTTCGAAGATGTCATCCGCACAGCTGTTTCCCTGGGCGGAGACTGTGACACACTCACTGACATCGCGGCAGCCATGGCAGAGGCGTATTACGGTGTTCCCGAAACACTGATCACAGAATGCAGGAACCGCCTTCCAAAGGATATGCTGGATGTCATCGACCGCTTTGAAACATTCAGGAAACATCGTAACAGCAGATAAAGGAACAGGCTATGAAAAGAATACTCATGATATCGACCGGGGGCACGATCGCCTCTGTTACAGGTAACAACGGGCTGACACCGCACCTGTCATCCCATGAACTTTTGGAATGCGTTCCGGAACTGAAGGATATCTGTGACATCGATGTCATTGAGTTGTTCAAACTGGATTCAACGAATATCGGTCCGTATCATTGGGTAAAGATGACGGAAGCGATCAGGGATCATTATCAGGACTATGAGGGTTTCGTGATCACCCATGGTACGGATACGATGGCTTACAGTGCCGCGGCTTTAAGCTACATGATACAGAACACGGATAAACCGATCGTGCTGACCGGATCCCAGAAGTCCATCTACAACCGGGATACCGATGCCAGGAAC
>JAFOMZ010000090.1 GCA_017421125.1 Solobacterium sp.
ACACCGGACGCGTCTGTTCCCGTAGCGGATGAATATATCTTCAATACCGATTACGAAAGAAAGCCGTATACGGTAGGAAATCCTGACAACACGACTGACTTTGTCAGCGGATGGACCGTCGCATATTCCGACGGTTTCGGGTATGGCGACCTGTCATGGAACAGGATGGGCGCGATCGTTGAAAAAGGCGGCAGCGGCATCCAGTCTGTCAGGATCACGCGCGGCGGCATTCCGTTCAACGCGAACAGCAATATTACGATCACCTTCTCACTGTCTTCCGATGTGAACAGGAACGTTCAGATGGCAGTCATTGACGGCAACACGAACAACGTTCTGGCAACCGGAAGTATGAGCGCTTCCTATGAACCGCATGACCATGAACTGACATTCAGGACAAACAGATATACGAACAATGCCTATGTAGACTTCTATATCGGCAATGACGGATCCGGAAGTACTGCTGAATATCATACCGTAACTGTTGAGAACCTCAGGATCGTATCTTCCAACCCCGTTGTCTCAGGCATCTCGATCGACCAGGTCGGATATCAGACGGTCGGACAGAAACGCTGCACATTCTCCTATGACGCAGGCGACATGTTTGACGTAGTGGATACGCAGGGATGGCCGGTATATACCGGAGCCATCATCGGCAAGAAGAATGATGACTACACTGGGGAATATGATTCATACGGTGATTTCACCCCTGTTTCCGACAGCAACACCTATTACATCCGTTCCCAGATCGGAACCGTATCCAACGCTTTCCAGATTGAGGATGACCCGTATACGGAAATGCGTGATTCACTGTTAAGGATGCTGTCGATGCAGCGCTGCAGCATGGACCTGGATGAATGGTGGGCAGGCGGCATGGCACACTTTGCATGTCATAACTACAATGCCATCATCCATGGAACAGATATCTATATGGACGCGACCGGCGGCTGGCATGATGCCGGAGACTACGGCAAATATGTCAAGACAGGTGCGAAAGCAGCAGCAGACCTGCTCATGGCATACCTGTACGAACCGGACGCATGGACAGACACCATCAGTATCCCCGCTTCCATGAACGGAACAGCCGATATCATTGATGAAGTCAGGTATGAGCTGGACTGGATGCTGAAGATGCAGAATTCTGACGGCGGCGTATTCAATACGGTCATCCCGCAGAACATGTCCGAGATCGAACTCCCGGAACATGATGATCAGTATCTGTATGTACTGACCCTGGAAACAACAAGCACGGCCGATTTTGCCGGAACGATGGCGCTCGCAAGCATCGTATTCGAAGATATCGACCCGGCATATGCAAGAAAGTGCCTGACAGCAGCCAAGCGTGCTGATGAATGGCTCGAAGACAACCCGGATCTGATCGATCTGGTCAACCCGGAAGGCGTCAACGGCGGTTCCTACCTCGACAGTACCGACAATGACGGAAGATTCTTCACAAAGGCAGCCCTTTGGGCAGCTACATTCGATGACGAGTATCTTGAACAGGCAAAAGAACTGTTTGAAGAAGACCCGTCATGCGCAACAGGTCTTTCCTGGAATGCCAACGGCGGATACGGACGCTACCTGTTCCTGACCGCAAAGGATTCCGACAGGATCGATCCCGACTTCTTCAAGGCAATGAAGAAATCCCTGAAATCCGAGGCAGACGGACTCCTGGGAGTCATCCAGGGCAATGGCTATCTCTGTTCACTGGATTCCTATGGCTGGGGCAGCAACTCCGAAGCTCTGAACAACGGCGTCATCCTGTCCATGGCATATGACTTTACCGGCAACCAGAAATATCAGCAGGCTGCTGCAGAGCAGGTACATTATGTGCTCGGCAGAAATTGTCTGAACATCTGCTATGTAACAGGCTTCGGTTCCAATACGCCTGCCGACGTGCACAGCCGTGTCGCAAAGGCAAAGAACACATCCCTGCCCGGCGCGCTGGTCGGCGGACCTGACAGCTACCGTGACGATAAACTGACACAGGCACTGCCGGACAACATGCCTCCGGCAAGGATGTACATCGATTCATTTGACAGCTGGTCGACGAACGAAGTAGCTGTATATTACAATTCCACTCTGATCCATATGCTCGCAAGGATCTTTGAATAAACCATTCAGGAAGCACGTACGCTTCCTGTTTTTTTGACCGTACGAGCCGCATTATTTATAATGAAGACAGGTATTACTACGAACATTAGGAGGATAATCATTATGAGTTTCCCGAAAGGTTTTCTCTGGGGCGGCGCTACTGCGGCGAACCAGTATGAAGGCGGCTATCTGTCCGGCGGCAAAGGTCCGGCAGTCGCTGACACATTGACAGGCGGAGACGGTATTCACGGTATTCCGCGCAAATTCATCATTGAAATGCCGGACGGATCCAGGATCACAGTCGGAAACAGGGACGAAGTTCCTGCCGGCGGCAAGGCGATCATTGATCCGGATACGTATTATCCCAGCCATGTAGCGACAGACTTTTATCATCATTGGAAAGAAGACATCGCGCTGTTCGCTGAGATGAACATGAACGTCTACAGACTTTCCATCAACTGGACGAGGATCTTCCCCAACGGTGACGATGAAGTACCGAACGAAGAAGGACTGCAGTTCTATGAGGATGTATTCAAAGAGTGCCATAAATACAACATTGAACCTCTGGTCACGATCTATCACTTTGACTGCCCTCTCCATCTCGCAAATGAATATGACGGATGGGTAAGCCGTCACACGGTCGATGCTTTTGAAAAGTACTGCCGAACGATCTTCACAAGATATAAGGGACTGGTTAAATACTGGCTGACGATCAATGAGATCAACATCAACACCAACTTCATGATGAACGGTGTTCATGAACACATCTCCAACAAGCAGAATGCCGAGCAGTGCAGATGGCATCTGTTCGTAGGCAGTGCCCTGGCTGTTACGATCGGTCATGAGATCGATCCCAACAACTTCATCGGCCTGATGATCGCCCATGGCGCTACATATCCGTATTCCTGCAATCCGGAAGATGTGCTCTGCGAGATCCAGACAGCACACAATCAGAAATGGTTCTACGGCGATGTTCTGTGCAGAGGCTACTACCCTGCATACAAGATCAAGGAACTTGAGCGCGAAGGCATCGTGATCAAGAAGGAACCGGGTGATGATGAACTGCTGAAGCAGGGTGTCGTAGACTTCTATTCCTTCTCCTATTACAGCTCCGCAACATATGCGGCACATCCCGAATCCATCAAGCAGGTCGAAGGCAACCAGGTCAGAGGTCTCCAGAATCCTTACCTGACAGCTTCTGAATGGGGCTGGACGATCGACCCGATCGGACTGCGTATCAACCTGAACCAGATCTATGACAGATATCAGCTCCCGATGATGATCGTTGAAAACGGACTTGGCGCGATCGACAAGTTTGAAGAAGACGGCATGATCCATGACGACTACCGTATCGACTACATGCGCAAACATATCAAACAGATGAAGGATGCCATTGAGATCGACGGTGTCGACCTGATCGGATACACGCCCTGGGGCCATATCGATGTCGTATCCGCAGGTACAGGCGAAATGAGAAAGCGTTACGGATTCATCTATGTAGACAAGGATGATGAAGGCAACGGAGATCTCCACCGTGAACGCAAAAAGTCCTTCTACTATATGCAGAAGGTCTATGGTTCCAACGGAGAAGATCTGGACTAAGACAAGAAATGCACCGCCGGGTGCATTTTTCTTTGATCACTTTGATGATTTTCTATAGCGGTACATCATGATGCCGCCGGCTACTGCCGCATTCAATGATTCGAACCCGTCCATTTCAATGCGCAGTCTCTGGTCTGCTTTCCGCTGTATTTCCTTGGAGACGCCGCGTCCTTCATGTCCGACCACAAAAGCCATCTTCTCACACGGCGCGATATCTTCCATATTCACAGACGCATCCAGCGCGGACGCGATCACAGTGACCCCTTCCTTCTGAAGCCGTGTCACCAGATCAGACAGTCCGGTACGGATCACGGGAATATAGAACAGAGCACCCTGCGTTGAACGGATAGTCTTTTCGTTGTACAGGTCACAGGAATCCGGGGAAAGATACACCCCGTCAAACCCGAATGATACGGCTGTCCTGATCAGGGTTCCGACATTTCCCGGGTCCTGCAGGCCGTCCAGGATCAGCAGCCTGCTGTTGTTTCTGAGTTCCGGCTCCCTCATCCTGCATACGCCGATCACATGCACTGCCGATACGTTTCCGGATATCTTCTTCATGATGCCTTCCGTCACACGGATGACAGGAACACCTGTTTCCGGGCAGTCCTCATCGGTAATGATCGTTTCCACGCAGCCTGCTCTCAATGCCTCTTCCAGCAGATGTTCACCCTCGATCAGAAACTGTTTCTTCTGGTCACGGTCTTTTTTGTTATGCAGTCTGACCCATTCCTTGACCTTGCTGTTCTGCAGTGACTGAATCACTTCCATACTTACCTCCGTGACGTTCTCTGCCGCATGACTTCAAATCCCAGGGCGGCACTTGCCCCTGCCGCATTCAGCGCGGCACGGAAGTCATTGGCATACGGGATATAGATATTCTGATCGCATTCCTTCAGGACTGCGGAAGAAAGACCTCTCATCTCCCCGCCGATGCACAGCAGGACCGGTCTGCTGAAGTCCGCTTCAAAGTAAGATACCGCGTCCCTGCGCATTGCGGCGTAGACATACAGGCCATGCTGTTTCAATGTCCTGACTGTTTCAGCCATGTCATCGCTCAGGACCACATTCATATATTCATACGCGCCGGCACTGGAACGTACGATCGTGTTTTCCGACCAGCTCCAGTCACGGTTGCGCAGGATCAGGCCTGTGCATCCCGCAGAGTACAGTGAACGGATCACATACCCCAGATTAAAGGGATCTTCCACCCCTTCCAGCATAACGACAAACGGACAGTCGTTTTCCAGACATGCAGACAGGTCCTGGAATGTGCGTTCACCCGTATCAGCCAGGATGCCGCCATGCGTCTTTCCCTGTGCCATTTCATCGATCTGCTCAGCAGACATCCTTGTCACGGGGATCCCGCGTTCTTCTGCCCTGTGTATGATGAATGACGTATCACGGTCATTCAGGTCATCACGTACATAGATCCTGCTCACCGTTCTGTTTCCGGCAAGCATCGCTGCTTTGACACTGATCCTTCCTTCCAGTCTCATACTGCTTTCCTCACGATATCACCGGAACGTACCGCAAAAGGCACCGGTATCAGAAGCTGTGCCATCGGTCTCCTGCTGGCTGTCAGACAGGAATCATCCTTCAGGTCCTTCATGGCTGTCAGCGTAAATGTCCTGCAGTCCATACCGGGAGAAAGGATCTCCATCTCATCGCCGGTATCAAACGGGTTTCTTGTTTCGATGACCGCTTCCATACGCGCTTCATCAAATGATACGACCGTTGCCAGGAAGCCGTGATTGACATTGGCGTCACTCGTCGTATTGCGGATGATCGTACCTGCTCCGGCGATCCCGGGATAGAATCCTTCACAGACCTCACGGTTTTCACCCTTCATGATCTGTGCCCGGTGGTATGCCATCCTCTCTTCCGGCAGTCTGCCGCCGTTTTCATATATTTCATCGATCAGATGTCTGTACCCTGAGACGATCGATGCTACGTAGTACTCTGTTTTCATCCTGCCTTCGATCTTCAGGGAGGATACGCCTGCTTCGATCAGATCACAGATCTCATCAGCCGCGAACAGATCCTTTGAGCCCATCGTAAACAGTTCATGCTCATTCACGCAGCGCTGACCGTCCAGAAGCTGATACGTCCAGCGGCATGACTGCGCGCATCCGCCCCTGTTGGCATCCCTGAGCGTCATCCGGTTTGACAGCGTGCATCTTCCCGAGATATTCACGCACATGCCTCCGTGTATGAAGGCTTCCGTATCGATCAGGCAGTTCCGGGTGATCGATCTGACATCGTTCATGGAACATTCCCTTGCCAGGACGACACGGTCGATATCCAGTGTTTCCTTCAGCCAGTTGGCTGCCGCCGCATTGGTAACGCTCATTTGGGTAGAGCAGTGGATCTCCACCCTGGAAGTGCATTCGCGGATCAGTTTCATGATCGCCGGTGACGCGGTGATAAATGCATCGACACCGATCTCTTCCAGTTCTTTCAAGTAATCAGACAGTCCTTCAAAATCCTCATCATGCGGGATCATATTGACAGTCA
>JAFOMZ010000091.1 GCA_017421125.1 Solobacterium sp.
GCAACACTGGTGATCGTAATATCCACAGCAACCGCTGACCCGTCTTTCGGCAGGCCGACAACCGTTACCGTACCGTTGGCGTCAACTGTCAGGATCTTGGGATTCCCGGATTTGAACGTAACCCTGCGGTCAATACCGTCAAAGCGGTTATCCGGCTGATCCGGAACATCACTGTCATAATCATCCCCGAACCACCAGTTGATATGGGCTGTCTGTCCTTTATAGTAAAGGGCTCCGTATTGGAGATCGTCGTCAGAATAGAGTACTGTCGGCTTGATATCCTGCATGATATCAACATGGGTGGAGCTGCTGCTCGCAAAGATATATCCGTTCTTTACCGTACCGCTTCCTCTTGCGACAAACCGGAGATCAAAGCTTCCGTAAGGATATTCGTCATAATATCCCTGACCGCCGTAGGAATTCGGGTTGCCCAGTTCAATTCTGAATCTGCCGTCTTTCTGGTTATACTTCAGGAAATTCAGTGTATTGGCTTCATAGAGCGGTTCATCCTTCGAGATATTCAGGAGGATACAGTCATAATCCAATCCAGCATTCAGATCATAGTTTCCGCCCAGGATCGCGTATGCGTAAAGATCGATATATGCATACTTTCCGGCTGAGAAGCCATGGAAGTCTCCTGTTTCTATAACTTGCGGTGCAGGCAGAACGACCACTTTATAGAAATCGCCTGAGATGTAGAAATCACCAAACAGGAAATAACCGGTGTGCATCTCATACTGTCCTGCGGGAAGATCGAATTTCACATCCTTTGAGAATGTACCGGAGGTACTTTCTTCACGGTCAAGGAACCAGATGGCATCATCCTTGATCGCCACGATATATGCCGTCAAACCGGAGTTGTTCGTATAGCGAATGGTATAGTGACCGTCATCAAGATATGCGTTATACTCCGCGTTCAGAATAGGAACACTGCCTGTATAGTCTTTCGGTGTAATATTCAGCTGCATCGGTTCACTTTCATCCAGTTCCAGCAGTTCTTCCGGTTCTTCTTCAGCAGGTTCTTCAGTCTCCTCCGGTTCTGTCACCTCGGGAGCTTCTGTTTCTTCAGGTTCTTCTGTGATCTCCTGTTCTTCAGGTTCCTCAGTTTCTGTAACTTCCGGAATTTCCGTCTCTTCCGGTTCCATCACTTCGGGAACTTCAGTCGTTTCTGCTGACGGAGGTTCTTCTTCAGTGACTTCTGTGCCGGTTTCTTCTTCCTGCTCTAAAACAATGACGCTTTCTTCTTCGTCATCCTCTTCCGTGAGCAGAGTGGTTTCTTCGTCTTCTTCGACGACCTGTTCTGATGTGTCATACGGGGGATTGCCATACTCTTCTTCGGCATGAGCAGTCGTTGAAATACCGGACAGTGTTGTCTGCAATGCAAGCAGCACAGCCAGTAACTGTTTCAATAGTTTGTTCATTTGAGCCTCCCTCAGTGCTTGTGCATGATATCTGTTCAATGATAAACGTCGGTAAGTATATTATATAAAGTATATCGTACAACGACCGGGAAATCAGAGGCGTACCTTCATATTCATACAAAAGCCACGAAAATGTAACACTTAAAAAAGGCATCCCTTTCCCTGCACAGTTATTGCAGTGATCGGGATAAGCGCACATTGATTCTTCAATTATTTTATGAGCAGCTGTGTTGATATGTTAAGCACTAACGAATGTACAAAGAATCAGCTTATGCTCCATTGCCTTTCTGAGTATCCTGCTGGATCGTCCATTTCAGATCGACCTCTGACACTTCCAGTACAAAGTGTTCTTCCTGCAGATCTGTCATCGGATGAGATTCCGCTATACCAATATGAACTCCGGAGATATCGGTTTCCTCGAACCCGGATGGGCTTCCCAGGACCACATACTGAGTTCCGATATAAGTAATATGTCCGGTTTCATCCGGTTCCAGCGGCATTGTTTCAAACGGCTTTTCAATGTCGACCCCCATAGTCTCCAGATACTCCGCCAGCGCAGGATATGAATGGTTGATCTCTTTGACATAGTTCCGGCAGTAATCACAGGTACATACATAGTCGCCGGCTGTTACTTCATAATAGTGTTTTGTTTTTCTCACATCCATCGCTGATCTCCTGCAGTATTCATGTTCATTTTACACGATTCAATGTTTCAAATAATACCTGTCTGCAGCTTGTACCGTGTATTGAAAAACAGCACAGAGATGTGTGCTCCCTGTGCTGCAGTGTTGGTTTATCTGTTGTATGTGTTTTCTGTTTCTTCTGCTGTCAGTTCCATAGCCTGGCGTACGATCGTGAAGAGACCTGAAGCAGTGCCTCCGTATCCTCTGCCGTTGACGCCTCTGACTGTTACCTTTGCTTTCTTTGATGGCTTGATGTTGTTGGAAACCGAGAGGATCTCAAAGTCTTCCGATGAAAGAACAGTACCGTCCTTCAGGATCACTTCTATGTCATTGACGGAAGGAACGAGCGCCTTTCCGGTATACTCATATGTTTCCTTCACTGTCACCTTCGCGCCGGTCAGTCTGTTCTCAGCTGAGATCACCATGTATACAGCGCTGACCGATCCGGTATAGTTTCCGCTCGCCTGTACCGTTACCCTGATCATTGTACCGGCAGGAATGATATCAGTCTTTCTGACAGCTTCACCTGCTGCACGGTATTCCTTCACTGCTTTTGTCCCGGTTCCGACCGTTACCTGTGTGTCTTTCACATAGGTATATGCTTCACTGCCGGATACAGGTTTTTCATAATCAGTTCCAGCTTTGAGCACCTTTCCGTTGGTGTCTGTCAGAACAGGCTGAATATAGTTCTTGCCTGCCTTAGATGAATAAGCAGAATCTTTGACACTCATCGTTACTTCACTGAGATCCTTCGGATCAAATGTCACAGTTTCTTTGAATGTACCGCTGTAGTTGCCCTTCATCTTTATGGTCAGTGTCTGGGTCAGGCCTGTCAGCTTCCCGTATGTCACGGTATAGTCTGTTCCTTTCTTCAGGAGCAGTCCGCCGCATCTGACAGTGACTGCAGGATTTCCGCCTTTCACATACTGACTGCTGTAGGAATAAGCAATGTTTTCTGCAACAGGGGTTACCGTAACGGCCAGTTTCATACTTCCGGTATAGGTAATGCCTTTTACGGTTGCAGTATACTTTCCGGCATTGACCGGCTTCTTATTCCAGGTGATTGTGTAATCCGTTCCGTCTGTTAGAACTTCATCTGTCTCATTGTCCAGCAGGACAAGTGACTTGGTCCGTCCATCGTAAGGGAAGACTGTTTCAGCTGCCCTGATGCTTGTCTGTATTGCCGGTCCGCTGATCTTGAAACTGATCTTCTTTGTTCCGGTGAAGGCAGTACCGCTTTCATCAGGAATACCTGTACCGCACACGACAAGATATGCTGTTCCCGGCTTCTCATCATTTGTGACAGACAGTGTATACTGATCTTCATTCAGTTCCTTCTTACTGTATTTGAATGACAGCGGTGCTCCTGCTGCTGTCAGGGAAGCAGGATCGACCTTCTGTCCTTTGACGAATGAGACCGGGGAGATCTTGCTGGAGGAGACCTTGGATACAGCGACTGTCCTGACTGCCTCAGGTGAGACATACATCATGACTGTCCTGGTTCCATAGAAATCATTGATACCTGTCAGAATCAGTTCAAATATACCGCCTTCTTCAAGTTCTGATGTGAACGGTCTGTTTTCGATCACGTAATCCGTTCCTTCCCTGAGTTTGAGACCGTTGTAAGAAACGACCGGGGACGGATCCTTTAATGCTGCGGTATAAGTTACCGACAGATCGGAAGCAGCTGCTTCCGCCAGGTCAGCCTGTCTGATCACGAACGGGATCCCGATCGTTTCCGTGTAGTTCCCTTTGCCCGTGATCGTCAGAAGCGGTGTTCCGTATGTGTGGAGGTTGTCTGTGTATCTGACTGTATAGTCTGTATTCTTTTTCAGCAGTTTGTTTCCGTCATAGACTTTCAGGTTTCCGAATGTCTGTGCTTTTCCGTTATAAACGAATTCCTGATCGGTTCCGGTGACCCAGATACCATCCGGGATCACTTCACTGACTTCTTCAGCATCCGGTCTTGTTACATCTCCCGGATCTTCCTGCCAGGTATTCTGCTTTCTGAGGAAGACTGCTTCTGCCACGGAACTGCTGCGGTACTCACTGTTTTCTGACGGAACGACAGCTGCCTTCACTGTGATCCTGCTGTCGTGATCAAACTTCAGGTTGATCTCGGATGTGTACGGGATCCCGTTATTGACAGGATCGCTTCCATCAAGCGTATACCTCAGCTCCCCTTCTCCGGCAGATATCAGTGAAACGACCGTTCCTTCTTTGACTGTATTTTCAGCCGCTGCCTTGAACAGGACACCCTGTTCATTTTGATAACGGATGACCGGTGTTTCAGCAGGAATCTTGTCTTCCTCGGCAGGATGGCAGACGACTTCCGCTGTCCGGATGATCTCATTGCCTTCTCCAAAATCGATCTGTTCCCAGAGATATCTTCTGCCGTTGTATTCGACAGTGATCTCCTCAGACACCTCATTGAAGGCTCCTGATTCAACCGTCGTAAGTGATGCAGGCAGGACTGCGTGCTGCAGCAATGAGCAGCCTTCAAATGCCTGTTCTCCGATCAATGTGACCTGATCAGGGATTACGATCTCTGCGAGAGATGTGCAGTTATAGAAGCTCTGTGCAGGGATCTCTGTGAGAGCTTCACTCAGATGGATATCCGTCAATCCTTCGCAGTAAGCGAAGACCTGTTCTCCCATCACAGTAACCGTATCCGGCATCACAACATGATCCAGGGAACTGCATCCATAGAATGCCTTATCTCCGATACTTGTCACGCCGTCTGGAATATTGATCTCTTCCAGTGCTGTACAGCCGGCGAATGCTTCTGTTCCGATCACCTTGACTGTATTCGGCAGTTCAACCGATCTCAGCATGAGATTGTCTTTGAATGCGCCTTCTCCGATCTGAGTAACAGGATGTCCGGCGATCTCCACAGGTATGATTAAGTGTTCCTCGGTTCCGGAAAATTTAGTGATCGTAATGCTGTTATCATCATTCCATATGTAATCAAAGTGGACACGCTCGGCAACAGTTACTTTCAGTGATCCGGAAACAGATCCCAGTGATGCCGTAATGATCGCTTCACCCTGTGCTTTCGCAATGATATGTCCTGTTTCGTCAACAGAAGCGATCTCGTTGTCACTGGATGACCATACCAGCTGAACGGATGAATAGGTCTCCGGTTTGATCACCGGGATGAATTCATACACAATTCCGCTGTAAATCACATACTCCGACGGATCGAACGTGATCGATTCGATCGGAACCGAATAATCCGGTTCATTGTATGTGAGCGGCTCATTATTGATTCCGATGGTGAGATTCCTCCACTGTTCCGGCGTACCGGTATAGTGAACATGAAGTCCGTGTGCTGCTGTTTCAGACAGATCAAATGCATAATCACCGACTTTTTCGAGGAAGCAGGTCATCCAGGCATCTGTCAGCTGTGTGTTTTCAAATGTGTTTTCACCGATGTGTGTAACTGATTCGGGGATATGGATCTGTCTCAGTCCTGTGCAGTCTTTGAACAGCTTGCCGGGGATCACTTTGAATCCTTCTGCAAATGTTACAGTCTTCAAGCTGCTGCAGTAGGAGAAAGGACCTTCGTATGGTGAACCATCCGCCTCATTTCCGCTCAGGCTGGCCGGCAGTTCGATCTCTTCCAAAGAAGTACAGCCGCTGAACAGTCCGGAAGGAAGTGTCTTCAGGTTCTTGCTGAGAGTGACATTCACCAGATCTCTGCAGTTTTTGAATGCATACTCTTCGATCTCTTCAACACTGTCCGGGATCACGATGCTCTGCAGGCCGGTGTCCTCAAATGCATTGTTTCTGATCTTTCTGACAAATGTCGGGATCTCAAAGAATCTGAGACCGGTGCATCCTCTGAACAGTCCTGCCGGGACCGCGCCATGCTCGGGGATCACATCCTGCAGGATATTGACCTCTTCCAGATGATAGTCGCCGTCAAACGGACTCATGCCGTAAGAATCATCTTCATTCAGTACCTGAGAAGACAGGGTAATACTTGTAAGTGATTCGCAGTTACGGAACAGTCCGTCCGCAAGATGACCCAATGTTGCGGCAAATTCCGCTTCCTTCAGCTGATAGCACATGTTGAAGGCATACGGACCTGCTTCATACAGGTAGTTCAGACCATCCAGTCTTTCCAGGTTTTCGCACCATTCAAATGCTCCTCTGCCGATCCTTTCCATATTTTCCGGCAGATGGATCGTTGTGAGATTGACACAGTGTGCAAATGCATATGTACCGATGCTGATGACTGATTTGGGCAGTGTGATCTCGATCAGTCCGGAACAGTCTCTGAATAATCCGTCCGGGATCATCCAGAACGATGATCCGGAGTTTTCCTCATCAAATGTTACTTCACGCAGGTTCCAGCAGTTCGAGAACGGACCTTCACTGTATTCCCAGTCGATGTCGTTTTCACGGCTGAGACTTGCCGGCAGACTGACCGAAGTCAGTGAACCGCAGTCCAGGAAAGCACCCGGGCCGATCTCCTGCAGACTGTTTCCAAACGATATTGAACTCAGGTTGGAGCAGCCCATGAATGCGTAAGAGCCGATCCTCAGCATTGTGTCAGGCAGTGTGACCGTTTCGATCTCCGTATGATTTTCGAATACGCTTTTTCCGATGGAGGTGACCGGCAGATCATTGACATATGCCGGGATGATCACATCCGCAGGTTTATTGATGTAGCCGATCAGGGAAGCTTCGCTGTCTGCCAGGTAATAAATGTAATCACCGATGACATGTTTTCCTTCTTCCGAAGCATCGACTGTTACATGGCATGTGACGGAAACACCGTCCCTGCATGTGGCTGTAATGTATGCTTCACCGGCACCCATTGCCATGACATTTCCGTTTCCGTCTACTGACGCAACGTTGGGGTTGCTGGTGGACCAGGTGACTCTCTGATCGGTCGCATCCTGCGGCAGGCAGTATGCCGTAAATCCGCTGGAGCTTCCGACTTCCGAGAATCCATATGAACCACCTACATTCAGGTACATTGATGTTACCGGGATATAGTCAGGTTCTTTATCCTGTACATATACTCTCAGGTAGGCTTTTGCCGGTCTTTCCGGATCCGGAGATTCTACTGTAACAAGTGCCGGCCCGACTCCGATCGTTGTGATCAGACCGTTTTCATCGATCGTCAGAACGTCTTCACGGTCTGTTTTAAATATTGGCTGATGATCTGATGCCTGTTCCGGCTCGATCGTCCATACGATCTGGTATGTATCGCCTCTTGTCAGTGTGATATCTGTTTCCGAAAGGGTGATGCTTGTGATCCACCAGCCTGCTGTTACAGGACATTCCGCATATGCACCATCCGGTGAAGATGCCAGGATCACGGCAGTTCCCGTGCCTACAGCAGTCACATTGCCATTCTCATCTACCGTTGCGACTGCTTCATTATCTGATGACCAGGTCACTTTTTTACGTGAGGCATTTTCCGGCTGGTACTGTGCAGACAGATGATAGGAATCTCCGATCATCAGGAACAGCTGACCTGCAGACAGCTGGATCTCTGAAACAGGTGTATACGGATCTCCCGTTACCTGTACAGTGCACGTAACTTCATATTCTTCCTCACCGATGAACACATGACCGCGGATCAGTGTGGTTCCTCCGGCAATGGCTGTGACCAGTCCGTTTTCGTCCACTTCCGCAACAAAAGTATCGGCTGACTCCCATTCGACTCTGTCGATCACATGTTCCGTATCCCATGAGTGAACTGTCAGCTGTCGTTTGCCATAAGGATTCAGTGTCATCGTACTGTCGGAAATGACAGGAACAGGATCAGGATCTTTTTCTTTTACATATACTGTCAGATAAGCTTTTGCCATTCTTTCCGGATCCGGAGATTCTACTGTAACAAGTGCCGGCCCGACTCCGATCGTTGTGATCAGACCGTTTTCATCGATCGTCAGAACGTCTTCACGGTTTGTTTTAAATATTGGCTGATGATCTGATGCCTGTTCCGGCTCGATCGTCCATACGATCTGGTATGTATCGCCTCTTGTCAGCGTGATATCTGTTTCCGAAAGGGTGATGCTTGTGATCCACCAGCCTGCTGTTACAGGACATTCCGCATATGCACCGTCTTCGGAAGATACCCTGATCGTTGCCGTACCGGTTCCGACTGCTTTCACATAACCCGTCTCATCTACCGTCACGGCATCCTCATTATCAGATGTCCAGGTCAGTTTATGATTTGTCGCATTGGAAGGACGGACATATCCTGTCAGGTGATATCCATCACCTATCAGCAATGTCAGATGTTCCGCTGCGATCACGACTTCTTCGACCGCTATATACGGATCTCCGGTGACATGGATACTGCAGGTGACTTCAAATTCAATACCTTCTATCAGAACATAAGCATGAACCACCGTATCACCGCCCGCAACAGCTGTTACAAGACCGTTATCATCTACAACAGCCACGTGATGATCATCGGATGTCCAGGTGATCCGTCCGATCACCTGTCCGTCTTCTCCAGGTTCAACCGACAGCTGTTTTGTCTGTTTTGCTGTGAGTTCAGCAGTACTGTCAGAAATGACCGGTTCGGCAGGCAGCGCACTGGTTACTGTTACTGTGCAGGTATCCGTATAGCCGCCGTCATCTGTGGCAACAGTGATCGTTGTCTGACCGACACCGACTGCCCTGATATTTCCCTGTTCATCCACTGTCGCTACCGACGGATCAGCAGATGTCCAGTATACTTTTTTGTTCGATGCATCTTCAGGCGTTACATATGCCGTCAGCTGTCCGCTTCCGCCTGTTTCCAGCGTCAATGCATGCTCGGAAAGCACGACACCTGTTACGGAAACGACATCCGGTACTACCCGGATACTGACATCGACCTGAATCTGGTCAGTTGGAGCTTTGACTCCGATCACTGTTTCACCTTCACTGATGCCGGTAACTGTTCCATTCTGATCAACAGTTGCGATCTCAGGATCCAGACTGAACCAGAAAATGTTTTCCCTATCCGCATCTTCGGGCAGTACCGTCAAGGACAGAGACATAGTCTGTCCGACTTTCAGTTCGGTTCCGGATCCGGTTATTTGGATCTCTTCCACAGGTACCCTGACCGTGACTCTGCATGTATCCGTGAATGCACCGTCTTCACTTGTAACAGTTACCACTGCAGTTCCTTTTCCGACAGCGTTGATTGTTCCATCCGCGTCAACCGTAACGACCGACTCATCACTGCTAGACCAGATCACGTTCTGGGTTTCCGCTCCCTGAGGATAAAACTCTGCCTGAACTGACTGGCTGGTGCCTTTGTTCATGGTCAGTTCATGATCACTCAGTTCAATACCTTCTGCTGGTATATTGACAAAGACATTTATCTGATTCGGGAATCTGCCGTTTCTCAACGAAACTGTGACCTTCGTGTATCCTGCTCCGACCGCTGTTATGGTTCCGTTGGAATCGACCGTCGCAACTGAAGTATCGCTGGAGACCCATCTCAGAGTTTTGTCATCTGTCGTATCCTCCGGATCATACATGACAGAAACAGTGTATGATTCACCTTTTGCCAGATACAGTTCATGCACATCCGGGTGGATACCGCGCATAGGAGACGTTACCGTAACGGTACAGCTGTCAGAATATGAAC
>JAFOMZ010000092.1 GCA_017421125.1 Solobacterium sp.
TATACGATCACCGTGATCCCGCAGGGCATCTCGGTCATACCGTATGTGAAGTAATTACCGGATACCGGAAACAGCATACAAAAAGGGGCGGATTATGATGATCCGACCTTTCGTATACGGTTCTTCAGATATTCAGCAGTACCAGTGAGACCAGTATCATCAGCAGTCCCAGTGACTGGTTCCTGCTGAGACGCTCATGGAACAGCAGGATGCCTGCAGCAGTCACCAGCAGGATCCCTCCGGCCGAGAATACCGGATATACGATAAATGAAGGGATCGTACGCAGGGCAGCCAGCATGAACAGGGAAGAGAAGTAATTCGGGATCCCGATTGCGATCCCCGAGGCAAGATCCCTGAAGGATGCTGTCTTTCCTGTTCTTTGCATCTCCCAAAACAGCAGGAACGTTGTCAGCACAGAAGCACAGACAAACAGTATAAACATATAGACCGGTTCTTCCTCCGGAAGCTGATAAGTGCTGTAGACCTTTGCCATGGCATCCGCCATTCCGCCGGTCAGCAGAACGATCAGCAGACTCATCAGGTGAAATTCCTGCGGTCTGTCCGGACCGGAGGAACGGTTCATGACAAGGAACGCGCACAGCACGATCAGCAGTCCCGCTCCCTGCAGCAGTGTCGGCATTTCATGAAACAGGAAGATGCTGAGGGCGATGGGAACGATCAGCCCGAGCTTGGAGAAGGCGGAGGTCAGGATCGCGCCGCTGACAGAGATCGATGTCTGCATGCAAACAAGTGAAAGCACGAACAGAACGCCGCCGGCGATCCCGCAGGCAACTGTTGCAGGATGCGCAGCAAACAGCATTGCCTTCTGAGGGATCAGCAGGAACCCGATCAGGGAACACGTCAGATAGTTTCCCAGGATCATGCCGTACCGGTTCGACTGGTTTGCACTGAACAGGCGCATCAGCAATGTCAGTGACGCTGTGCATAAGACAGCCATTGCGAGGGCTGCCGGAGAGGGAATATTCATCCTGTGCTCCTTTCAGGAATTGTATCCAATGCATGTATTATTGCACAAAGAGCGTACAGAAGGACAGACAAAGCAGCCTCATTTCAATTATTAAGATTGCCTCCATCCTGTTCATTCATTCTTCTGATGTGGGATAATGCAGATATGCTGAGAACCGCAGGAATGATCGCCGGAGCTGCCGGCATCCTGATATTCTTCTTCCCGGTATTTGCCGGGATCTTCAACTTCGGTGTACTTGCCGGTACACTGTTTTCCGCGTGCCTGTTTGCGGGATGCTGGCTGCAGCCGCGTCTGCAGGCAATGGCAGCCGGGAATCCTGCATTCCGTATCCTTCTGTATATCATTCAGGCAGGGTATATATTGTTTCTTGCTGTCGCGGCATTTGCCTGCCTGCAGATGTATCGTGAAACACGGAATCTTCCCTCAGAAGAAACAGATCAGACGATGATCGTGCTTGGATGCGGACTGGAAGGAGAACGGCCCAGCCAGATGCTGTGGCGCAGACTGACTGCCGCACAAGCGTATCTTCAGCAGCATCCCGATATTCCGGTCATCGTTTCCGGAGGACAGGGGAGCGATGAGATCATGTCAGAGGCGCAATGTATGAAGAACTGGCTCACGGACCACGGTATTTCCGGGGGACGGATCTTCATGGAAGACCGGTCAGCGTCAACCTTTGAAAACCTCAGCTTCTCCAAAGCAGTTATTGCGGAAAATGACCTGCCGGAAAAGATCATCATCGTTACAAATAATTTCCATTCCTGCCGGGCTGCCATGATCGCCCGTAAGCAGGGGTACTCCAGCACGTCTGTTCCGGCAAAGACCACCTGGTGGCTGTTTCCGGTATCCGTATTAAGAGAAGTGTTCGGTATTGCAAAAGAATGGGTATTCTGAAATAACGCCAGCAGGTGCTGCCAGCATTGTGCCGGTGATATGAAGATAAGAAAGGGAACTGCTTTTCAACAGTTCCCGTTTTAGCATATCACGCTATTTTCTGATCTTCTGAAGCTGTTCGTTCAGCTGTTTTGATAATTCCTGCGGAACAGCATCACCTGCTTTTTTCAGGAGGGATTCAAAGCTCATGCCGGCCATCATCCTCTGAAGGTTAGCGTTGCTGTTGGCTGATTTTGCAACATCACCGCGGCTTTCGATCATTTTCTGCATCACTGCACCGACCAGTTTTCCTGCTTCAGGATGTGCCATCAATGCACCGAATGAATCGCGGATGGAGAAACAGCTGGAATCAAAACCTGACTCGTCAAACCAGTTGGCGACAGCGCCTGCTGAGCCGAAGCGGTAGCTTTCATCAGGCTTGTCAGTATGGCGGATCACGATCGTATCCGTGCATGCACTTGCATGCGCAGTTACGGTATGTTCACCACTGATCGGCAGGCGGAAGACAAATACAGTTTTTCCTGTCTGTGAACCGATCATTTTTCCATCGGCATACAATGTCACTTCCGGCTGGTTTGAATAGACCTTGATCTCCGTTTCATCTTCCGCACGGTTGATATAACGTCTGCCGCACAGATGAACGAACGGCTCATTCTGATTCCAGGCTGCTTTATAGAGATAGAAGGCATCCTTTTTTGTCTTTCTGTCGAAGGTTACAAGGCCTTTCTGGTTCTGACCTTTTTTGCCGCCTTCGTCTCTTCCATCAGCTGCGAAGTCAAACATGTTCCACACATGAGTCGCCCAGAGCCAGGGATGCCGTTCGATACAGCCTAGTATATATTCATGGTACAAGGCCTGGTACTGTTCAGAATAGTCACCTTGTTCCGGTCTGGAAGACTGGAATGCAGGATTGGCGTCCGCACCGTATTCGGAAAAGCCCATCACACGGTCCGGATATTTCTCATGGTACTCATCAAAGAATGAATCATTCTGCTTCAGATCACCGAGATACCATCCGAAATACAGGTTGTAGCTTGCGATGTCGGGCAGGTTGACGAGCGGGCTGTCAAACTCCAGCATAAATGCATGAGCCATTGATGTGGGTCTTGTCGGGTCCATGCGGTGGCACAGATCATTGAGGATCTGATGGTTCTCCAGCAGATCATCGGTAACACCGTGGACTGCTACCTCATTGGACAGACCCCAGCAGGCAATGCAGGGATGGTTATAGCACTGCGTGATCAATTCCCGCATCTGGTCGACAGTGTTCTGTCTGCCGGCAGGCATGTGTTCTGTGATATACGGGATCTCCGCCCAGGCAACCATGCCGTATTTATCGCATAGGTCCAGGAAATACTGGCTGTGCTGGTAATGCGCGAGCCTGATCGTATTGGCACCGATCTCCCTGATCAATTCCATATCCTCCAGGTGCTCTGCCCGGCTGAGGGCATTGCCGATCCCAATACGGTCCTGATGGCGTGATACGCCGCGCAGGGGATATGTCTTACCGTTCAGGAGGAAGCCTTTGTCTGCATCGAATTCCATAGTCCTGCAGCCATACCGTGCGGATACAGCGTCACCGCTGTCCAGTGCGGCACGCATTTCATACAGATACGGATCGTTGAGACCATCCCATAACCGGACATTTTCGATCGTAAAGACGGCTGCTGCTGTTCCGTTATGACTGACGGCTGTTTTTGTCTGACCGGCGGTCGTAAAGGTCACGGTACCGCCGTTCTGCCAGGTCTCAACTGTTACTTCTGCAGTATTTGTCACAAGATCAACGACCGGTGTTACTTTGATGCCCGGCGTTCCGTCCTTCTCGAGTTCGAAGTGTGTTTCCGGAACGATGATCAGGCTGACATCCCGGTAAAGACCGCCGTAGAATGTGAAATCTGCTTTTTGGGGATAGATACGGTCATTTTCACTGTTGTCCACTTTGATCCACAAAGTATTCTCTTCTTCCAGATGATCTGTCAGGTCTGTCCGGAAGGTAGAGTAACCGCCGTCATGGACAGTAAGCTCTGAGCCGTTGAGCAATACTTCTGCATGCATTGCGGCACCGTTGATCTCAAGGAAGACACGGCTTCCCTCAGGATATGAAGGGCGGCAGAAAGTTTTGATATAGCTTGCAGTTCCCCGCCAGTAATCATTGCCTCCATCCTGGCCGTCTTCCGCGTTCCAGGTATGCGGCAGGGTCACATCTTCCCAGATGATGTTTGAGCTGGTGAGGGAGGCTGTTTTGGCAAAGCGCCATCCTTCATTAAAACCTGTGATCGTTCTCATTGTCGAAGCCCTCCGTTTTTTCAGTCATTTTTTGTTTTTCAATTCTGCGTTCCTGATCTGGATCCTTTCCATTTCTTCTCTGTCAAGTTTATAGAACTTCATGGCAGCCAGTGTGCAGAGATATCCGAGTATCGGCATGCCGAGCCAGAGGAACAGCGCGATGTTGAGGATCGGACGGGAGAATGCGTCAGTTGCCTGCGGCATTGCCTCGACGTAACCGATCGATGCGACAGCCAGACCGACGATCGTAGCACCGAGTGAAGAGATCAGCTTCTGGACGAAGGAATATGTCATCGCTACGACAGACGGAGAGAAGTGTCCGCTGTTGGAAAGTTCATAGTCTGTGATATCAGCGATCATCGGGAATGTGCAGGATGAAACGATCATCTGGGTCGCATTCATCAGGCAGCGAAGAACGATGAATCCGATCATCAGGCCTGTGACTTTTGTGATCTGCAGTGTGTCAACAGTCATCATGAAGATGTACATTGCAGCATAAGCAGCCAGGGAAAGGATCGTCCACTGAACAAGTGTTTTCTTTGTGCCGTTGCGCTTTGCCAGTCCGGCTGTCAGGAACAGCATGGCGACTGTCAGCGCTGTCATATACAGGGAGATCTGACCGGAGAAACGATAGTTGCCGATACAGATACCGAAGATCATGACGTTGATCGCACTCTGTGACGCTGTCTGCATTGCCAGGGCATCGGAAGCTGCGGCGATCGTGAACATCTGGAGAGGACGGCTGGAAGCGATCATCCTGAACATTTCAGAGACCTTGATCGATTCCTTGGCAGAGCCTTTATATGTTTCCGGGACATCGTTTCCGGAAGCAGAGATCGCAAAGATCGCCAGGAATGTCAGAATGCCGGTGATTCCAATGATCAGGAGCGCAAGATCTTTGAACAGCGGCAGACCGTACTGGAAATTGTGTTTCGGCATTAATGTAGCCGCAAGGATCATTGAGAAAGTACCGCTGAAGATGGACTTGAATACTGCTGCCCAGCGGCCGACCATCGGACGCTGTTTCGGATCATTTGTGATGACTGCCGCAACCATACCGTCACCGGTGTTGAATACCGTGTAGCCGATGATATAGAGAATATAGATACCGATGAACACACCGATCTGGCCCTTGCCCGGGCAGGTGATGAACATCAGTGTGATTGCAAGAGCAACGATGAACCAGCCAAGCAGAAGCAGCGGGCGGACACGGCCGAATTTCGTGTTCAGCCGGTCTGTCAGGAATCCGCAGACAGGGTCGGTAATGGCGTCGAAGACACGTGTGCCGGTGATGATCGTTCCGGCAAGGATGCTGGTAGCGCCGTACACACCGACGGCGACGTAGGATGCGAATGTCATCAGAATGACAAGAGCTGTCGGTACTACCTGGGACATGACAGCGAGTGCGAGCTGCCACCCCTTGGCACTGCGGTAAGTAACGTTGTTTGTACTCATGTTTTCCTCCTGTTCGGTTCTTATATAACCGCTTACTGAGGTCATTGTAGGAAATAAACAGCATAAGAAATAGCACAAACAGCATATGATATAGCATAAACAACATTAATATTATTCCAAATATTAAATGTATGCTATTTTTTATTATATAAATCCAATATTGGAGAAGCGTATGGAAAAGAAGGAATCGTTATTCAATAAGATCATCTCTGACCTTAATATCGCAACTTCCAGGATCAGCCTGCCCATAACAGTCAATCGGATGTTTCCTGATCTGGGTCTTAGAAGCACATTGTTCGGACCTGACGCACCGTTTACAGACAGACTTCCGGACATGGAACTGACAGTGAAAAAACAGCCCATCATTCTGCTGCGTGATCAGTTCCGCTGTCATTATTTCTTCGGATCGGATCCGGAACGGGCCCATATCTACCTGGTCGGTCCTTATGTGCATAAAACACTTACGATCGCCGAGATCAACCATATTCTTGTGAAAAACGGCATCAGTTATCCGGATATGAACTATCTGAGACTATATTATCATTCGCTTCCGGTGATCCGTGATGAGAACCTGATGTATACGATATTGCATGCGCACTGTGTTGATGTTTATGGTCCGGATGGTTTTGAAATATTCTATGAGGAGATCATTCCCGGGAAGCATCATGTCTGTTCTGTTTCTGATAAGCCTGCCGGCAATAGATTTCAGCGTGACTTCAGTGAACGTACATATGCGATCGAAAAGCAGATGCTTGCCTGTATCAGGGAAGGGAATTATAAGGGAGCTGAAGCAGCAATCAAAAAACTGGAACGGCAAGGAGCTGAATCCAGGGCTGCCAGTACACTGCGGAATGACAAGAACTACGGGATCGTATTCAATACGCTTTGCCGTCTTGCGGTCAGTCAGAGCGGAGCTCCTGCCTGGAAGGTCGACGAATTATCCCGCTTTTATTCAGTCCGGATCGAAAATATCAGTTCCATACCGGAACTGATCTCTCTGCGGGAAGAAAGCCTCAGAGAATACTGCCGTCTCGCACATGAAGCCTCGGAAAAACCATATTCTTCGATCGTGCAGAGTGCTGTCGATCATATACATTCCGACTTCGGACAGAATATCACCCTGGAGGAAACAGCTCATGACCTGAATATCAGCGCAGGGTACCTTTCCGGTCTGTTCCGGAAGGAGACCGGCAGGACCTTTTCCGGATATCTGAGCGATATTCGGATCGACCATGCCAGGTATCTGCTGGAAAACAGCAGTCTGCCGGTCCTGGAGATCGCCATGGAATGCGGTATTCCCGATCCCAATTACTTCTCACGTATGTTCAAACAGAAAGAAAACATGACACCGCTGCAGTACCGTAAACTGAAATGGAAATAGGTTTGCGGAATATCCGGAACTGAATACAAAGCAGATGAGAACACTTCTCTGATCCCGCAGGCAGCCCTCAGCAGGATAAACCGGTACTGTGGACAGGGGACTGTTCAGATGTACAGTTCAATTCACTCCGAAGCCATTCAGGCGTGTTACCGATGCATGCAGAATATCGAAATGCACAGGATTGAACATATCTCTGACAAAACTATTAAAGGCATTCAGAGGCTGTCTTCGCAGGCACTACGCATCCGCTGGATCTCAGTTCAGTGCTATGAGATCGTTCTGCCTAACGGCAAAGTCATCGTTACCGATCCGTTCTACCTTGATGCTTCGATCTATGATGGAATGACAGAGCTGACAAAAAGCCAGAAAATGGAAAGGGATATCTATTCCCAGACAGGATTCAGCGTGGATGATTTCACAGGTGCAGATTACATTATTCTGAACCATGTACACGGTGACCACTCCAATCTGACCGGTGAACTCTGGAACAGATTTTACGGACGTATCCTATGCCCGGCAGAATGCTGTGAAGAGCTTGCAAAGGTATTCGACATTCCTTATGCAGCGATCTATCCGCTGTATCCGGGAAACACATACTGCTTCGATGACTTTACATTAAAGACATATCCCGGTGCGCATGACAACCGTTCCTTCCGTGAAGGACGTTTCCGCAGACCGGGTGACCCGTCAAATCTCTACGCAGGCTGCGAAGGCTTCGGTATCCCGTGCCCGAACA
>JAFOMZ010000093.1 GCA_017421125.1 Solobacterium sp.
ATGATCTTCGTATCCGGATACAGTCCGGCAATTGCCTGTTCCATTTTGACGCACAGTTCCACAGGCAGTCTGTATTCTGTCTGCAGGACTCCATTGAATGCCGGCAGGAATTTGACGATCAGCGGCAAAGCCATCAGATAACGGTCTGTGTTCATATGATTGCGTTTCAGAAGCTGTTCAGCCGTCTCATCCTCGACATGTTCCATATAGACCTGTCTTGCCGCATCACTGTCATCTATTTCCAGCTTATCCAGCCACTTCAGATAATCAGACCCCAGCATGACCACCTTGATCTTCTGATCCGAATCCGGTTCACGATCTTCTTCATCCAGATAATCCGCGATATATTCCGAGTAACAGCCAGGCAGCTGCTCAAGTTCCCAGTCTATGTCGACCCCGTCCGGATCCAGTTTCTTCCATGTGGTTTTGCCGATCCTTGGGATCAGGATGTAATTTTTCTTTCTTACCATATACAGCCTCCGGAAAGCATCTGCGGCACTGCCGGACATATGTCCTTATGAATCATAAGGATATCAGATGAAACGATCATGCGCACTCTTTCTTTTTATTATACGCCAACATTATAAAACTCCCTCCGGTATCTTCCGGAAGGAGCAGATCATGATCAGTCGATTTTTTCAAACTCCATGTCTTTGCCGGCATCTTCTTTGAATTCTTCCCATACCAGCATGCCTTTATCATTGACACTCAGACGTACCGCACCGTCGTTGAATGCTTCGTCAGATGAAGTGACCTCACCTTTTTCATTGAAGACGATCGTTGTCTTTGTACCTGTTTCATTGGAAACGAGCGCTTCGCCGTCATAGTAGCAGTCATATACCCATTCTGTATGTTCAGCGGCCGTATTGGACCATGTGATCATAACATTGTATGGCATATCGCCATCTGCTTCGGTAACTTCGATCATAGCCCTTCCGCATACCCAGCGGCCAAGGAACTGTGCTCCTTCTGAGTCAGCAGCAGCCACGGGAACAAATCCGAAGACAAGATCATCAGCGATATGTTCCAGATCATCTGTCCATGTCAGTGTACCTGCATCATAGTCAAATACGACCTTGCCTTTTCCGTTCTCATAAACTGTTTCATCCGCTGTCTTCTCGCCCTTTTCATTGAAAACAAGCTTTTTCCTGACTCCGTTGTCATAAGAAACACTTGTATCTTTTTCATTGAACTTGCCGGACATTGTCCATTCGTTGGTTTCGGATGCACTGTCTGACCATTTCACGGTAAACTTTGCGCCGTCCTTACCATCTGCTTCAACCAGCATGCTGGCTCTGTCGGCCGCATAGGATCCGATGAAGTTCATAACGGGGTTCTGTCCTGCTTCAACCGTGCTGACCGGTTCTGCAGAAGCGGTCTCAGCAGCTTCCGCTGCAGGTGTTTCGGAAACGGCAGGTGCCGGTTCATTGTCTGTTTTGCCTGAGCAGCCTGTGACAGTGCACAGCAATGCTGCAGCAAACATCATATTCATCATCTTTTTCATTTTCTTTCCTCCTGGTCTGCTGTTAAACAGCTCCTATATTCTATACGTCTAATCAATGAAGCGATATGTGTCAAACATTAATTTTGCTGAAAACAGGCTGATTTTTGTGTTTGTTTGCTAAAAAACAATATTTTTTCTCAAATTTTAGCACTTACCACTTGAAAGTGCTAAAATGCGTGCTATATTATAAGTGTAAGCAGAAGAAGCTTACAGAAAGAAAAGTTCCAACCAAGTGCACGACGTAAAACGGATCAACACGTGAGTGAACGAGGAGGAAATTATGTTTGGATTTTTACCTGAAAGAAGAAGAGCTTATGATCTGTTTGATGACATCTTCGATGATGC
>JAFOMZ010000094.1 GCA_017421125.1 Solobacterium sp.
ACATTATCCGCCGCTGGTCCGCGGGGTGATCGGAGAAGACAGGCCGGGGAAACCGGTGATCTTTGCCGGCCACTTTGATACGGTATTTGATCATGGAACATTCGGAGACCATCCGTTCAGGATCGAAGGGGACCATGCCTATGGACCCGGTGTACTGGATATGAAAGGCGGCATCATCATTACCTTATGGACGATCAAAGCGCTTGAATCAATCGGCTATCAAGACAGACCGATCCGGATCTGCTTCTGCGGTGACGAGGAAGGCGGAAGTGATCATGGACCGGTTGCGGAGATCTTCCGGAACTGGACCGACGGATGCATTGCCGGTTTTGATATGGAAACTTCACCGATCGATCATAAGCTGTGTGTAGGCCGTAAATATGTCATGACCGGCAAAGCAGTGATCCATGGTATCAGCGCTCATTCCGGCAATAATTATGAGGCCGGCAGAAATGCGATCACTGAAGCAGCCCACAAGGTGATCGCGATCCAGAACATGAACGACATGGAACTCGGAACGCACATGAACCCTGCAGTGATATCAGGCGGAACCATTGCCAACGCGATACCGGGTGAATGTACTTTGACTTTCAGCGGCAGATTCCGTTATAAAACAGAGATCGAACGAGTCAGACAGGAACTGCATGAACTGTTCTCTGCCCCTGTCATTGAAGGAACGACCGCTGAATATACACTTACCGATCCGTTTGGAGGCTTTGAAACATCCCCGCAGATCATGGATCTCTGGAAGTTTGTCAATGATGTATGTGTCGAAGAAGGTCTGCATGAGGTCGGTCATGTATTCCTGGGAGGCGGATCAGATGCCTCAGGCATGGCGGAATCAGGAACTCCTGTCCTCTGTTCCTGCGGTGTCAGAGGTGAATGGAATCATACGGAGCGGGAATACGCTTCCGTCAGCAGTATGTCCGAACGTGTCTGTATGTGGGCATCTGTTCTTCAGCATATGAATGAATTCAATGCCTGAACAAAAACTGAATCGGAAAAATAACGGGAAGGACGGTCATCAGTCCTTCCTTTTCTGACTGCCAAAAGAGACTTGCCGTGAAATAGGATTGACTGTTCCCTAAGGGACCGGTTCTACAATGACGTGGACAGAAGCGGAATACCGCATAAGGTCAGGAGGCAGACAGATGGAAAAAGAAATGAATACCATTGAGGATACGACAGGATTTGTTAACGCTGAATGCGAAAGATGCGGAGGCGTGCTCCGTGTTGACAGGGAAAAGGGAGAAGCAGTATGTCCGTACTGCGGCGCGAAGTATGTGATCCACAAACCAAAAGACATCATCAATCACAATACGTACAATGTGAGCCATGAAAAGAATACAGTCTATGTACAGCATGGGAAAAAGGGACTCTTTCAGTCCGCGACAGACCTGATCGACCGTCAGCTGGAGCGTGAACAGAATGCGCGTATCAGAGCCGCAGAGCTGAGTCTGGAACAGCAGAAGCTGGACATGATCAAGGAAGAGAAAAAGAAAGAGGCCAGAAAATCATTATGGAAGAAAGTGGCTTATTTCTTCGGGTGGATCTACTGTTTCCCGATCCCGCTGACACTGATCATCCGGAAAAAGGAAACATTGGATAAAAAGCAGAAAGGCATTATCATCGGTGCCGGATGGGCGGCATACCTGCTGATATTGCTTCTTGCAGGAATATCCGGGTCATCTGCAGAGAAAACAGCAGAAAAGCAAAACACGGCAGTACAGCCGGCAGCTGTACAGACTGCTGCAGCTGAACCGTCGAAAGATCCGCTCAGCTATGAGAATACAGTACAGTCTGATGACTTTGATACGCTTCAGCATATTACCCTGCAGGCAGGTGATTATGAACTGGAAATTCCCGGATGGCAGGCAGAGAATGGATATTATTATCCTGCCCGGGATATCACCGGCGGAGATTTTGCTGAGCTCTGGTACAACAAGACTGATGAAAGTGCCGGCTGGACAGATGATCAGCTTGTACAGAGCCGCGGTGAATATATAAAGGGAATCATGGGATCTGATGCCTTCCTTGATCCTGTACTGGTGGAAGAAGAATCGTTTACGGTAAATGATATCGTGATGAACAGTGCGCTGATACATACAACTGTCAGCGGAAATAACAACAGCTCATTGACCGGACTGCTGCGTGCTGTCTGGTTCCTGAATCCTTCCGATGGAACGATCAACAGTATTGCAATGCTTGAATCAGATGACTGCAAAGAAGGTTACTACAATGATTTCTGGAAGAGTATTCAGACGATCCGTTTATCGCAGAAGGATGCCGGTACACAGAAGACACAGGAAAATACTTCAGGTATGAGTTTTGAAGAGTTCAAGCAGAAGATGGATTCTCTGGAGCAGTTCTTTGATTCCTATGTTGAATTCATGAAAACATATGATTCGTCGGATACAGCTGCCATGATGAAGTATCTCAGTATGATGAATGATTATGCCAAAGCCATGGAAGCACTGGATTCGATCGATGAATCACAGCTGACTCCCGAGCAGGACAGCTATTATCTGCAGGTCATGCTGAGGATCGATCAGAAGCTGCTTGAAGCCGCAAATTACTGATCAGGCATACAGAGATCCATATTGATACGAAGGGCTGTTTTGTCATATCTTATGATGCAGAACAGCCTTTTTGTGCTTTCCGGTGACAAAACTGTTTCAAACAGGGCAACATTCCTTTTTTTACGATACCAATATTGTATGTGAAAAGGCGCTTTGATATGATTTGTTAAGAGGAATATTCTTGAATCAGCTGACAATGAGATTCAAGTGAAAGGCAAATCATATGAAGAAGAGTTACAGGCAGTTTTACCATGCAAATGTACTGTCAGGATGGGCGAATGACCCGAACGGTACCATTTTCTACAACGGAAAGGCGCATCTCTTTTTTCAGCATTATCCATATAAGTCAGAATGGGGGATCATGCACTGGGGCCATTTTGTAACGGAAGATTTCATTCACTGGGATAATCTGCCGCTTGCATTGGAGCCGCTGGAAGACTATGAGGTGATTTGCGGATGCTGCTCAGGATCGGCAATTGAGAAAGACGGAAAACTGTATCTGATGTATACGGCAGCTCAGCCCGAGCTTCAGAGGCAGTGTATTGCTGTTTCAACAGACGGAGGAGTTCATTTTGAAAAGGATCCCGGCAATCCGATCGTTACGGCAGATCAGATCAGTCCCGAGATCGCGATGCGTGATTTCCGTGACCCCAGACTGTTCCTGAAAGACGGCGTGTATTATATGCTCGCCGGAGCAAGGGTCAAAGATATCAAAGACGGACAGCCGGTTCCTGAACCTCAGGTAAAGAGATCAGGTCCTGTTTCATCACCGTCTCTCGGAGATGTGACGGACATCGATCCGAATATCTACGGTTATGGAAATCTTGTCCTGCTGAAATCAGATGACCTGTACCACTGGAGTTATGTCGGAAAACTCCTTTATGATCAGGAAGAATACAGTGAGGAATTCTATCACCTGAACGGCGTTTACGAATGTCCGGATTACTTCGTGATAGACGGAGCGGAAGTCGTGCTCTCAAGTCCCCAGAACCTGCCGCAGATGGGTCATCTTTACCAGAACATTCACTCAGGGCTGTACATGCTGGGCGGCCTGGACTTTGAGACAGGCAGGTTCCAGGTAGACTATATCGGAGAGGTGGACAGCGGATTTGATTTCTATGCTGCACAGACACTCAGAATGCCGGATGGCCGGGTCATTATGATCGCATGGAAGGAAATGTGGGACCGTTCATTCCCAACGCGTGAAGAAGGGTGGGCAGGAACATATACCCTGCCGAGGGAACTGAGTATAGAAAACGGACGGCTCATCCAGAAACCGGTCAGGGAGATCGAACAGTTCAGGAAAAACCATGTTTCCGTCAAGGATGTCGTGTGCACAGACGAATGCAGGACGATCGAAGGTGCATCAGGCAGTGTGACCGAGATCAAAGCCGTGATCGATACGGGCAGTGCGGAAAAATGCGGGTTAAAGGTGTTCAGCTCAGACAAGCATGAAACCGTCATTTACTATGACAGAAAAGAAAAAGCGCTCGTATTTGACAGAAGCAGATCCGGGATCACGATCAAAGGAAAAGATACAGTTACCCAGAAGAGATATCTGGATATCGGCGAGCCCGAAAAGATCACGCTGGACCTGTTCCTGGATGTATGTTCCGTTGAAGTGTTTGTGGACGGCGGAAAGCATGTCATGACAGGCAATGTCTATCCGGATATCGATACAGATATCGAAGTGCGTTTCTTTGCGGAAAACGGAACTGCTGAACTGACAGAACTGGATAAATTCGATATCTGTGTCTGAAAACAGATCATTTAAGAATTATATGTAAACAGAGACCTGCGGAAAGGCTGTCCGGAAACCGCCTTGCAAGCAGGTCTTTTATTCATGTGCCGACTTTATTTCAGTATTTTTAATTAAGTATATACTTAATTAAAATGATGGAATAAAATACAGAGTATACATGATTCATTATCAATGGAGGTGCCGGATGGATATAGAAGGGATGCTGAAAGCATTGGGTGAACCAATGCGGTTCAGGATATTCAGTCTGCTGCTGGAACGAAAGCACTGTGTCAGGTCTTTGTCAAAGAAACTTAACATCAGTGAACCGGCTGTTTCACAGCATCTGAAAATACTGCGGGAAGCAGGTCTGGTCTATGGTGAGCGCTGCGGATATCATATACACTACTTTCCCGATCAGAGGGCAGCAGACTGTCTGGCAGAAACATTCTCCGGAATGAGGGAACAGTCACTGATCCTGGACCGGGATCCCAATGTCTGCAATTGTGAATTCAGGAGGAAAGAACATGAACATACTTGCTGATCTGTTCCTGACCTTTGCGAAGATCGGGTGCTTTACTTTCGGCGGCGGCTACGCAATGATCGCTCTGATCGAAAACGCATGTGTTGAGGAGAAAAAATGGATCACACATGATGACATGATGAATATCACGGTCATAGCGGAATCCACACCGGGACCGATCGCCATCAACTGCGCAACGTTCGTCGGTTATCGTCAGTCTGGCTTTGCCGGGGCACTTGCGGCCACGGTGGGTATCGTACTCCCGTCATTTCTGATCATTTTCGGTATTTCACGCTTCCTGGATCATTTCCTTGAGATCGCATGGATCGCCAGAGCATTCCATGGCATCAAGATAGCTGTCGGCATTCTGATCGTTGATGCCGGCATGAAAATGCTGAAGAAAATGAAGAAAAAGGCATTCCCTGAGATCATTGCCGGCTGCGCGTTCCTGATGGTGGCCGCATCTGAGATATTCAGCATTCATGTTTCCGTGATCGTATTGTTAACAGCTGCAGCACTGATCGGTATTTTGCGAATGACTGCAGGCGGGGTGATGAAATGATCCTGCTGGAACTGTTCTGGGGATTCCTCAAGGTAGGCGCATTTGCATTCGGCGGAGCATATGCAGCGATCCCTCTGATCCGTGACATCGTTCTTTCCTATGGATGGCTGGGTGAAGACGCGTTAGCGTATATGATCGCTGTCAGTGAAAGTACACCCGGACCGATCATGGTCAATCTTGCAACATATGTCGGCAGCAGTCAGGCCGGACTTGCCGGCTCACTGATCGCAACAGCCGCAGTCGTCCTTCCGTCGTTTATCATCATTCTGCTGATCACGGCAGCTATGAAGAATTTCATAAAGAATCGATATGTTCAGGCGGCATTGAGCGGACTCAAGCCATGCGTGATCGGTATCATTCTTGCGACCGGCCTGTGTATGGTCATCAGGAACTGTCTGCCCGGTTCCGTAATAAACGTTAAGAATACTCTGATCACTGTCATTCTCTGCCTGATGTACTTCGGAAGCAGGTATGTACAGAAGAAAAATATCTCACCGATCATTCTGATCGTTATATCGGCAGTGATCGGAATCATTGCCGGATAGCATGAAAACAGCAGGGTCTCAGCCCTGCTGTTCAATTGAAATGTGATGTTTCTGAAGATCTTTTCTCAGTCTGCCGGCATCTCCGTAGAATACGACTGCGTGGATGCCTGTCCGCATTGCACTTTCTGCATTTGCAGGAGAATCATCGATGAACAGGCATTCCTCCGGTTTCAGTCCGAATGTACTCAGTGCTCTTCTGAAGTATTCCTGGTCCGGTTTCAGAAGCTGATAGTCTGCCGATAGGAATACGTTTTCTCCGAAGAATGCGGATACCCGGTATTCCGGCCAGTATGTATGATGACGCAGGCTGGCGTTTGTCAGCAGATACAGATCATAGTTCCGGCTGAGCTGTTCTACCAGTTCATACATACCGGGGATCTCATCGTGTGTGCTGCTCCATCCGGAAACCAGTTCATGGATATATGGATGCAGACGCGGATCAAGCCGTTCCTCGGCACGCCGGATCATGATGGGATCATCGATGATGCCGCGGTCCAGTTCTACCCAGTCTGTACTGCCGTAGATCTCACGTCTTAACTGTAAACGGTCATCCGGGTCAGTAATTCCGGTCCGCCTGACAAAGTGATCAGGATCGAAACGGACCAGAACACCTCCCATGTCGAACAATATGTTCTTGATCATGATCAGGCTTCTTTCTTTTTGAAGCGGCTGAATATCTTCTTGAAGCGTTCACGTGCCGCGATACGTTCACCGATATCTCTTCCGCCGACACCGTATACCAGATACAGGATGATGCCGGAAACGATCATGATGAATACGGTCGAAGCACAGCGTCTGCCGGATGCATTTACATTGAAACCGTACAGTCCTTCTTCACGGCACATACTCTGGATGACCATTGCATATGTCGTTCCGTAGGAACTGGCAAATGTTGCGCCCATGTCATATTCCGTGAACAGCGTATTGAAGTTCAGTGCGAATACAGCCAGAACGCTCGGCATGATGATCGGCAGCTTGACTTTCAGGAATGTCCTGAGCTGTGAAGAACCAAGGTTCCTTGCGGCGTCTTCCAGTTCTTCGTCGATCTGGTAGAACGCCGCCTTGATCATACGAAGCGAGAATGGAAGTCTGACGACTGTATATGCAATGATCATCAGGATCCTGACGCGATCTGCGTAATACAGATTCCGGCCGAATACATACCAGATATCATTGCTGTTGAAGAAGATCCTGTAGGAATAGCAGATCAGGATCGTCGGCAGCAGCCACGGGAACAGCAGTGCGTATTCCAGAACAGTTCCGGTCTTCTTATGCTTGAAGATGTAATTGCATGCGATAACTACGATGACACAGGCGAGCGCAGCCGCAATGACGGATAATACGAAACTGGTATGAATACCGCCAAGTGTTGCCTCATTGGAGAAGACACCTGATATCGAGCCTTCGATCGTCTTATATTTGCCGCGGGATGTCAGATACTGATAATCCTGTGTTCCGTAGTAATTGATAAACGTCCAGTTAGCCAGATCCAGGCGTTTTACTTTGATCGCCTGATAGGTCTGGAATGAGAACAGGACGATCATGACCACCGGTGTCATGTAAATAATGAAGAGTACATATGCATAGATGTGCATCAGTACATTCAGTACCGGGTTGTCGATCTTCTGCTTTCTCAGTTTTGCCTTGGTCTTGGAAACGGACAGATAATGTCCTTTTCTTTCATATGAGGACAATATCGTCAGCAGCAGGATCGTAAAGCATGCCAGGATGATCGACAGCAGCGCAGCTCTGGCCTGGGGGAATGATTCGTCTGCGACGGAGCTTCCTGCCAGTCTGACGATCTCCGGGTTGATAGAGTCATATCCCAGCAGGGTCGGAGCAGACATTGCGCACAGACCGGTAATGAACGTCATGATGGTCAGTGAGAACAATGTCGGGATCAATGTCGGGAATACGACTTTGAACAGTGTTGTGAACGGACTTGCGCCAAGGTTTCTGGAAGCTTCCACGGTATTGTAGTCAATGCCGCGGATCGCGTTTCGCAGGAACAATGCATGGTTGCTGGTACATGCAAATGTCATCGTAAACAATACTGCCTTGTATCCGGAGAACCACTTAGGATTCAGTGTCGGGAACATTTCCAGCAGTTTTGTGGTCATTATGCCGTCACTTGAATACAGGAACATATAGCCTGTGACGAGTGCAACACCGCTGTAGATCAATGTGGTCATGTATCCAAGACGCAGGATATTTGCGCCTTTGATATCAAAGTATTCAGTCAGAAGTACGATCGAAATACCGACGATATTGACGGTAATGGTCAGTACAACAGCCAGCCTGAGGGAATTCCAGACGAACCTCGGCATATTGCCTGCGAGAAAGAATTTGATGACAGCAAGCGGATCAATGTTTCCCGCGGCATCCTTTACCGTGAAGATACTTGTCAGTGTATTCAGGCACGGCAGCAGCATGAATCCGAAGAACAGATATGCAAAGCACAGGAAGCCGATCAGCTGGAGCGCCTTTTCGGTATTA
>JAFOMZ010000095.1 GCA_017421125.1 Solobacterium sp.
AGCAAAACCGCTCTCTTCGGCAATGTTTGTGATCAATTCTTTGTCGTAACACGGAATTCCGAGTCTGTTTGCGACTTCCTGGCCTATCGTTCTTCCCCCGCTACCAAACTGACGGCTGATTGTAATAATACGATTTCCCATGATTCCTCCTTAATGTAACGAACGATACATATTTCTACATCTATAATTTAACACAAAATCAGCGATAATGTGTTTTCTCATATCTGTTCATTACTTTTTTTACGGCAGCTTCATTCCGACATTTTCCGGATCACACGTTCGATGCTCCGCTTTGTTTCATCTGACCATGTATCGGTGAATCGCTCATATGTAATTGCCGAAAAACCTGGCGGTGTTACATATCCGCCGTATCCGTTGCTGTAACAAACCAGCACAGATGTATCTGAGGCCAGATCATTCAGATAACTGCTGAACAGTTCATTCGGGCAGAACACCATGCGGAGTGCTCCTGCCTTGATGCAGGACAATGTAACCTCTGCCGGAAGCGTATCGAGACGCTTCGCAAGATCAGCCCTTACCTGGCTTCCGATCCTGATCGTTTCGATCTCCCGATCAGTGATGCCCTCCGGAAGAACAGATATATCGATCGGTTCAAAAACGTGCTTCACAGGTATCGTTTCGCTGAACATCGTGACTTCACTGACCGGCTGTATCTCTGCAGCTGTCTGATCCAGACGTTCAGCCTCATGATACAGTTTTTCAGCCAGCTCACACATCGCTTCATAACTCTGGGAACTTCTTGTAAAACGTGTACTGATATCACCGGCACAGGACTGCAGGAACATGCAGGATCTTCCGGGATGTGCTTCTGAAAGCATACGTTTGAGCTGACCGGGATACTCCGCACTGAAGAATGGTGTATACCCGTCCATAACTGTCGGATGACAGTTATGAACTACGATCTCAGCCAGCTGCTGTTCCCCGTCATACAGACCGATAGTGGTCAGAAGGATCTTGTCCGAGGGGAAACCGCTGATCCTTGATCTGCCCAGTCCATCATAGAATTCACTGCGGAATGTAAATCCGGGTATTGAGATCTCCTGCCATTGAGCGTGACAGATCATGTCAACAGTCTGTTCAACAAACTGTGCCCTGTATACGGGATCCTTGCTGTCAGGCGCAAAATGCGTATGCGTGCAGCTCAGAATGACCTCCGCAGGTTTTTCAAAATGCAGACTGCCCTGTATTTCGTCCTGTATGGAACGGTTCATTCCGACAGAGTCGGCACTCAGCAGGATGATGATCTTCTCACCATCATCAATGCCCAGCATCTGAACATACAGCGGATCCCTGACTTCAAAACGTTTCTCCGTCTGCTGTATAAAGCCGGCCTGTTTGACCGGCTGTTTTGGAGAAACATCACTTTGCGCAAATGATGCTTTCATCATGAATAATTACTCCTCAGGAATAGGATATCTCCCGATTTCCCTGCAGACATTGATCTGGCGGACTTCAGTATGAAATTCAACACATGTCTGCATCATCAGCATTCTGTCGCCCGGTTCAATCTCTACACCTGTGTGATAGAATTCAATTCCTTTGATATTGTTGATCAGGCTGACCAGCTTCTCATCCGTGAATGTCAGTTCATTGAATTCAAAGCCCTCAGCAGGTACCTGACCTGCGGAAATATATACTGTCGGGCAGTCGAACACATGAGCCAGCTCATACAGACGGATCTCTGTTTCGGTGATCAACGTAACGTATTTATTGGGTTCGTAATTCACTTCTTCTCTTAACTGTGCCAGCGGTGTGAACACAAGCGTACGGTCGGAACTATAGGATTTATATACATAGTTGCCGTAGAGGATCGTATTCATATCATTATTGTTGATGTTGTTTCTGAAGTCCGCGTAAATGGAGCCCCATTCCAAAGGCTGACCTGTTTTCCAGTCATGACGCAGATAGAATGCATTATCTGTTCCATGCAGAACAGGCTGTGATACCAGTCCGGACGGGAAATAGATCCATCCGACGACATCCTGGTTGATCTCCTTTGATTCTTTGATCTGCTCGTACAGATCTTTATATACCTGCGGATCTCCGAGTTCTTCCGGCCATGTATCAGTTGTATCAGCCGGTTCCGGTGTAACAACAACTGTCTGAGGAGTTGTATCCGGACTCTTCACAGGTTCTTCTGCTCCTTTGCATCCGCTGCATCCGCTCAGAAGCATCATTGCGGCCAACGGCAGTATCAATTTCTTAATATTCATGAAAACCTCCTGTCAGTTCCCGCTCATTATCGCATAATTGACAAAAAAACGTCACTATTTTTGCTAAGAAGATATGTATAATAATGTAGCACCTGGAGAAACTGCTATATGATTATCAAACGGAATTTCTGGTACTGGCCTGCAGCTCAGGACCGTACACTGCATATTTATTTACCCGACGACTATTACAATACCGATGAGCGCTACCCTGTCATGTATTTTTTCGACGGACATAATCTGTTCTATGACGAAGATGCTACATACGGCACCTCTTGGGGATTGAAAGACTTTCTGGACAGCTGGGGCAAAAAAGTGATCATTGTGGGTATGGAATGCTCACATGAAGGAAATGAGCGTCTCAGGGAATACTGCCCGTACAACAAGCGCTGGAGAGGTGCTCTTGTGAAAGGGATCGGAGACGCAACGTTTCAATGGATCATCAATGATGTAAAACCTGCGATCGATCAGAATTACCGTACTTATTCCCATAGAGAAGCAACCGGGATCGGAGGTTCCAGTATGGGCGGCATCATGGCTGCCTACGGGATCATAAAATACAACGGGATATTTTCCAAAGCTGCCTGTGTATCCACAGGATGGTTCTGGAATATTTCGAATTTCCGCAGAACACTGTCCCAGAGCGCGATAGACCCCGACACAAAGATCTGGATGTCCTGGGGTGAGCTCGAAGCCGGCAAAGCTGCACGGCGGGGCAATCCGGAATATGATACCCGTGAGGCAAGATCCGCAAGAAAGTTCGCGGGAGAACTGAACGAACGCGGCGCGGATACACAGCTTTACTTTCAGTGGGAAGGACACCACAGCGAAGCTGACTGGAGAAAACAGGTCCCCTACTTTATGAATTACCTTTGGCTGGATCAGAGACCCTGATCCGCTTTTTTCCATTTATAAAGATGCTTCAGGCCAAACAGAACAAAAAAACGGTGCATCTCCAATGAGGTGCACCATGATCTGATCAGTTGATCTTTACTTTGTTCCAGAGGTCAGAAAGCTTCTGGACGAGAACTTCGTTGAAGCGGAATACTTCATCCTTTTCATATCCGGTTCTGGGCAGATAAGCATCGATGCCTTCGTAGTCACCTGTGCTGATATCTTCAGTAACCTTGAGGTTGGAAGATGTATATCCGACAGTGATGGAATTGTCATAGGATGCGTCGTATGTCAGGACATAGTTGATGAACTCATTTGCCAGAGGAGCACAATTTGCATTGGCGGGAATTACCATTCCGTCGCTCCAGATATTTGTACCCTGCTTCGGCTCAACATAATCCATATCTTCATTTTCTGACATGATATATGCTGCATCACCGGAATAAACGACCGCGATGTCCTTCGGATTGTTGGCGCTCGGGTTGATCATTGTATCGATCACTTCGTCTGTCATATATGCCGGATCGACTGTTTCATGAACCTTGCGGAGCCATTCATAAGCTTCCTGGATCTCTTTGTCATCGCTTGTATTCATGGAATAGCCCAGCGCTTTGAATGCGATCATGAAGGCGTCTCTCTGGCTGTCATACATAATGACCCTGTTCTTGTATTTTTCATCCAGCAGGATATCCCAGCCTTTTTCTTCGATTTCTGCAGGATCTACATTCTGTGTGTTATAGATCAGTCCGACAGAACCGTGGAAATACGGAACAGAATACTCGAGGGTCGGATCATAAACCTTCTGCATTTCTACAACATCCGGATCCAGAGCATCGAGATTCGTGAGAAGATCCTTGTCGAGTTTCTGCAGCATGTTTTCCTTCAGCAGACGCTCGATCATATAGTCTGAAGGAACCAGGATATCATAAGCACTTCCGCCCATCAGTCTTGTATACATGTTCTCGTTGGAATCGAACATATCGTAGTTGACTTTTGCATTAAACGCTTTTTCAAAGTTGGGGATCACATCTTCGCCAACATATTCACCCCAGTTATAGACATTGAGTACGTTGCAGCCATAAGCTTCCTTGGCATCTACTGCTTCAACTTCGCTTCCGCCGGAAGAAGATCCTCCGGAGCTGCATGCTGCAAGTACTGATACGAGTGCCGCAATACCGGCTTTTTTAAATGTTCTGTAATTCATTCTTTTTCTTCTTCCTTTCCTTTATCATAGGTACAACGTTGATGAGCACCAATACGATCGTAATGACATAAACAATAATGGCGGACAATGCGTTGATTGTCGGATTTACACGCTTAACATTTGCGTATACATAGATCGAGATGTTGTTTACACCCGGACCGGTCGTAAACATTGAGATAACGAAGTCATCGAATGACATCGAGAATGCGATCAGCGCACCGGAGATGATTCCGGGTTTGATCTGAGGGATGATCACCTTCCACAGTGCCTGCAGCGGGGTGCATCCCAGATCCAGGGCAGCTTCTGCCAGGTTGGGATCCAGGGTCCTGAGCTTCGGCATAATGGACAGGATCACATACGGTATACAGAAGGCGATATGCGCCATGACCATGGTCGTGAATCCGGTCTTGATCCTCAGGCTGGTAAACAGCAGCATGAATCCGATTGCCGTAACGATATCCGGGTTCAGCATCGGCAGGTTATTGACCTGATTGATCGCCTCACGAAGCGCTTTTCTTGATTTGGACAGGCCGATCGCCGTTACAGTACCAACGATGGTCGATACAACTGTCGCGATCACAGCACAGCTGGTCGTATACCAGATCGATTCCATGATCGTTCTTGTCTTGAACATCTTCCGGTACCATTCCAGCGAGAAGCCTGTGAATGTTGTCAGTGACTTGGAACTGTTGAAGGAGAAGATCACGACATAGATGATCGGCAGATAGAAGAACGCGAAGACCAGAAACAGGAAGATCTTCTCATACTGTTTTGTTTTCTGTTCCATCAGTCATCCTCCTGTTCTCCGACCTTGCGGTCAAGCTTTCTTGTAAAGTACATGGAAGCCAGAATAATGATCGCCATGATCAGGCTGATCGCCGAACCGAAGTTCCAGTCACCGGTTGAGATGAAGTAGTCTTCGATCAGGTTACCGATCAGGACATACTGACCGCCGCCGAGCAGCTTCGGAATGAAGAAGCTGGATACTGCCGGCAGGAATACCAGGGTAATTCCGCTTACAACACCCGGAAGTGACAGCGGAAGGATCACACGGCGGAATGTTTCACGATTGTTCGCGCCGAGGTCATGTGCCGCAACGATCAGATTCGGATCGATCTTGGAAAGCGCTGTATAGATCTGAAGGATCATGAACGGCAGGAAGTTGTACAGCATACCGATATAAACCTTCAGTTCCCCGCTCATGCTCAGGTGGCCGAGAATGCCTCGCCATGCATAAGTACGGACAAGCATATTGATCCAGGTCGGCAGTGTGATCAGAAGGATCATCAGTGCCTGGGAATTCGGCTTCAGTTTCGCGATGATATATGCACTCGGATATCCGACAGCAATACAGATCACTGTCGTGATGACTGCGAGCTTCAGGCTTCTCCACAGAACACCGGGAAATACCGGGTCAGAGAAGAAGCGGATAAAGTTATCAATTGTGAACTGGAATGTCAGAACGCTGTTGCCTTTGACTGTAAATGCATAGAGAACCAGCATCAGCATCGGCGCAACGATCATGGCCATTGCCCAGATCACATAGGGATAGACCATTTTGCTGAAAGATTTCATTTCAGGTTACCCCATCTTTCTCATTACATGGATATCTTCCGGACTCCACTTCAGACCGATCTTCTGTCCTTCCTCAATGCGGTCGGTCGTTTCGATCTTGATTTCACGGCCCTGTGTGGAGAATGTTACCTGGTAATCTCCTTCTGTGATGTTTTCATCATCGAAGTCATATTTCACATCCCAGATCTCAACTCTGGAATTATCCTCGATATTCCATGCATATGCATCAGCCCATCTGATCAGGTCTGTATCCAGCGCAACGGACTCTTTGATCTCGTCGGCAGTTTTGTAGAAGTCAAACGCCTGGATGCCTTCCTCATTGGATTCATCCTCGATTACCTGAGGCTGAACAACATTGATGTTGATCCGGATCGTCGTTCCGGCATCGGTCGTGAATGAGCAGGGATACGTTCCGACCTCCGGCTTCACGTCATACTGTACTTTTGTCAGGGATACGAACTCATCGTCCTTATTCCATGCCTGTGCATTGGCACGGGCAATGACTTCGGAATCCGTCAGGGACGCAACGTCTTCAAGGTCCATATAGAAGCTGGATGCACTGATCTTCTCACTTGCTTCCTCATTGGAAACGTCCTGGTTCTTTGTAATGTGCATCGTAACAGTCTTGGAAGTACCGGATGCTGTTTCGGCGATCACTTCATAGTGGACGCCCTTGAAGAGTACCGATTTCACTTCGCCATTCAGCAGGCCTCTGTTTCTCGGAACGATATCAATATCTTCGGGACGGATCATGATATCAACTGTTTCATCTTTTTCAAATCCGTAGTCAACGCATTCATAGTCAACATCATCGAAGCGGACGAGCCTGTCTCTGACCATGGTTCCGTCGATAATATTGGAATCGCCGATGAACCTTGCGCAGTATTCATTGATCGGTTCATTGTAGACCTGTACCGGTGTGCCGATCTGTTCGATCTCACCGTCTCTCATAATGACGATCTTGTCAGACATGGTCAGAGCTTCTTCCTGGTCATGTGTAACGAAGATAAAGGTGATTCCTACTTCTCTCTGGATCTCTTTCAGTTCCAGCTGCATTTCTTTTCTCAGGTTCTTATCAAGGGCAGACAGAGACTCATCGAGCAGAAGTACACGCGGTTCATTGACAAGCGCTCTTGCGATTGCAACACGCTGCTGCTGGCCGCCGGACATGCTTGTAACATCTCTGTGCTCAAAGCCTTCCAGGCCTACCAGGGAGATCATTCTCATGACTTTCTGGTCAATAATGTCCTTAGCCTGCTTTTTGATCTTCAGACCGAACGCAATGTTGTCATACACGTCCAGATGCGGGAACAGTGCATAGTGCTGGAATACCGTGTTGACATCTCTTTTATATGCTGGGATCTTGGCGATGTCTTCGCCGTCCATCATTACCTGTCCCTCAGTCGCGTCCAGGAATCCGGCAATGATCCTCAGCAGTGTTGTCTTGCCGCAGCCGGACGGGCCGAGCAGTGTGACAAATTCATTCTCATAGATGTCCAGTGAGATCCCCTTCAGGACGACCGTATTGTCGAATGTTTTGACGACGTTTTTCACTTCGATCAGTTTCTTCATATCTGTGTTCTCCCCTTTGTTCAGAAAATCGGCGGTGTGCTAATCCACAGTACTTTCGCTGCGGCCTGGCCTGTATTGACAAGGCTGTGTGATTCATTTCCCTTGATGTAGAATGTTTCCCCTTTTTTGACGATCAGTTTCCGGGAATCGCTTTCCCTTCTGATCTGGATCCTTCCCTGAAGCACATATCCGAACTCTTCTCCGTCATACGGCTCGATCTCTTTCGAACTGCAGCCCGGTTTAAGTTCCAGGATCAGGGGTTCCATCTTGTTTTTCTGTGCATTCGGAACGATCCAGTTGATCGTCCGCTCCTCCTGCTCATCAACGAAGGTGTCTTCTTTTGTGAACACGATCTGTTCTTCATCGTCATCCGCGAAGAATTTCGACATGGATACACCCAATGCTTCAACAATATCCTCCAGTGTCGGCAGTGACGGTGACGTCAGATTACGTTCCAGCTGGGACAGAAATCCCTTGGTCAGTTCTGTACGCGACCCCAGTTCTTCCAGAGTAAGACCGTTCTTTGTACGCAGTGCTTTGATCCTTGATCCGATATCGTACATTTCCGCCTCCTTGTTTACAATTACTAACCTTTTGATTTGTTTTTATCAAACCATGATTATTATACAGAAAACAGCCCGGTACGCAATATGTTTTTAAACAAAAAGTTTAGAATCATTAAATTTTTTCAGTTTGTTTCAGCGGTCAATTACACACTGTTTTCTTCAGTACCCTTCAGAAAAGAAAGGAATATATAAAAAAAGCACGGATCGCTCCGTGCTGTATGAATTTTTTACAGTCCCTGTTCTTTCACAAATGCATAGAAATCAAGTTCTGCCTGGGCATCCTTTTCGCTGATCGTTCCGACCGGATGTGCATAGAAGATGTATTCTTCCTCCCCGTCCAGCCCGAAGGCTTCGTCTGCCAGTCTGCCGTTTACAGAGCCGATGGCACATGAACCGAGTCCAATGCTGGTAGACGCAAGATACAGGTTTTCTGTGATATGGCCTGCGTCGATCAATACAACTCTGTGCGCATAGATACCGTATCTCCATTCAGCTCTGTAAGCAACAAAGCTGTAATAGAATACAACATTTGCCTTAGCGCCCCAAACCTGACCATTCAGTGATTCTCCGACAAATCCATCCAGATCATCACATTTCCCAAGGAATTCTATCTGATGCTTCAGCGGTAGATAATGGTAGAATCCGGGTTCCAGGCCTTCAACTTTCCGGACAGCCAGGTATGTTTCAAATTCATGACGTGCCCCGCCGCAAGGTACGGTACGCAATGTTGCGTAAGACTTTCCGCGGATCCCTTTGATCCCCTGGGTCGTCCACAGCAGATAGGACAGTTCAAGAAGCGACATCTCTTCCTGTGTATAAACACGGTGAGACGCTCTGGTATTGATCACATGCAGGAAATCATTGTCGATGTTCAATGCGTCATAGTTCACAGGCAGATCGATCGCCTGATCGCGCATCGGTGCCTTTACAAGCGGCGGCTGCGGCTTTTTCAGGTTCTGATCACTGACCCATGTGTCGTCGTCGAAGTTCGTCCGGACAAATGCCCGTCCTGCTTTAATTCTGCGTTCTGCTTCTTTCTGGTCCATAAATGCCTCCGTTTTTTCCATATTACTGTTCGACAGAGCGATAGTAAACAGTTTCGCCCTCCGGAACAGAATGTGTCAGCCAGACGTTTCCTCCGATCACACAGTTGTCACCGATCTTCGTAGTTCCGCCGAGGATCGTTGCGTTGGCGTAAATAACGACATGGTTTCCGATATCCGGATGACGTTTCCCACCCTTGACCGGGTGTCCGTTTTCATCCAGTTCGAAGCTTTTTGCGCCGATGGTCACGCCCTGATACAGCTTGACATGATCTCCGAGAACAGCTGTTTCACCCACAACGATACCGGTTCCATGGTCTATGCAGAAATGATGGCCGATCGCTGCACCGGGGTTGATATCGATCCCCGTTTTTTCATGCGCATATTCAGTCATGATCCTCGGAATAAACGGTACGTTCAGCAGGTACAGTTCATGTGCGATCCGATAGATGGATATTGCATAGAATCCGGGATAGCAGATGATCACTTCGCCTTTTGTCTTTGCGGCAGGGTCACCGTCGTAAATCGCCTGAATATCCGTTAACAGAAGACTCTTGATCTTCGGCAGACGAAGCAGGAACTGTTCAGTCAGTTCCTCGGGATCACGTGTGTGATCTTTCAGGACCTGAAGGCCGACACTGATCTCCTGTTTCAGCCAGCCGGCAAGTGCTTCCAGGCATTCATCCGCAGTCATTTCCAGATAGCTGAAAAATTGCGGAAACATGACGACCTGTGCCGCTTTCAAAGCCGATACGCTCCGGGTCCTGTCGGGCATTCTTTCCGCAATGATCAGGTCCGGATCATATTCTTCATCTATCATTCTGTGAATATCGTCGTGGGTATAGTTCATATTATTTACTCCGCAAACATTGCTGTGGAAAGGTAGCGGTCTCCTGAGTCAGGAAGAAGAACTACGATATTCTTTCCTGCATTCTCGGGACGCTGTGCCAGCTGAATTCCTGCATAGACTGCAGCACCGGCTGAAATGCCTACCAGGATGCCTTCTTTCTTTCCGATCAGCGCGCCGGTCTTCAGGGCATCTTCATTCTTCACTCTGATGATCTCATCATAAACGGATGTATCTAGTACTTCCGGAACAAATCCGGCACCGATACCCTGGATCGCATGCGGACCGCTTTTTCCGCCGGAAAGTACCGGTGAAGCATCCGGTTCAACTGCAACGATCCTGATATCCGGATTCTTTTCTTTCAGATATTTACCTGTTCCGGTAATCGTTCCGCCTGTACCGACACCTGCCACAAAGATATCGACAGTGCCTTCCGTATCGCTCCAGATCTCCGGACCGGTGGTCTGATAATGAGCCCTCCAGTTTGCCGGATTGACAAACTGTCCGGCGATCCATGCGTCCGGTATCTCTGCTGCAAGTTCTTCTGCTTTGGCGATCGCTCCGGACATTCCCTTTGTACCGTCACTCAGCACCAGTTCCGCACCATATGCCTTCATCAGTCTTCTGCGCTCTTCCGACATCGTTGAGGGCATAACGATCACTACACGATAACCCTTTGATGTTCCGACTGCGGCAAGCCCGATCCCGGTATTTCCGGATGTCGGTTCAATGATCACGGAACCCTCTTTCAGAATTCCTCTTTCTTCTGCATCCCGGATCATTTCACGCGCAACCCTGTCCTTAACGGAACCGGTCGCATTGAAGTATTCGAGTTTACCGATCAGTTTTGCATTCAGGCCGTATTCTTTTTCAAGATGTGTCAGTTCCATCAGCGGTGTTCCGCCGATCAGCTGTTCTACTGATGTTTTGATTTTCATATTCTTATTTTATCTCCTTTTTCATGCAGAGAATTCCGGCAGACAGATATAATACCGAAAAAAATCCGGTTGTTTTTAACTCCCGGACTTTTGTGTATTCTTTTCAGACTGCCATTCTCAAAACAGTTCCGACATACAGAAAAACCGGGTATCTGTTCTGAGACAACATGCCATTTCAAATCGTTTGAATGCCATACCCTTTCCTCCGTACTGCCGAAATACTTTACAGAATTATCCTATTCCCCGTTTTTTTGAATGTCAACAGATTTGATCGTCTCCGGGTAAAGACGGTAATACATCAGCATCAGGTATAATGCAGCTCCGATCCAGGCACCTACCTCAGCAATGAAGATCCCGAGCGACCCGATCAGACGGGGAAGTGTGAAGACAAGAATGATCCTGGCAGCCAGTTCAACGATGCCGCTGATCATAGACTGTACGGTCAGGCCAAGTCCCTGCAGCATGCTCTTATAGAGATGCAGCATATACAGCATCAGCAGTGCATAGGACATGACGGAAAGATACTGATATGCGGTATCGATGATCATGTCATAATTTATCGCTGTACGTTCTACAAACAAAGACATGATCGTTCTGCCGAACACAAGCATACAGACAGAGATGAATCCGGACACGATCACACTGAACAACAAACCTGCCCGGACTCCCTCCGGAATGCGTTCTGTCTTTCCTGCCCCAAGATTCTGAGCAGTATAGGAAGCCGCTCCATAACCGAAGGCAATACCGGCAGATTCCAGTATTCCGAACATTTTATTCGCCGCAGTATAGCCTGCAACAAAAACAGATCCGTATTGATTCACGGCATTCTGCAGCGCAAGTCCGCCCGTCGCTATGATGACCACCTGAAATGCCAGAGGCACACCCAGTTTGATCAGATGTACTGCTGTATCCGTATTGAATTTCATGCGCAGCGGCAGACGGATCTGTTTCATCAGTTTAACTGTGCAGATCACAGCAGCGCAGCCCTGTGCGATCACTGTTGCCGATGCCGCCCCGCCGATCCCCATATGGAACTTGTATACGAACAGCAGGTCCAGTCCGATATTGATCAGGGACGCTGCAGTCATCGCGTACAGAGGTGTCCGGGAATCACCGAAGCTCCTCAGCAGTGCCGCAGCCAGCTGATACGCCGTGATAATGACACATCCCCCGTACAGGATCCCCAGATACGTCAGGGCCCCGTCCATGATATCTGCCGGTGTATTCAGCAGGGTCAGGGCAGGCTTCATCAACAGGAGAGAACCAACTGTCATCACCGCTGAAATAACTGCCGCGAGAACAACAGAATGCCAGATCGCAGAAACAAGGCGTTTTTCATTTTCCTGTCCGTATGCTGTAGCTGTCTCGATCGAGAAGCCCTGCATCATGGCCTGTATCGCTCCTACCACCATCCACAGGATCCAGTCACCGGCACCGACTGCCGCAAGTGCCTGCGGACCGACGCCTCTGCCGATGATCGCGGCATCCGTGATCGTATAGAGCTGCTGAAAAACACTTCCTATGATCAGGGGAAGCGCAAAGCGGATCAGCAGCACAAACGGTCTGCCGGACGTCATTGAAGTACTGTGCTCATGCATACACGGTATTATATGACATTCAGGTGCTTTATTTCACCTGAGAAACTCCCAATATAGTATGATTTCCGAAAAGGCAGGTTTTATTTATGACAGAACTCACATTCCGCTTCGCGGTAAAAGAAGACGTTTCAACGATTCTGTATTTCATCAGGCAGCTGGCTGAATACGAAAGAATGAGCAATGAAGTGGTTGCGACAGAAGAATTGCTGGAAGAATGGATCTTTGAAAAGCAGAAAGCGGAAGTGCTGTTTGCTGTTGCGGATGGAAAAGAGATCGGGTTTGCCCTGTTCTTCCATAACTTCTCAACCTTTCTCGGCAGAGCAGGCATCTACCTGGAAGACCTGTTCGTACTTCCTGAATACCGCGGAAAAGGATACGGGAAGGCTATCCTGTCAGAACTGGCAAAGATCACTGTGGAACGGGGCTGCGGCAGACTGGAATGGTGCTGTCTGGACTGGAACAAACCCAGCATTGATTTCTATCTGTCACTTCATGCGGTTCCGCTGAGTGACTGGACGATATACCGTTTAACAGGAAACAGCCTGCTTGAAATGGCAGGATGCACAGAAGAAAAGATGCCCGGATGATTCCGGGCGTTATTTCCTGTGTTCTGTATTTTTAGCGATCCATTTCCTGTGAGAAACAGTCCTGTAATTCCTGATCGCACGTTTTTCCCCTTCAAAACAGAAGGGATTTTTTCCTGTTTCCCTAAATGCAGCGATCACATCTTCTGCATCTTCTATATAATCTTCTGCATTTACAAGGCCGTACATACGGGTCGGGATCACATAAAACGGTTTTTCCGGATATTTCTCAGCCAGTTTTCCTGAAACATACTGCAGACGGGTCGAAAGAAATATGATGTCTGCCTCATCGATCCTGTCACAGTTTTTATATTGATCATAAGGCTTGTACAAAAAGTGTACCTTATCGTCCAGCCCTTTTTCCTTCAGCTGTCTGTTCAGTACCGCAGATATATAACTGGAAGAAAAGCCTCCCCTGCATGTGATCATGATCGTCAGCATATTTCATCAAACCATTTCTATACGTGTTTATTATACTGCATCAGACTCATAGTCCCTGCCTTCCTGCATTGCATTTTAAAAAGCACACGGACCATGTGATCCATGTGCTGTTTTTGCTGTATTCAGAAGAACCTGTTCAAATGATCAGTCCAGATCTTCTCCGTTGGACTTGTAGACCTTCTGCATGTAGTAGAAGGAATCCTTCTTCCTTCTGGAGAAGTCACCTGTACCGTCATCGTATCTGTCAACGAAGATGAAACCGTAGCGCTTTCTCATTTCGCCTGTACCTGCCGATACAAGGTCGATGTGGCCCCAGGGCTGATAGCCCCAGAGTTCAACGCCGTCCAGTTCGATTGCATCTTTCATTGCCTTGATGTGATCACGCATGTAGTTGATGCGGTAATTATCGTGAATACTGCCGTCTTCTTCTACAACATCCAGTGCACCGAGACCATTCTCAACTACCATCAGCGGAATATGATATCTTTCGTACATCTGGCAGAGGGAGATACGCAGTCCCATCGGGTCGATCTGCCAGCCCCATCTGGAAGCTTCCAGATACGGGTTCTTTCCTGCAGCTGTCTGATTGCCTTCCGTGCGTGCAGCATTCGGATCTGCGGAAGCAGTTCCGGACATGTAGTAGGAGAATCCGATATAGTCGACGACGCCTGCTTTGATCAGATCAAGATCACCGTCTTCCATCTCGATATTGACTCCGAGACGCTCGAATTCCTTCAGCTGGTAGTTCGGATAGTATCCCTTTACCTGAACATCAATGTAGAATTCCTTCTTGCGCATTTCTTCGATAGCCTTCATGACATCATCCGGGCGGCATGTAAGCGGATAAACTGGTGCATAAGCGACCATCATACCGATCTTGTTTTCCGGATCGATCTCATGTCCGCGCAGAACAGCCTTTGCGGAAGCGACGAAGATGTGATGATCAGCCTGATAGCGTACCTGCGGCTCAACACTGTGGATACCCAGCTGCATCCAGGATCTCAGGATGTTGATCTCATTGAATGTCATCCAGTAATGAATTCTGCCCTTGAAGTGGGTAAAGAGAACTTCTGCAAAGTGTACAAAGTAGTCGACAAGCTTTCTGCTGTGCCAGCCGTCCAGAGTATCCGCCAGATACATCGGAACATCGAAGTGAGCAATGGTAACGACCGGTTCAATACCGTACTTCAGGCACTCGTCAACGACTGCGTCATAGAAAGCCAGGCCTTCTTCATTGACTTTTTCCACGCCGTCCGGAATGACTCTGGACCAGCTCATGGAGAAACGGAAGGAATTCATGCCCATTTCCGCAAACAGCGCGATGTCTTCCTTGTAATGATGATAGAAATCAGTCGCCTGATGGGAAGGATAGTAGATATCCGGGATGATATAGCCGACTGCGCCTTCCGGCAGTGATTTTTCACGCGGCAGTTCCAGGATCTCTCCTTCTTTTGTCTTTACTGTGTACATGCGGGGATGGTCTTTGTCACCGCCCTTGATCGCATCGGATGTTGCGAGGCCTCTGCCGCCTTCCAGATAACCGCCTTCATACTGATTGGCAGCTGTAGCTCCGCCCCATAAAAAACCTTTCGGGAAACTCATATATGATTATCCTCCTGTTATTCTTCTGATTTCATTGTATTGGAATAATGGATATGTGCCAATGAAAAGAGAATTAAAAATATCACAGAATGCAGTTTCTGTGATATTGACCGGTTTATTTCTGCCAGGGCTGTATCACTTCCGGCTCTGTTTCCAGAAGCGCAAGATGTTTTTCTGTCAGATACTTTTTCTGAATGATCGCCTCATAAACATATTCGCGGAAATAGGCTTCGCTGCATACAAAGATGCCGTTCTTTCCAAGTTCCCCTCCCCAGCTGTTTTCGATCTTCCATCTGTCTGGTCTGCCGGATCCATCCAGGTTGACACCTGTAAGGATCATGGCATGCGTTCCGGAACTGACGTTGTAATTCAGACGGTCTGCTTTATCCATGGAGAACTGTACGCCTCCCAGCAGACCTTCATAGTCAAAGCTGTCCGGATCCCAGACACCGCACTGCCTGTCTCCATACGCTCCTGCATCATTGGAGAACCAGACCGGTTCCAAATCCTTCAGCTGCCTGATGCAGAGGTCTTCAAGCTCTTCGATCGGGATATTCAGGAAACGGATATCGCTGTCCGCCATGGAACCGATGTAATGGAACTGATACAGGGTATTCATACGTTTATGTTCCGTCGGTTCACACGTTACCATGACATATTCATCCAGGTTATGATTTGTATATTTTTCATAAAATTCCTGCGGTGTGATCTGCACATCACGATGGAATGTTCCCTGGGCAGTCCTGTATTCAAAGTCAAATGAAGTGACAGGCTCACCAAACACGATGCATTCCATCTTATAGATCTCTGCTATCATTTCCCGTTTGACAGGCTGAGGATCTTTTCCTTCAGCGCACACCCTGCGCAGAATGGATATATCCTTGCGGACCAGATTATTCAGCAGACGCATGAACTGTTCCGTATGCTCCGACTGATATGTCTCAGGCATTACAGACGCGGGGACAATGCCGTATTTCCTGACCAGGTCCACTGCCATATTCCAGTATCCGCCGTCATGGAAACCGTTCAGGAGATATTCCATCATACGGTCATCCAGCGGCTTGTCCGCGTTTGCGATGGCAAGTTCCAGAGCATTGTTTGCTTTTTCCAGCTTGTCATAGAACGCAATATAGTTGCCTGAAAGATAGAATTCCTTCATGCCTGTTTTTTCCGCACACTGTTCACGCAGGATATTCAGTACGGCAAAAGCCCAGCATCTGCCTGATTTCTGCTGTGCAGTGATCCCGTGTGTTTCGATCTCCACGCTGAACGAACCATTCAGCTTCGCGGCAGACATAGGCAGAAAAGCAAGATCCTTCAGTTCTGTTCTGGCGCAGGCTGCAGTATTTGTCAATGCGGTCCGGTCATTCTCATAACCATTCCGGAACGCCTCAAGCATTTCATTCGTGATCCCGTTCATAGCATTCTCCTCAGAATCCGAACACGATCCCTGCGGCAGCTGCAGCACATATGATAACGATCGGATGGATCTTTGGTTTGTACAGGTAGAAAGCCAACAGTACTGCAAACAGGCCGCATGCTTTCCAGTTGAACAGGCTCAGCATATTTCCTGTTGACTGCCAGAGGCTCACATTGAGCAGGGAACTGATATAGATGCTCATGACTGCCGCAATGATCAGTCCGCATACCGCCGGACGAAGGCCTTCAAAGACACCGTTGACGATCGGTGAACTGCGGAACTTTTCCAGGATCTTTGCGACGATGCATATAACGATAATACTGGGCGCTACCAGGGAAAGCGTCGCCGCTATGCCGCCCGCAAGACCGTACATATGGAAGCCGACATAGGTCGCCATATTAACGCCGATCGGACCGGGTGTCGATTCACTGACAGCGATCATCGTCGTCAGATCTTCGATCGTAAACCATCCGTATTTGACAGCCATTTCCTTCAGGAACGGGATCGAAGCCAGACCGCCGCCAACCGCAAACAGACCGGTCTTAAAGAATTCAATGCATAATCTGATGAAGTCGCTCATTGTTCAGCACCGCCTTTCCTGCGGACTGTACTCAGGACGTACCCGACAGCCCCTGCAATGATCACCAGGATCATCGTTGAAATATTCGTGAAATATGACAGCGCAAACATCGACAGGCAGATGATCAGCCCAGCTGTTCCTTTAACGCCCTTTTTGAACAGGTTTTTAATTGCCACAAACATCAGGACACATACTGCCACCTGAATGCCGCGCAGTGCATGCTGAACGACTTCCAGTTCAGAGAAGTTGGAGATCAGTCCGGCAATGACTGAGATAATAATGATAGACGGTGAGATGACTCCAAGGGTCGCCAGGATGCCTCCGATCACACCTTTTATCTTATAGCCTACAAATGTAGCTGTGTTGACCGCGATGATGCCGGGTGTTACCTGGCCGATCGCATAATAATCCATGATCTCATCTTCTGTTGCCCAATGATGTTTCTCAATGACTTCTTTCTGTATCATCGGCAGCATCGCATATCCGCCACCGAACGTGAATAAGCCCATCTTGAACCAGGAGACATACAAATCCCATAATACCTTCATCAGGATTCCCCCTTTAAATACTTATAAAAGTTTAGCATTACCGATGTTTTCTGTAAAACAGAACGGTTGAACAGACCGGCATATTCTGCTGGAAGACTGTGCTGGTTTTTTCATGTCATAAATAGAATTTGAATTATTACTGTCTCCTGCGTATAATTTTTTCATCTTTCAGAGGCAGAAATTATGACAGATATGAAACAAAACAGAACAGGTTACGGTACATTGCTGGTCCTGTGTGCCTCCATATTGTTTGCAACAGGTGGAGCTGTATTGAAACTGATCCCCTGGTCCGCGCTTGCCATTAACGGTGTCAGGAATCTGATCGCCGCTGCTGTGCTTGCTGTGTACCTGGCATATACAAAGCATCAGATCCGTTTCAACCGGACAGTACTGACAGGAGCAGTCTCATTCATCGGTGTTACAAGTCTCTTTGTGATCGCAAACAAGATGACGACTGCGGCCAATGCGATCATCCTGCAGTATACATGTCCTGTCTGGATCATTATCATCATGGCACTGCTGTTCCGCGAGAGACCGAAACGACGGGATGTACTGACTGTACTGGCTGTCTTTGCCGGCATCCTGTGCTTCTTCTATGACAGTCTTCAGGCCGGCCATCTTGCCGGAGATCTGATCGCGGTACTGTCGGGTATCTTCTATGCAGGCGTATTCATGCTGAATACATTTGAAGACGGAGACGCTTTCTCATCCATACTGATCGGAGAAGCCGTCAGCGGCATTCTGTTCACACCGCTCCTGCTGAGAGAAACGGTATTCACTCCTGTCATATGGACTGCGGTCACGTTCCTGGGTGTATTCCAGGTGGCTGTCGCATACATCTGTCTTGCTATAGGAACCAGATATACTTCCGCCATTGCAGCTTCGATCATCGGAAGTATCGAGCCGATCCTGAGTCCTGTACTTGTGGCTCTCATATGGCATGAGATCGTGTCCCCGGTATCATTGGCAGGGGCAGCGATCGTTATCATTGCCGTGGCAGTCTATAATATTCTGAAGCATAATGACGAAAAACAGCTCTGAAGGAGAGGCAGCACCTCTCTTTTTTTCCGTTATCAGAAGCACGCAATATTGGAATCTGTCCTGCTTTCCGTACCTCCTACCAGAGTACCGTTGTCCAGTCTGCGAATAAACTGTCCTCTGCCGAATGAAGTGCCGTTCAATGCGATCGTAATATCATGCCCTCTTGCGGCAAGCTGCTGAACGATCTGGTTGCTGAATGTCGGTTCAACCAGGATACTCTTATCTTTGATCCACTGCCATCTTGGCGCATCCAGTGCCATCTGCGGATTCAGATTGAAATCGACTGTATTCATAACGACCTGAACATGTCCCTGCGGCTGCATATATCCGCCCATGACGCCGAACGGTCCGACTGCTTTCCCGTCTTTGGTCATGAATCCGGGGATGATCGTATGATAGGATCTCTTGCCCGGTTCCAGGACATTTGCGGCTTCCGGATCCAGAGAGAACTCCCTGCCCCTGTTCTGCAAAGCAACGCCGTATCCTTCAAGGACGATACCGGATCCGAAGCCCTTATAGTTGGACTGGATCAGTGATACCATGTTCCCTTCTCCGTCTGCCGTGCACATGTATACCGTACCGCTCTTCGGAATATCCGAATATGCCGGCAGGCCTGCTGTATCCGTGATCTCTTTTGCCCTGCGGGCACCATATTCCGGTTTCAGGAAATCATGATAGTCCACGGTCATCCTGGTCGGGTCTGTCACATAGTGGAAGCCGTCCGCAAACGCCATCTTCATCGCTTCAAGTTGTTTATGATACGTATCAACGCAGTCTTTCTGCGGGAATTCAAACTCCTTCAGGATATTGAGTGCCATCAGCGCAACAATGCCCTGTCCGTTAGGCGGGATCTCCCAGACATCATATCCCCTGTAATTCACTGAGATCGGATCTACCCATTTTGATTCATATCCTGCCAGATCACTCAGCTGGAAATATCCGCCGTCACGGCTTGACTGTCTGACAAGCTGTTCCGCGATCTCTCCTTTATAGAACGCATCACCGTTCGTTTCCGCGATCAGCCTCAGTGTTTTCGCGTGATTCGGGAGCCTGACGATATCTCCGAAGTGCCAGGATTCCCCGTTGTTTGTAAATGTTCTGAACCATTCATCGAACTCGGATCTTCCGTCGAGGTTCTTATGGAATATTTGTACCGAACGTTCCCACATCTTTCCAAGCATCGGTCCGATCGGGTATCCCTCTTCTGCATATCTGATCGCAGGTGCCAGGTCTTCTTTCAGGGAAAGCTTACCGAATCTGCCGACCAGTGTCGCCCACGATTTGACAGCACCGGGAACCATGATAGGCAGCCATCCGTAATCCGGAATTTTGCCGTCCGGACAGTCCTTCAGTACAGCCTCACGGCTGATCCCTTTTGGTGTAAATCCGGATGAATTTAACCCATACAGTCTGTCTTTCATCCAGACGATCGCAAATGAATCTGATCCCAGACCGTTGGCTGTTGGTTCAACGACTGTCAGAGCTGCCGCTGTGGCTACTGCCGCGTCAACCGCATTACCGCCTTTCATCAGTACTTCAAGTCCTGCAGCACTGGCAAGATTTGAACCTGTTGCGACCATTCCGTTTTTGGCTGTGATACAGTAGCGGTTGCCGGCATATGGCTGAAAGAGTTCATCAAACATAATCAAAAACCTCCTGATATGTGATATACGTTGCCTTTCTCACAGCAAACCAGAGAATAGAACCATCTTCAACCGGTTCGTCAGTTTCGAGTTTCAGCGGTTCAAAACCAACTTTTTTGATGATTTGGGCATTCAAAAGGCGCGCAGGCTCATCCTTCATACTGTAGATATATGGAACATCGATCTTATCCGGTCCGTAACAGGCAATGTCCGGATCCAGAGAAATCACTGAATATAAGCTGACTGATTCTTTTGACTGTACCGCAAAAGACTCCATGCTGCTGATCATACGGCGGAACAATCCCTGTCTGCGGTATGCCTTTGTCGTATATGCATTCGTATATACCAGCATCTCTGCTGTTTCTTCTCTGCCTGTTTCTGCTTTCAGGATCTCTGTTTCCCAATACAGCCAGTCACTCTCGTCTTCCAGTACAGCACAGACTTTGCTGTCCTTCAGTTCACTCATGCTGAGAAGATATGCTGCGCAGTCCGCAATGACTGTATTGCCTTCAAACACCAGCTGTACCGGACGTCTGAGCCCGTTTTCCCTGATGGAAAAAATCACGCTGACATAACCGCCATTATTATCGACCCGGTACAATGTCCGGTCCTTCTCATATTCCGGCATCCATTGTTCCAAAGCACCCGGAATCCACACTTCGATGGTACGAAGTGCTTTTTCCAGGTACTGACGTTCTTCATTCCCCATAATTGTATTGTAACAAACATCCGGTTTCCCGGTATGCGATGTGCTTGAAACACATACACAATCGTAATACACTCATTTTATTGACGGAGATTAGTTTTATGCAGTCAAAACAGACACCCGATCTTGTAAACGGGCCTTTGCTTTACAACATGATCATGTTTGCCATCCCGTTGATGCTGGCGACAGCACTTCAGATGTGCTTCAATGCGGCTGATACGATCGTTGTCGGTAAATTTGCCGGACAGCAGGCATTGGCAGGAGTCGGAGCGACCGGTTCCCTGATCTTCCTTCTGACATCCCTGTTCAACGGACTGAGTATCGGTACAAATGTTATGGCTGCCAGATACATCGGTGCACAGGATCATGAAATGCTGTCAAAAACAGTACATACAGCATACTGTATGGCAGCTGCAGGCGGTCTGTTTCTGACAACGCTAGGCTCGTTCGCTTCAAGGCCTCTGCTGGAGCTCATGAATACACCTGCATCCATCATTGATCTCAGTGAACGCTATATGCGCATCTACTTCCTCGGATCACTGCCAATGCTGACATACAACTTCGGTGCTGTCATACTGCGTTCCAAGGGAGATACAAGACGACCGCTCGTTTTCCTGGCGATCAGCGGAGTTGTAAATGTCATCCTGAATCTGATCTTTGTGATCGCATTCCATATGAGCACTGCCGGTGTTGCAACTGCTACTGTTATTTCACAGGTCCTTGCCGCATTCATGGTCACTTATGTCCTGATGCATGAGGATGACGCAACCAGACTGATGCTTTCTCAATTGAAGCCGGAAATGGAACTTGTCAAAGAGATCCTGCGTATCGGAATCCCGGCAGGAATATCCGGCATGATGTTCTCCATATCAAATGTTGTCGTGCAGTCTTCCCTTAATTCATTCAATTCATCCGTGATCGTTGCAGGCAATTCCGCAGCAGCAAATATTGAAAACTTCGTATATATCGGAATGGGTGCTTTTTCCCAGGCTTCCATTACATTCGTTTCACAGAGTATGGGTGCAGAACGTTATGATAACCTGCTGAGGATCGTGAAAATGACCCTGCTGCTGAGTATGAGCTCCGCATTCCTGCTCAGTTCTCTTGCCCGGTTCAACGGCAATGTACTGCTCGGTCTGTACACAGATGATCCCGCAGTCATTGAAGCTGGCATCGTACGTCTGAAATATGTCGCATTCTGGCTGATGCTGAACGCATCCCTGGATGTATTCGTCAACGCAGTCAGGGGGATGGGAAATTCCACAATGCCTACCGTGATCATGATGATCGGTATATGCGGTGTTCGTCTGCTCTGGTTATGGACCGTCTTCCCGATGCACCGCACATTGGAAATGATCTATATCTGTTTCCCGATCAGCTGGACAGTCACCACCATCCTGGAGGGTCTCCTCTGGTATCACGATTATAAAAACCTCATGTCTTTCCAGACAGCATAAGAAAATGACCGGCAGGATCATATCAGATATGTACCTGCCGGTTTTATTCACTCCGAGCAGTTTTATTTTGGCCTTTTCACAGCATTATTCAGCGATCCGGATGAAGTAATCTGTACTTGTACCGGTGACAGGATCTTTGATGCCGACCCAGAACAGACCTATTACATCACTTCCGAATAATGTTTTCGGCCAGTCAGATGCTTTGCCTGACGTAATATAGACACCGCGGGGATACTGGCCGTAGTATTCCCCGTTTACCGGGAAAGGCCATGCACCGGTTTTATTTCCGTCAATACTGTCGCGTATCATGACGGTGCTGTCCGGCTTCAATGTGATAATATTGACATCCTTTGCCGTATATGGTTCTTCATCCCAGGCCTCGTCATAGAATGGCAGATCACCTTTTTCCAGCTTTGCATTGTTGAAAACGATCGTTACAGTCGAAGCATCGATATAAGACACATTGATTCCTGAGAGTCTGATCGTTTCACCTCCAAGCCAGTAAAAGTCAGCTTCTTTCTGAACGATCCTGAACTTCACTGTCTTTGTTCCGCCGTATTCACCGATTCCCTGCAGAACTGCTGTCGCTGTTCCTTTCTTGATGTTGTTTGTATAGCTGACGACTTTGTAATCAACTCCGTATGTCAGGTCCTTGCTGTTGATCACTGCCTTTGTGAATGATCCAGCAGTCAGCCTGATCGCTCTTCCTGTGTATTCCTGGTCCTGGACCGTGAACACTGCTTTGGCAATGTTCTTCGCTGCTTCCATTACCTTGTATTCACCGGAGATCGTTCCGCTGTACTTGTCTTTTCCTTCTACTGTGATCCTGATAACAGAGCCTGCAGGCACAACACTCTTTGCGTCCAGCGGTTCATAGCTTCCATCCGCATTCTTCAGTTCATAAACATATGTCTTCTGATAATCTGTTCCTGCTTTCAGTGCCTTTCCGTCAGTATCCTTGAGTGCCGGTGTGCTCCTGTACTTGCCTGCAGATGCACTCCAGACAACATCTTTCACTGTCAGGCTTGTCTTTGCGATATTCTTACCGACTACACTGTATGTTTGTTTGAGCGCAGGTGTTCCTTTATAGTTGCCGGCAAATGTCAGGGTAAAGGATGCTGTGTTGTCTCCAAGTTTCGTATTGTTTGCATACTTGACCGTATAATCTTTTCCTGCAGTCAGCTGTCCAAGCTGCGGATCAGATACTTTGATCGTTGGTTTCGCTCCGCCCTTTGCATATTCAACAGACGCATTATAAGAAACATCTTCTGCTGTAATGTCTGTTTTGTTCGGCGCGATCGTGAAAGTCACTGTACGGGTACCGGTATATCCGTTGATTCCCTGGATCTTGACACTTGCCTTGCCCGCATTGACATTGTTTGTATATGATGCGATCTGATAGTCTTTTCCTTTTTCCAGTGTCTTATCACCGTATGTCAGATAGAAGCTGTCATGCAATGTCTGTGGCTTTCCATTGTAGACATAGCTTCCGATCTCATTGTTTTTGACTTTCTTGTCTGTCAGGGCGATACCTGTGACCTTGACGGTCACTGTACGTTCTCCGATATACTTGGAGTCCTTTCCCTCTAGTGTAACTTTGAAGCTTCCGACTGCCCTGTCTTCAGACTTGATATCTTTAATGGTGTAATTGATTCCTTCCTGCAGACCGGTCTTTCCGTCCTTGACAGTGATGGCTTCTTTTACCTTCTCAGCGAAGTTCTCTTCTGTTAGGTCTTCATACTTAAGTGCGGCTGTTGTCACCTTCAGTTTGGATACCGGAACAGCTGTGCCTTTCGGTGCGACAAATATTGTTACTTTCCGTTCTCCGCTGAAGTTTCCGTTTTCTTTTGCAATAACGGTAACGACTGCTTCATTGTTTTCATCACCTGTCAGACGGTCCCACCCTGTGTAATCAACTGTGTAGTCTGTCTTGTTCTTCAGTTTCTTTCCGTTGAAGTATAGTGCCGGAACAGGTAACAATGTCTTTCCTGTTTCTGCCAGAGTCAGGGCATCACAGGTCAGATCGTTCAGATCGACCGGAGTGATCTCGAACGTCTTTGTGATCGTTCCTTTGTAATCCCTGGCCATCTTGATCGTGATCTTAGCCGTGCCTGCTTTTGTATTATTCGCATATGTGACAGTATAATCCGTCTTTTCCTTCAGCAGTGTTCCCTGATCATACAGTCTGACTGCAGGTTTGATCGCGCTTCCTGTATACGCATAGCTCTCTTCGATCGGATCCATGTAGATGCCGTCCGGTACGACTGTTACATGGACAACTGCCTGATATCCGCCGTCTTCTGTTTTGACGGTGATATCCGTTTCACCGAGTTTCAGTCCTGTAACGATACCGTCTGCACTGACTTTTGCGATCTCAGCATTTCCGGTCGTAAATATGACCTTCTGATTTGTCGCATCAGACGGTTCGATCTGATAGCTGATCTCTGTATCCTTCTCTAAAGGTACATTGATGCTTTCGTCTGCACTGATCCCAGTCACAGGAACGAGCACCGTATAAGTACAGGATGCGGTGAGACCGCCGTCTGCTTCAGCAGTTACGACTGCTGTTCCTCCGCCGACTGCTGTGACATGTCCGGTCTGGTCAACTCTGACAACACCCTGATTACTCGATCTCCACTTAACATCCTTGAATGTTGCGTTATCCGGTTTCACCGTTGCTGTGAGCTGATCTTCTTCACCTTTAGCAAGCTTACTTTCTGTCTTGTTCAATGTGATCCCGGTCACTTCTACCGCTACGATGATCTCAACAGTGTCACTGATACTGCCGTCTTCATTTCTGACTTTGATCACTGCGCTGCCTGATTTAACCGCAGTCACAGTACCATTCTGATCTACAGTCAATGTATTTCCATCTGAAGTCTCCCAGAAAATTTCCTCTCCGGAATTGGCCGGTGTTCTGGTAACTCCCAGTGTTCTGCTCTCACCTGCACGCAGAACGATCTCGCCGTCTTCCGCATTGATCTTCAAGGCGCGCAATTGTATCCCTTTGTAGTGGAATGTGACTTTCTTCAGCTGATCATTTCCCTGATTGATCGTAATCTTATTCCAATCATCTGCTGTCCCGTAATAATAGACATCCTTTAGTGAACTGCAATGCTGGAACGCAGCAGGTTTGATCACTTTTACAGTTTCCGGGATCGTAATAGCAGTCAGGTTTTCACAATAATCGAATGCAGATGTGCCGATCGTCTTTACACCGTAAGGGATCTCAACAGCGGTAAGCGTCGTGGTATAGATAAATGCGTTTTCCGGTATGGTCTCTGTCCAACCGAACTCAATATCGCTTCCGCTGCCGACCGGACCGGCTGTTTTCAGGTTTGTGGATTCGCCAAACACACCGCCATTAGCGAGCTTTGTTACGCTTGCCGGTATCGTAACTTTTGAAAGATTTGTGCATTTATCAAACAGGCGGCTGTCCAAGGTTGTTACACCATTTGGAATCACGATCTCTTCGAGTGATTCATTATCCGCAAATGCATACTCTCCGATACTTTTCACGCTTTTCGGGATATCGATGTTTTTCAGACTGTAACAATGATAGAATATCCTGCTCGGAATGGCAGTCAGATTTGCCGACAGCTTCACTTCCTCAAGACTCGGATTATAATAGAACAGTTCCTTTCCAAGAGTCGTGACACTGTCCGGAATTGTAATACTGACAAGACTTGTACAGGATTTGAAAGCACCTTCTCCGATACTGGTCAGGCTGTCCGGCAGATTGATCTTCTCCAGATAATCAGTACTGCTGAATGCATAGTTTCCTATGCTTTTCACACCGTTTGGTACTGTAACGATCGTAATGTTTTCATCTTCCGCAAAAGCATAATCACCGATCGCGGTCACGTTTTTACCGTCGATCACAGATGGAATAACCACTTCCTCATCCGCGCCGATGTATTTTGTAATGGTCACGGTATTATTACTGACGGTGTACTGATAATCTCCCGATTCAGCGAAAAGGTCAGCTGTCTCCTCTTCTTCAGTCAGGATCTCCTCAGAAGGTTCTTCCCCTTCTTCCGGAACCGGCCCAGCTGTTTCCTGTTCTGATGGTTCTTCAAGTTCAGGCTCTTCAGACTCTGTCACTTCAGTGATCTCTTCTTCGGGTTCTTCTTCCTCTGAAGGGTTCACTTCCGTTTCGTCATTTTCCTCTGTAACAGGCTCCACCACTTCAGGTTCGGCTGTTTCTTCCGCAACAGTGACCTCTTCTATAACGGGATCTTCTGTTTCTTCAGTCTCTGTCACTTCTTCTGTGATCAGTTCTGCTGTTTCTTCGGTCTCTGTCACTTCTTCTGTGACAAACTCTTCTGTTCCTTCTTCACCTTCCGCAAATACTGTCACATCAGACATCATCGTACTGAATGCCAGTATCATGCTTAAAAACAGATTCGCAGTCTTTTTCCAGTTCATAAATACCTCCGGAAATTTCTTCACCAACTTTATAATATGATCTTCTATTGATTGATTTTATTTTACGGGTATATGACGCACTCTTCAATGAGGGACAGCTTATTTCAGTTCAGAGCTTTCACATATTTCTTTGATCAGGCATCATGTGTTTCACAACATGAAAAAGCCCCGCATTCCTGCAAGGCTTCGGTTACGTTTTGGTTTTGGCTGATCAGAACAGACCGGCTGCTTTCGGAGGTGATACTTTGATCGTAAAGTCAAAGTCTTCCAGTTTCAGCTCATCCATTTTGCTTTCAGGGTTGCGTACAAGACGGCGTGACTGTCTGAGGATCGCATCCTCGACAACATTTCGTGCAAGTCTGCCGTTTCCTGCTTCAGCTGCGTTGATCGACTGTACTTCATTGAAGTAATCTGTCAGCCGTTCTTCCACGTCATCGGCGATCATGTATCCTTTGGACTTCGCCTGGATCTTGGCGATCTGGTACAGTTCTTCTCCGGTGTAGTCCTTGAATTCGATCGTGTTCGGGAATCTGGATTTCAGACCGCTGTTGGATTCCAGGAATGTAGCCATTTCACGGCTGTATCCTGCCAGGATCACGATCAGGTCATCACGGTTGTCTTCCATTGCCTTGACGATCGTATCGATGCATTCCAGACCGAATGAGTCATCTTTTCCTCTGTACAGTGAATAAGCTTCATCGATGAAGAGGACTCCACCGATCGCAGACTTGATGACGGACATTGTCAGCGGAGCTGTTTGACCGACATACTGCGCAACAAGGTCTGCTCTTGTAACTTCAACAAGCTGGCCCCTGCTCAATGCACCGATCGCCTTCATATATCTGGAGATCAGACGTGCGATCGTTGTTTTACCTGTACCGGGGTTGCCTGTAAAGATCATGTGCTTGGAGATCTCGCTGACCTTCATACCCTGCTGTCTGCGGAGTTCCTGCATCTGGATATGTGATTCCAGGGAACGGATATATTCTTTGACCATTTCAAGACCAACGATCTGGTCAAGTTCTTCATTGACTGCCTTGATCTCTTCTGCGCTGGTCTTGGAGCGGATCAGTGATACGTATTCGTCAACGATCTTAGCGCATGCAAGGTCATCATGAACGACCAGCTCAGCGACAGTTTCAGCGCCGAGTCCTTTTTCAAGGACTTCCTGGCTGAGGCAGATATAGAAGTTGTCAAATATCTGCGTGATCGCATCCGCGCCTTTTGTCTTGTCATAATGTCCGACGATCCAGTCTTTCAGTTCCTGTGTCATCCGTACATCAAGTTTCAGATTGGACGCAGAACGTTCGATCAGATCTCTTGTCTTATGGTCGATCACTTCCCTGATGTTTTCTTCCGTCAATGCTTTCAGTTTGATCGTATCCAGTACATGGTAAAGGAAATCAGCGCCGAAAGCATCCTGGACTGCGGATGTGCCCTTTGTTGTCATGAAGACAAGATATTTGCCTTCTGCACTCAGGGAGTCAACAGCTTCCTTTACAAGACCGGTCTGATTTTCAACCAGAATACCCTTGTTCAGGACATAACGTCTGCTCAGTACGACCTTTCCGTCACATACCAGTGAGTCGATCATACGAAGGAATGACGGGAATCCGACTTCAAAGTTTTCAAATACAATGATGGACCCTTTGCCTGACAGATCACGATAAAGGTCCTGCAGGAAGATCTGTTCCTGCGAACCTGACTGATACAGGCTCAGATCGATCGTATATACTTCATCACTCGCAAATACTCTGCGCTGATAAAGGCTCTTTGCCATCTGTGCGATGATCGCATGTTTTCCGGAACCGTTGGGGCCTGTCAAAAGAATGACATTCTTTGCCTTTCCGGGACTCTGGCCCATGACATACGGTCTTCTGAACGCATTGCAGACCTCTCTAAGCTGATCGTCCTGACCGACGATATTGTCTTCAAGATCACGCAGTACACTTTCAAACAATGCGCCGCTGTCAGTCGGTTCGATCACAACAGGAGCTTCCTGTACAGACGGCATATCGGGGATCTTGACTTCAGCAGTACTGATGCCGTAATCCCTGGCGATCTCTTCCTGCAGAGCCTTCATATCATCGATTTTCGGTGTCAGGTCTACCTGTTCCACTTTGGAAAGATTGTCCAGATCCTTCTGCTGACGCTTCAGAACATCCTTCAGCGCATTCAAAGTATCATCAGCAGCTTTCATAATATCGTCTGCCATTTTCGGAGACTTCTGATGATTGATAATGCCTTCTGTTGTCAGTTCAATATCATTGTTTGTATCAAACTTTTTGCGGGCTTTGTTATAAAGTATTTCCCGCATCAGACGTTCTTTTTCTGTTTCTTTGGACACGGTTACCACCTCTTCCCACTCATCATCTGGCTGATATCACTGTCTCCGGTCAGACCGTCTTTCTGAAGCACAGCTTCCAGAGTCGACATATCTGCAGAAAGATTAATAAAGTCGTTGTCAGTCATGCTGGATATGATCGTCTGCATAGCCTGATTGATCAGATTGATCGTCTTCTTCAGATCCGCATAGGTCGACTCATAGCTGGGATCAGTCTTGGCGACCTGCAGCAGCGTATACTGCTTCAGGATCCTTGTAAGGATCGGCAGATAATGCGTATAGAGTTTATCCAGTTTGTTATGGCTGTCCGGGAATTTCTCTTCAAAATACTTGATCTGTTTCAGCAGAGTCGTCGTTTCATAAAGGCTCGTCGAGATCTCGTCATCCGGAATATCATCATTCAGATCACTGATCACCTGAATATAATACTCCGCTCCCGGTTTCGTATCTTGTTTCTTGACTTCCTGTACCGGTTTGACTTCTACTTTCTTGTTGACTACTTCTGCCTCAACAACTTCCTGTATATCAGTATTTGCCGCAGCCATGGAAACAAGCGTATCCAGGATCTGGTCATACATATCACTGTAGCGTCTGCGGAACTCACTCAGTGTACCGACACGTCTGCCGTTGCGGTAGACATCCAGGTTGCTGAGCGTTTTATATGACTTCGTCCTGAGCACCAGATCGATGTTGTTAGGCATGTCCAGGATCCTCTTCTTAGAGAAATGCCTGCGCAGATATTCATAAACCTGAGCCAGTTCATCACTTGTATGGGATTCATTCCTTGCCGGTCTCGCATGACTGTATGTATAACTCTGTTCTTCTTTTTCTCTACCGGCACCAACGGCTTTCATCATAAAGAAAGCAAGGGCTGCCGTGATAAATACCAAAGGAAGCACTCCATCCGAGGCAAAGAATATAAATAAAAGGAAAAAAATCCAGAAATTTCCACCTGATCTTCTGTATCTCATTCTTCACCCTCCTGCTTGTATGATTATATCATGCAAAAGCCTGCAATATGCAGGCCTTTGATCATTCATCTGTTCAGATTTATTAACTTTCCTGTTCGGGTTCCTCTTCTGCAGGTGCGGTCAGTCTCCACATCTCGCTGAAACTCAGGAATCCGATCTCGTCAGCATTTGTTTTTGCCTGATTTCTCTGTTTCTTGATGTTGCCTTCATGGACAGTGTTCAGGATGTTTTTGTTGACCATGTACTGTACATAGAGGACTTTTTTCAGAAGGAACCAGTTGATCACATATCTGTAGATCTGAGCTGTTCTGTCTTCCAGCGCAGTCAGAACTGCAGGAGCTTCTTCCTTCTGCTTGTTGGCTGCTTCCACAGCCAGAGCCTTGAGCTCATCATAGTTTTTGAAATAATCCCTGTCGATGGATCTCTGCAGTGCGCCTGCCTTCATTGTGAACAGTTTGCTGTATGCATCCGTGATCCTGGCAGCCTTGTCACTTGTGACTGCAACGATCTCATTTTTGCAGTCAATGAAAGGACTTCCCGGTTCTGTCATGCAGTAATAATATCCTTTTGCATAAATGAAGCTGTATTTTGAATACGGAACAACCAATAAAGCGCGATCTTCCGTATCACCCGCAACATACAAAATGTACGGATATTCAATGGGCTTTCCAGCCAGCTTAAAAATATCCTTGTAACGAATAATCTGATTGGAGATCGCATTTCTGTTGACTTCCGCCTTCAGGTTCACACAGATCTTGACGTTTTCGTCTTTTGCAAGAATCTCTGTGAAAGATTCTCTCAGCACTTCATCCAGATCATCTGTCAAATTCAGATAATCCTCCAAGTAACCGTTGAAGCTGCAGTCTTCACCATTTCTGCGCTGGTCAAGCTGCTGATCGAGAATACTACTGATTGCCATTACTACCCCTCCGCTGATTCTTAAGATCATATAAATCATATTTGTAAAGCATGAAAAACACAAGCAAAATCGTCTTTTTCACTTTATCAGCAGACATTACATGACAAGTACACTTACATTTTTCATTTTGCTGTTAATAAAGTCGGAAATGTACATGTATGGTAAAATCAGAAATATGAACAATAAAAGAACGATCATTTGCAGCGAATATCAAAAAGAGCGTATCTATCATACCCTTTCGCTCAGCAGTCATTCTGCCTCCCTTGCCGGAACAGAACTGCTCAGTCCGGGTACACTTCTGCACAGTGATGCGGAAGAGGACAAATATGCCTCGATGATGATGTTTGCGCAGCGCCTGAAAGACATAGCAGGCAGCCTGACAGTATACAGGGATATGCTGAAATATCCCGCTTTTATCAGCGAGATCCTTTCTTTTGCCAGAGAGTGTGCTTTATTCGGCATCACAGAGGAGATGCTTCCGCGTGACACACTGAGCGAACAGGAACTTGCCCTGATCCTGGGAGAAGCCCTCCGGATGCCTCTGGAAGAGCTGTATGTTTACCGGAACTATGATGAACTGCTTCGCAAAGCCATAGAGAAAAAGCCGGAATTCTCCATATTGTTTGAAACGGATATCTTCCGCAGACGCTTTCTTGACAAAGTCATTTCCGGGACCGGAAACACTTCCGTCATCAGCTCTGCGGTCCCGGCAGAAACAGAACATGTACGCTATGCGCTGAGCACCCGGCAGGAAATCGAAGCTGCCGCCCAGGAGATCTGCAGAAATGAAAAACCATGCAATATCATCCTGACAGACCGGCAGGCACAGCTTCCCGTTCTGGAACAGGTCTTTGAAAGATACGGCATCCCGTTCTGTCCGATCGAAGAGAACGTATATCCGCAGGCAGTACTCATATACATAACGCTGGCAGAGTTTGCTGTCCGCAAAGACGCCGAATCTCTCATCCGGATCATGAGAACAGGCGGTTTTTCCATGACCGCCGCAAGTGAGCTGATCCCTTTTGCGCAGAGAGTCCTGACCGGCATTTCCATTGACCGGGATATATATCAGCTGATCAAAAACAAGGACTTTGAAAGCGAAGCGGACAAAACGAGAGAATCGTGCCGCAGACTCGCTGACTATCTGGAATCCGTCAATGATGAGATCGGCCTGCTCCTGAGTTCCGAAGATCCCGCTTCGGCATTGAAAAATGCATACCGGCTGCTGCAGCGGCATCCCCGTATGACCGACAGCGCCCAGCTGAAAGCCGGTACGGCGATCAGGACGATCCTGTCGCAGACAGTCGGATATGTCCACAGTGAAGAGGATGCCGATCTTGTTCTCAGCATGATCGGCAATATCCGGGTAAGCACCGATACGCTGACGACGGATTTCTGTACGGTGACCGATCTGACGCATCCCGTTGACGCAAAAGATACTGTCTATATCCTGGGTTGTTCAGCCAGAAGCTATCCGGGGATCCCCGTCAGAAAAGGACTTTTTGACGAGATCTATACAGCCAAGATCCCTGCTTTCCCTTCCCTGGAGGAGCGTCATGAGAGCTATACGAAACAGCTCTCCTGGATCCGCAGCAGCGGCAGGACGCTGATCTGGTCCTACGCCACAAATGACTATCAGGGAAGAAATATCGAACCTGCGTTTGAGGTCACGAGCAGACTTGGCAATTCAGGTGTTCCCTGGAAGCCGGTATCTTTAAAACCCGCGCGAACTCCCCGGCATGCACTGGATGAGGATACCGCAAAGGAATTATTCCTGAGAAATGACGGAAAAATACATGGCTCGATCAGCAGGTTTGAACGCTGGTATCAGTGCCCGTATTCCTACTTTATTGAATCCGGTCTTTCCATCCGCAGATTTGATCCGCCTTCCCTGGACAGCGCAACGATCGGAACGATCCAGCATGCATTCATGGAAGAAATGGTAAATGCATACGGGAAGGATTATGCTTCCGTAACAGAGCAGGAGATCCTTGCATTCCTGAAGCCCTGGTTCGATGACCTGAAGGTCATGAACCCGCATGACTCATGGCAGATCGATCTGACGATGGAGCGTATGTGCAAGGGACTGTTAAGATCACTGATGTTCCTGACAGAAGCGGAAAAGAATACGATCTACAGTCCGCACGAACCGGAAAAGGAATTCAAATATAACATCACCGATGATATCCAGCTGAACGGCATCATTGACAGGGTCGATACCTCCGGGGATCTGTTCCGTATCATTGACTACAAGTCATCCGTTCATAAGCTTTCCGAGTCAAGCGTGAAAGCAGGCATCCAGCTGCAGCTGCTTTCCTATGTGTTCGCTGCTGAAAAGAAGATCGGGAAGACACCTTCCGGCGCATGTTATTTCTCCATGCAGTCTAAAGCAGTGACGGAAAAAGCCGCTTCATTCAAAACAAAAGGAATCGTTCCGGAAGAAGATCTCACGGACGTAGCTTATCTGAAAGACCTGTCAGATGCTGAAAGAAGATTCACCGGCTGGTCATTCACAAACGATGAAACAGATGAAAACTTCAAACAGTATTTCAGCATGCCCTTGTATGACCTCGAAAAGGTCAGGCAGTGCATCAAAGAACTGTATGAATACTTCCGGACACATCTTCTGGCAGGAGAAATACAGGTCGATCCTTTGGACAATGCGTGCATGTTCTGTCTCAACGCTCCTGTATGCCGCAATACAAACGGGACGCGCAAAGCTTCTCCTGTAGTAATGGCAGATGAAAAACTGAAGGTCGGAAAGGGGGACGCGTCATGAACATGGATGTTTATCAGGAAAAAGCAGTACGCAGTACCGGACAGAACATTCTTGTCTCCGCATCCGCCGGTGCCGGCAAAACACGTGTCCTTGTCGAGCGTCTGATCAAACGCTGTCTGGAAGACCATGTTGGTATGGATGAAGTCCTGGCAGTTACTTTTACTGCGGCTGCGGCTGCGGAAATGAAGAACCGCGCTGCCAAGACAATGCAGGAACGCCTGGCGTCAGCTGACGATCCGGAACAGGCAGAATGGATCCGGAAACAGATGATCCTCCTGGACAGTGCGGACATTACGACCATTGACGCGTTCTGTCTGACCATCATACAGAAATACTGCAGTGTGATCGGGCTCGATCCGGCAACTGCAGCCCAGGTCATGGACGATGCATCGGTCAGGAAATACCAGAAGGATGCATTCTTCCGGGCACTTCAGATCTATGATGAAGAACACCACGATATGATCATAGCCCTGGCAGAGATGTTCTCACCCCGCAGTGAAGATTATGAAACACTGCAGGACATGGTCAATACGATCATAAAACATGCAGAAAACAGTTTTGATCCGGAACAGTGGATCAGCAATGCCCGTCTTTATGCGGCACCTGTCAGACGTCTCAGCCAGCTTCCGGATGAACTACAGAAATACTTCTATGCATCCTATCAGCTGATGCTGGATACGATCCTGTTCCATTATGAGGACATGCTGAAATACGCGCCGGACAGTGACAAGGTCATGAAAAAGATCGATGATCTTACAAATGCCGGAAACCAGCTCAGAAACTGCCGGCAGTATCTTGAAGACAGAAACTATGACATGTTCCGTGAGAGCTTTTATACATTCGGGGAAATGTATGCGGTTACTCCCGCAGACACAAAAAACATCCCATATAAAAACGCGCGTGATGCATTCTACAAAGCATGTGATAAACTCAGCGGTTATCTGTTTGATTCATCCATCCTGCTCAGTGATCACAATGATTCAAGCAGCTTCATCAATGCCCTCTGTGATCTTGCATCACTCACCCGCAGACTGTTTATGGAAGCGAAACAGCAGGATGCGTGTATGGACTTCAGTGACATGGAGCGCTATGCGCTGGATATCCTGAATGCCAATGACCAGGCAGTATCAAAGCTTTACCGTTCGCGTCTGAAGGAAGTCATGGTAGATGAATTCCAGGATACTTCCGTTCTGCAGAACGAGATCATCAAACTGCTCGCTGTTCCCGGAACGATCTTCCGTGTCGGTGACGTCAAGCAGTCCATATACCGTTTCCGTCAGGCAAAGCCCTCACTGATGCGTTCCCTCATGGATGATCCGGATACACTGCAGATCACACTGGAACATAACTATCGTTCTACGGATACGATCGTAAACTACTGCAATACCCTGTTTCAAAAACTCATGAATACCGAAGGATGTCAGGACAGTTATCTGGAACGCGATACCGTCAGTATCGGTACCGAAAAACAGAAAGCTTCTGACGGAATTCCCGTACGCTTTGTACTGATCAATGACCAGGAAGATGCAGGAGAGGAAGAGTCACCGCAGAAGAAAGAACTGAAGGCCATGTGGATCGCAGGCGAAATGAAACGTATGGCTGAAGAAGAAGGAAGAAACTGGAAGGACTTTGCCGTGCTGGTCAGAAGCCATCGTGATAAGCCTGTCCTGCGCAGTGTATTCGACCGTTTCGGAATTCCGTATGACATCGACGCACGGGAGGGATTCTACAATTCCATTCTCTGTTCCACGATACGCAGTATGCTGGAATGGATGCAGGACCGTACCAATATGACAGCCGGACTGGCTGTACTGACCTCCTCTTTCTGCGGACTGGATGATACTGATCTTGCCCGTCTGAAGACCGGATACGGAAAGGTGCTGAAAGGCATTGAAAAACTGTATCCCGGTATCCTGGAAGAAATGGATGAACTGTGGTCAGTCGCATGTACCTACGGCATTACCGCCTTCCTGACACAGATCGCTCTTCGTCACCATTTCTATGACATCCTTCCGGCAAAGGAAAAGGCAAATTTTGACTACCTCTTTGAAACAGCGGTCATACTGGAACAGAACGAGGGTACCGTATATGACCTGCTCGAACGGATGCAGGCAGGAACGGATGAAAAAAGCAGTGACGCGGTATCGAAAGGCAAGGACGATCAGGTCGTAACTGTTACAACGATCCACCAGTCTAAAGGACTGCAGTATCCTGTCGTATTCCTCTGGAGTACTGAGCAGGCAAAATTCTCAGACGGTTCTTCACCGCTCCTGGCTGATGATGATCTGTATCTGAGTATCGATCACTATGATATGCCCTGGCGTGTTAAACGTCCTTCCATCGCAAGGATCGCTGCCGCGCATAAGAACAATCTTGAGGACATTGAGGAGTATTCCCGTCTGCTGTATGTCGCCCTGACCCGTGCGGAAAAACATCTGATCATTGTGGATGCCGTAAAAAAAGAGCAGGAATACAGAGAGCAGATGACACTCCCTGTACTGGCTGCCAGGAAAGGCATGAGCGGACTGATCCTGAGTGCTCTGCATGATCTGCCGGGCCTGTTCAGGATCGAGCATCTGGATGCGGAAAATGTATCCCAGCCTGTGCAGAGGTACAGTGATCATGTTTCCGAACTGCCTCATTTCAAAGGAGAAGCAGATTTCTTCGCGCCTGTCATGACACCAAGCCAGACAGAATTTACTTCTCTGCCCGATCTTGAAATGAGCCGGCGCAAGAACAATATTGCCTTTGGTACGAGAGTGCATGAGATCATTTCCAGTCTTCCCAACAGACCCTGGACTGCTAAAGATATCAGTCCGGAAGGTCTCACGCAGGAAGATGTAAGTCACATCCTTGCCTTCTCTGATTCAGAACTCTACCGGAAAGCCCTGACCATGGACATTTACAAGGAGTATCCGTTCTACATTGAAAACGAAACGATCAGGATGCACGGTGTAATCGACTTCTATGCCGTGAATGAGACAGAAGTCCTGCTGGTCGACTTCAAGACAGATCACACAGATATGAATACCCTTGTGTCCAGATACAGTGCCCAGCTGAACGCATACAGAACAGCACTGGAGCAGATCTATTCCGGACACACGGTCAAAGCATGTATCTGGAGTCTGCAGAATGACTCTGCCGTTGAAATACCTCCATCCCGATAAACTGTAAATGCCGGATCATTTCCGGCATTTGCTGTTTATGATTCGTACATCAGTCTGCAGAGCAGTTCATAATCCTGCATCCGGTCCATGGTAAATGCCAGTCCGTTTGCATGCAGTATCCTTGCGATCCTGGTGCCGATATAGGAAGTGCGTTCCAGCCTTCTGCGGGCAACGTTATATATAATGATCGCAGAGATCAGCTGGTCATTTTCCTTGTACGGTTTTTTCATGATGATCACTTTCAGGAAATCCCGGCCGATCACATCCCTTCCGGTATTCAGGATCATTAACTGATTCTGCCGGAACGGTGTATAGACGTGATAATGACTCCGTACCTCATTGATGAACAGATCTGCGTCCTCTTCAGGAAGCAGTATCTCTTCCCGGATCAGTTCTTCGATCGATGCCATGTTTTTGACCTTTTCCGCATAGATCACATCATCAGGCGTGAAGATCTCAGAGCGGAATTTTTCTCTTGGCATATTGATCCTTCTGGTAACCTCATTGATCTGTTCAGCTGTCCGGAAATAATGAACGCTGACAACGAGCATATTGGGGAATTCCTGCTGCAGGCCTTCAATATCTGTTGCGATGCAGTCGATCTCGCCAAGATCAAAATTTCTGATATTGAGATACTCACAAGGGATCCATTCGATCGTTTCACCTGACTTATTCATACGTGTCAGCTGGTATGCCATTGCGCGTGATGAATACATGCCGTACCTGGACACGACCAGTACCCGCTTGCGGAAATAGATATCCCTGGTTTTTGAAAAGTATGAGAATACATAATATACGCTCAGGATATCCCGTTCATCACAGATGATATCCGTATTCTTCCTGATCCACTGATACAGAAGCGTACAGTAATCCAGGGACACCAGTCCGTCCCTACGGAAGTTCGCAACATCCGAATAAGAAGTGTGTATGTTCAGGATGCCTTTCCTTTTCAGCATCAGCAGGTTGCAGGCAAGATCAAGCCTGAGTCCTTTTGTATCGATATCCTCCAGATCCATAGCGGATTCCAGTTCCTGCAGGAAGCCGTCCGCATATGCCAGGGCTTCTTCTTTGTCATCTTCATGATCCAGCCGGGCGTGTGTCATGATCCTGTTTGCCTTCATATAGGCTGCCAGTGAAGCAGTTTCACACACTGACAATGAGAGCTGCTGGACTGTTCTGATCTTTGCAAGGATCTGGCGGACGATCTCCTGTTCCAGCGCGGCATCCAGTTTTTCAAACTTCTCCTGATCAGTCAGCAGACTGTCCAGAAACTTCTGACGTGTGATCGTCAGGACCATCAGATTGTTAAAATCCCTGATGGAATTATAGGACAGCGGGTAATGGAACTGCTGCAGGACAGACCTTACCGACTTTTCTATATTTGACCTGGCTGCTGTCCCTTCCAGCATCAGGCGTTCAAACGAATCTTCCTGGAAATGATAAGCACTCTCAAAATCCTGATAGATATGATATTCATCCACAAAAGCAAGTCTCAGATTCCATTCGCTGCCTTCCAGTTTCATGCCCCGGTTCGTATGATTGACGATCTTCAGGCCTTTGCGTTCCAGACGTGTCTTGACTGCCCGCATATCGCGGTTGATCGTTGAAACCGAGCAGAAACATTCATCCGCAATATCATCCACAAACAGGCTGTCATTTGACAGCATATGCCGGATAATAAAATGTACCCTGTCTGTCTGGGAATCACGGAAAAACAGGTTCCGGTAAAACCGGGACTGGATCTGTCTGCGGTAAGGAAAGAATTTACTCCTGTCCGTAATATTGATCTCGTATCCGCTTCCTGTCTTGGAGAGTATTTCAAAGCCAAATTCACTGCAGTTATGGTTCAGATCATCAATCTCCTTTTTCAGCGTATTCAGGCTGAGTCCGCTTTTCTGAGAAAGCACGACACCGCTTACCGGCTCTCTGGCATTGAACAGTGTTACCAATATGATGACCTGTCTGCGAAACAACTCCATGCAGCACCTCCAAGGCAATTCCAATATCGCCATTATAATATATGGTTTTTCTCTTCGCAAAAGGTGAACGTGCAGGGACCGTCGGTGTTCTTACATAATGTGCAGAAATGTATCATGTCATGATATCCTGTAACCGGGCAGGAAGTTAATATCTTAAGAGGTAATGATATGCGTTTGTTTATTGCGGTCATGATCACCGGCCAATGCCGGAACGCATTGGCGGATACACTTGAACTGATGAAGCAGAACGGGATCACCGGCCGTTTTGTACCGGAAGAAAACCTGCACATAACACTGGCGTTCATCGGGGAATACGGATCTCCGGAGCCTGTGATCGATGCTCTTCACAGGATTACTTTTTACCCCTTTGAGATCGAACTGAACGGAACAGGCATGTTCGGCGATACGCTCTGGGCCGGAGTAAAAGATCATGACAATCTTAAAATACTGGCTGATCAGGTCAGACAGGAACTGGCCTCGGCAGGGATCCCTTTTGACCAGAAGGACTTTGTTCCTCATATTACATTAGTCCGCAGGATGAAAGGACTGATGAAAGAACACCCTGTACCGTCCTATCATATGACGGTCAGCAGGATATCCCTGATGAACTCGGATCTGAGCAGCGGCAGTCCGCATTATTCCGAAATTTCTTCATTCGGAAATGTTGATTGATCTGAGCTGATTCATGGCAAAGTGTTTCAGCAGATGTCTGATAATATGGATGAGTAAACGGAGGATCTATGATTAAAATACTGATCAGTGATATGGATGGTACCCTGTTTGCCGGACACGGCAAAACAGTCTTTGATCTGACACAGCGCAATCAGGAGGCACTGGAACGCATTAAGCAGTCTGACATGAAATTCTATGTTGCCAGCGGCAGAATGATCGGCTTCGGCATCAAACTTCTGAAGGATCACGGATTTACGGACATCAGGGCAGGCGGCTTCAACGGTGCTGTCGTTTATGACAACGGGAAATTTCCGGTCAGTCATTCCCTCAGTAAAGATCTGATCCGGGAGATCGTGTATATCCTGGACGCGGAATTTCCGGACTATGACCTGATCCAGGTACAGGGAATGAATTCCGAGCGTGTCTTCAACAATTTTGAACACCCTTCTGTTCTGAAATACAGGAAACAGATCGCCGAAACAGGGATCGGTATGATACCGGATTTCACGATCACAGATTTTCTTGAGCGGGATACAGGTACGGTTTGCGGCAAACTGTCCATTGTTCTGAAAGACAAAGAACAATGCGATCTGGCAAAGGAACGGATCGGGGAAGCAGTCGGAAAAGACTGCTTCGTCGCGCGCAGCGGAGACAGACTTCTGGAAGTCGGAAACGCACACGCGTCTAAAGGTGTCTTTGCGGCATTTCTGAAAGAAACGCTTCATCTGGAAAAAGAGGAGATCGCCTGTATCGGTGACGAACTGAACGATGCCGAAATGTATCCGTATGCAGGTGTAAAATTCGCCATGGAAAGCGGCAGGGACGCTGTCAAGGAAATGTCCGATTATGTTGTAAAAGACGTGGCAGAGGCGATCGATATCTGCCTGAAGCTTAACAGCCGTTAAAAAGCAGGAGCCACACAAGCTTCTGCCTTTTCATTTTTTCTTTTTTGATGTGAATCCAAACCCCTTGTAATTGCTCTGGATGACCTTTATTTCACTCTTTTCGGCCATCAGTTTCTTCAGCAGTCTGTTGGCTTTTGACACCTGGTAGCTTTGGGCAACATGGATGTCCCCTCCCTGGAGCACAACGGATATTTCATAACTGGAGTCTTTGTTGACTGTCCATTTATATACCTGATCGGGTGTGTAGCGGATCCCTGCAGAAGCATCCGCAGGATCCAGAAAAATGACTGCGTCATCATACACATCCATTACCGGATGATCCTTTACATAGAACTGGACAAAAGCAGCACCTGCCAGACAGATCAGCGCCATGATAATGCCGAACAGATGACCGATCAGCAGAAACAGCACTGCTGCAATACCCAGTATATAAACCGACCTGACCGGTTTATATCCGACTCTTCCCAGAAGTGTTCCTGTTTCGTTCAGTTCATTCAGGTCCCTGAAATCATATCCGCGTCTGTTTTTTCTCTGACTCATATGCCTGTCCTCAAATCACGTTCCAATTATAGCAAATACTCACTTTTCTGTATCCCGCACTTACTGTCATAATCCATCTTGATCATAACCGGTATTCTGAATAACAATTTCTTAACGATTCTCCTATAATGGCAATAGAGGAGATATTTTTATCATGACAATACAGGAAGTTATAGATGCTGTAAAAGCTTACAGCAAAGGCGAAAGACAAGGCAAAAAGATCGATGACGCTACGACAAGAGATAAAGTTCTTTATGGAAATACCGACGTGGAATGCACCGGCATCGTCACAACATGCTTTGCCAGTACAAAAGTCATCCGTGAAGCTCATAAGCTTGGCTGCAACCTGATCATTCCTCATGAAGCTCTGTTCTGGAATCATGGCGATCACCAGGACTGGCTCCAGGACAACCGTACTTACCAGGCAAAAAAGGCTCTTCTGGACGAATACGGTATCACCGTCTGGAGAGATCATGACTATATTCATTCCGGTGTTCCCGTACATATCCGTCAGTATGTAGACGGCATCTTCTACGGATTTGCCAAAGAACTCGGCTGGGATAAGCAGATCATCTGTGATCCTGTACGTCCTATGGATTATTCATTTGACGGAGTCCCGGCAAAACTGATCGCAAAAGAGCTGATCGAGAAACTGCACCTCAACGGCACAAGGATCGTCGGTGATCCCGAAACACTGGTCCATAAGCTCCGTATCGTCGGTCATATCGACGGAAGAGCAGACAATGAAGTCCTTGCGGCATTTGAAACAGAAGACTTTGACTGCGCAATCACACTTGAATGCACAGACTATACATTCAATGAATACATTCGTGACAGCGCGGAACTTGGGATCCCCAAGGCACTCATTCTGCTCGGACACTTCAACACGGAAGAACCCGGCATGAAGTTCATGGCTGAAACATGGCTGCCGAAAGTCGTCGGTAAGATCCCCGTACACTTTGTACAGTCCGGTGACGGCTTCCAGTATATTCACTGATCCTTCTGAACCTGTACGGCGTTGCCTGCAGGTTTTTTTCTGTAACACTGAAAGCATATGGTACAATCCATTCAGGCAGATCATGTCTGAGGAGGACAGCCATGCGGATCGGTTTGGTTTCATACCGCTGTGAAAACAATAATATCCCGTTTAATATGAGTCAGATCGGGCTTGCGATGAAACGCTCCGCAGGGAAAGCAGATCTTCTTTGTTTCCCGGAAGCCTTTCTGCAGGGCTTTGATTCTCTCAGCTGGAATTATGAAACAGACAAAACGATCGCACTGGAAGTTTCATCCGGAATATTTCAGCAGCTGAAGGACTGGACAGTGCAGTACGGTATTTCCCTGATCACAGGATATATTGAAAAGGATCAGGAAAAGCTGTATTCATCCTGTGCTGTCATATCAGACGGAGAGATCATTTATAACTACAGACGCATCTCAAAAGGCTGGAAAGAATACTCCATAACCGACGAACATTATTGCGAAGGAACAGAAACCGGGTCCTTTCAGCTGAACGGAATCGATATGGATCTCGCCCTTTGCGGTGATCTTTGGGAGTTTCCCGAAAAGTTCAGGACAGATCATCTGCTCATCTGGCCTGTATATGTCAATTACACACCTGAAGAATGGAACAGCGGGGCTCTGGACGAGTATGCAGGCCAGGCAGCTTCCGTATCGGATCGGGTCCTGATGATCAATCCGATCGACAGAGACCCTGTCAATCACGGAGGATCCTTTTATTTCCAAAAAGGAAAAACTGCAGCAGGTATCCCGTTCGACACAGAAGACATACTGTTCGTAGATATTACATAGCATCCAACACAAAACAGGAATGACCGTTTGTTGATCACTCCTGTTTTTGTATGTCCGGTTATGGACTTTATTGTAAAAGGATCAGGGCGATCTGCTGTTCTTCCGCAAATACAACGGAAAGAACACCGGTGATCGACATCAGAAGCATCCATTTCTGAAGCCTCTGCCTGGTGACCGGAGTATCTGTCTGAAACCGGATGTTGATCTTCCGGCTGCTGTTCATCCGGGCTTTGATCACTGATGATGAAAACTGGAAGAATGAAGCAACAGTCAGCTGATAATGATCAAAATAATCATCCGGCTGTGTACATGCAGGATATGCGGAGTGATCCCAGAAATGGTCCTTGGCAAACACCTCATCATTTCTGCAGAACAGGACATGGGCAGGATGACCTGCTGCCTCACACATCCTGAGATCTGCCGTCATATCCACCTGATACCAATGTCCGTCCAGTCTGATCAGGTTCCATGCATGTCCTTCCCCGCCTGATGTTCCCTGGATCAGGATACAGTCCAGGCCGCAGCACCCGCACAGGTACTGATACATTTTGGAAATGCCGTCACAGACAGCGGTACCCTCGGTCAGGAAGCCTTTGATCGTATGTTCCGTGATTCCGTCAATGAAACAATAGCGGATCATGGAACCGAGCGTATCATATATCACAGCTGCTTTATCCCAGTCATCCATATCATCGCTCACAACAGACAGAAAAAGCTTCTTCATATGTTCAAGCTTTTCCACTGCTGCACTGTTATATTCCGTATATGTCATGCGGAAAAACTTTTTCAGGTACAGATCCACATACTGAAAACTCCGGAAATCAACATCCATCAATTCCGGATGATCTGCGATAATGCCCTGCATCAGGTCTGTCGGGACCAGCTTTGTATAAGGAACATCGATCACGGTCTGACGATGTCGTAATCCGTTCAGCAGCTGGTCATATGCTTTCTGGTCCTGCGGGGATAGTCTGTGTCGGTAATATGTATAAACCATGGCTATATCTTACTGATTTTCAGAAATACAGTCCATATTCATGCAGTTTAAGATATTCTGCATTGATCTGATATGATTACAATATGCAGGGAGGATCCCAATATGAAATTGCCTAAACTGATCGCAGCGGATATCGACGGCACACTGGTCAACGATGACGGTGAGATGCTGGACCTGACCCGCAGCGCATTGAAAATACTGCACCAGCATGGAATTCTTCTGGGCATTGCCAGCGGCAGAGAATACGATGCGACGATCAAAGATAAAATCAGAAAATGGGACTTTGAAGATCCGGGATTTGATATGATGATCGGCCTGAACGGCGGACAGATCTATGACAGAGCTTCCGGCAATATACATCAGTTCAATGAACTTCAGCCTGACACGATCAGAGAGATCATCCTGATGATGGAACCCCTTGATCTGAATCCTTTTCTGTACAGAAACGGAAAGCAATTCGTAAAACGGATCGATGAGAATGTACGTGCATCATCTGCCAGAAACCACCAGGCTGTGGTCGCTGCAGAAGATATTTCCGAGATGTGGGCCGGTAAATGTCCAAAGATCATGTTCCGTGTCCCTGCTGAACGCATGCCGGAAGTGGAACAATGGGCTTTTGCCCACCAGACACCGGCATGGAAAGCTTTCAAAACACAGACGACCATGCTGGAATTCTGTGATCCTCAGATCAACAAAGGATTCGGCCTGAAGGAATATGAAAAACTGTACGGCATCCGCGCGGAAGACGTGATGGCTTTCGGAGACATGTCCAACGACAACGAACTGCTTGAAACAGCCGGCTGGGGTGTCTGCCTGAAGAACGGTGCCGATGACACCAAGGCATGTGCAGACGCTGTTACCGAATATACAAACAACGAAGACGGAATGGGTCATTACCTTTATGACCATGTACTGCCGCTTCTGGAGGAAAAATGCAGCTGAACAGAACTTGTTATTTTGCCGGAGCTACAGGAAATATCGGACAGGGTGCTGTCAAAGCACTGGCATCGCAGGGCATGAATGTCATCATGGCCACCCATGATCCCGACAGTGCTGCCGCTATCATCAGTGCCTGTGCAGGAATGGAAGGAACGGTTACCGCTGTTTCCAATCAGCAGCCTCTGGAGGAGGTCCTCCGACAGGCAGCAGAACGTTTCGGCTCCGTTGATGTTTATATCAATACGACCGGCTCATTAAGTGTACCGAAACCGTTCGGCACATTTACAGAAGCAGAAATAATGAAGAAGCTTTCCCATCATATTGCGGATCCGTTTCTGGAACTGCAGGCATTCCTGCCCTATCTGAAACAAAGCAGATATCCCAGGATCATACTGTGTTCCTCTGCCGGAGCTTCAACAGGGATCCTGCAGGAAAATATACTCGACTCTGTAGCCAGAGGCGGTGTGATATCCATGACATACTGTCTTGCAAGGGAACTGATGCCGTACGGCATTACCGTGAACTGCATCGCCCGCAGCGGCATGGTCAACGATCATGACAGCCATTCCCCTGCCACACTGGATGCCTCGGTCATCCTGCCGGATATCCCCATGAAACGCAATGGAACGCCTGAAGAGTTCGGAGCGCTTGCGGCATACATCGCATCAGAGGAAGCGTCATTTATCACAGGTCAGGTCTTCCATCTGGACGGCGGTCTTTCCATCGGTGTCTGAGCATGCATGTATTTTGGAAGATTCTGAAATCGCTATCATCCTGTTGTTTTAGCATTCACCCCGTAAAAAGCATCAAATCCGCATAAATAAGCAATGAAAACACCTCAAAAAACTGTCGTTTTTTTCATCCGTCTGTTATTTTGTTATACTTATTTGTTATAAAAACGCTTTTCTTTACATTTCGGTTGTATATAATAACAGCATTGGAGGTTGTATGTTGAGGATTGCTATTTGCTGCGGTGAAGGCTTCGCATCAGGTTTTCTCGCAAAAAGACTGGATGCACAAAGAGCGAAACTGGGATTAAAAGACAAGTGTTCCTTTATTTTTATTCCGTTCGTTCAACTCTACGGCCGCCAGAATGAAGTGGACATTGCATTTTTGATGGCACATGTTGAAGCAGCTGCGAAAGCTGATACGCGGGAATATTCGATCCCTCTGTATGTCATGCCTTACAAGGTAGCAGCCGCGACCCCGCCTAATGTATACTTTGAAGACGCTGAAGATCTGATGGAAATGGCAAACGGGAAAGGCGGACTGATCTGCTTCCCCGGTGAAGAAATGTCAGCCATTGTCAACAGGAATAAGTCTCATCGCTCTACTGTGAAAAAATAAGGTGCTCCGGCATCTTTTTTCTTCGGCATCATTATTTATCTTTTATTAAATTGTCAAAAGAAATCGTGTTCTTTCTTTCAATAACATTCTTTTTTTTGTATGATTTTGATAGGAGGATCAAATCATATGATCTATGTTACAGGCGATATTCACGGCTATAGCGGGGATATCAAAAAGCTGACAGCGAAGAATGTAACCAGTAAGCTTACGAAGAATGATTACCTTATAATTTGCGGTGATTTTGGGCTGGTCTGGGATACAAAGCATGAGACGATGAAAGAGAAAATGTGGATCAAATGGCTGCAGGACCAGGCATGGACAACTCTGTTTGTCGACGGAAACCATGAATGCTTCCCGAGACTGTATACATATCCCGAGAAGGACTGGAATGGCGGAAAAGTCCACGAGATCAGAAGTAAAATCCTTCATCTTGAGCGCGGTTATGTTTTCGAACTGGAAGGAAAGAAGATCTTTACATTAGGCGGAGCAACTTCTCATGACAGAGGACCGGCAACCGGTGATATGGCCAGTGTTGGCAAGTACTGGTGGCCTGAAGAACTGCCGAGCGCAGAAGAATTTGCCAGAGCTACAGCTTCTCTTGATGCATGCGGACGCAAGGTAGACTATATCATTACACACTGCCTTCCCACAAAGCTTCAGGACGTCATTTCAAACAATGAATACTTCAACGATGCATTGACAGATTATCTGCAGGGCCTTGTGGATACAGTTGAATATGACCACTGGTACTGCGGGCATTACCATGTTGACCGCGCCATGACAGACAAGATCACGGTCCTGTTCAGCAGTGTGCTGGAGATCGGCTCCAGGCTGCAGGAAGTTACCCGTGAACTGGGCGTTCCGATCTACAAAAAAGGCAAGACTGTCCGCTTCATGTACAACGGCAGTGAAGAAAAAGGTCAGATCGTCAGAGTCATGCCATGGGGCAATCCTGCCAAAAAGGGAGAACCCTGCTACAACATTCAGTTCCTGAATTCCGCAAAGCAGGCACTGATGGTAAAGGAATCAGACATCATCGACGTTGCTTAACAAACACACTCTTTCAGCAGAAAGCCAGGCGCGCATGCACCTGGCTTTTTATTGACACCGAATAAAAATGAGGACCGTGTGATCCTCATTTGTCAGATTCCTTAGTGAAGCTTTGTACCGCACTGCGGGCAGAATACTTCATCCCCGTCAAGTTCAGCACCGCATTCCGGGCAGAATGTCTTTTCTTTTTCCAGTTTTTCACCGCAGTTCTTGCAGAAGATGGAGCCGATCCTGTTCTCCGATCCGCAATGAGGGCAGATCACAACTTCAGG